>NZ_JAKOEM010000007.1:0-155094 GCF_022321465.1 Ruegeria alba | reverse complement strand
TTCGGCTTCGGCTTCGGCTTCGGCTTCGGCTTCGGCTTCGGCTTCGGCTTCGGCTTCGGCTTCGGCTTCGGCTTCGGCTTCGGAAGGCACCTCTGTCGCCGCCTTCGCCTCGTCAACCGTTGGTTCAGGCAACTCCTGTTTGGTCTCGGACATAGGGTCGGTGACGGTTTCCAGCTCTGGGTCTTTCTTCTCGGCCACCGCGCTGTCCCTTTCGAATCTGAAAATCTTCAAATACCGGATGCCGTTCGACACTAATGCGCGCCCGGACGCCCCTCAACCCGAATGGCACGCGTCACAGCAATTTCAATCGCGTCCCGCATAGCGTCGGCATCCGGAGTCTTGGCAACGATCAAATCGGAAAGCTTTATGTTTTCAAAGGGTTTTTTCACTGCCTCGCTCATCGCGACGACGCTGAGCGTCGGCGTGCCGTTCAACAGCCCGGCAAATTGTCGCGCGGTCCGGGGTGAGAAAACCGGTGCAATAACGGGTTTGTCACCCGTCAGAACCCGTTGTGCCTCGTCCGAAAAGGGCAACAAACGCTGGGCATAGATCACCTGTTCCCCGGTCCTCAACCCCATCCGTGTCAGGTTTGCCGCCACTTCACCGCGCCCATGTTCACCGCGCAGATGCAAAAGAGGCGTAACCGGGCGCCGCGCGAGCATCCCCGCGATCAGCGCCTCGGCGCTCTCGCCCGCCATGGTGGCAGACCAGCCCGCCTGCACCGCCATCCGGGTGGTTGCCCGCCCGACGCAGAAACAGGGCAGCGACCGGTCTGCGGTCAAGCGCGCGGCGATGCCCACGCCATTGGACGAGGTAAAGATCAGACCCGCCGCCGAACCAAAATCCAGCGCCTCGACTGTCGGCTCTATCTGCAACAGCGGCGAAAAGATGGGGGTCAACGCCGCCCGGATCTCGGGGCGTAACCCGGCGACAAACCGTTCCGAGGCGCCACGCGGGCGGGTCATCAGCAGATAGATCAGCGGCGCGCTCCTGCGTGGCGGGATTGTTTGCGGGTCGCGGGGGTGATACCCCGCTCGCCGAACATCATGCAACGGTGGGGCCGATGGCGCAAACCCTGACGATACTCGGGCTGGAAAGCAGTTGCGACGATACCGCCGCCGCGGTGGTGCGCCAGACCGAGGGGCAACCGGCCGAGATCCTGTCCTCGGTCGTGCATGGCCAGACCGACCTGCACAGCGCCTATGGTGGCGTGGTGCCCGAGATCGCCGCCCGCGCCCATGCCGAAAAACTGGATATCTGCGTGCGCCAGGCGCTGGCCGAGGCTGGCGTTACCCTGGCCGATCTGGATGCGGTGGCAGTGACCGCCGGGCCGGGCCTGATCGGCGGGGTGATGTCGGGGGTGATGTGCGCCAAGGGGATCGCCGCCGCCACCGGCCTGCCTCTGATCGGGGTGAACCATCTGGCGGGCCACGCGCTGACCCCGCGCCTGACCGACCAGATCGCCTATCCCTATCTGATGCTGCTGGTGTCGGGCGGGCATTGCCAATACCTGATCGCCCAAGGGGCCGAACAGTTCTCACGGCTTGGCGGGACCATCGACGACGCTCCGGGCGAGGCCTTTGACAAGACCGCGCGCCTGCTGGGCCTGCCGCAACCCGGCGGTCCTTCGGTCGAGGGCGAGGCGCGGCAGGGTGATCCCAAGCGATTCCGCTTTCCCCGGCCCTTGCTGGACCGGCCCGGTTGCGACCTGTCGTTTTCGGGGTTAAAGACCGCGCTGATGCGGATGCGCGACCAGTTGGTCGCCGAACAGGGCGGGTTGACCCGGCAGGATCGCGCCGATCTGTGCGCCGGGTTTCAGGCCGCAGTGGTGGATACGCTGGCGGAAAAGACCCGGCGCGCGCTGGCGCTCTATCTGGCAGAGGACCCAGCAGACCCGGTTGTCGCGGTCGCTGGTGGGGTGGCGGCCAACGCAGCCATCCGCGCGGCGCTGGAAACGGTCTGCGCCGAGGCGGATGCCCGGTTCACCGCGCCCCCGCTGCGCCTGTGCACCGACAACGCGGCAATGATCGCCTATGCCGGTCTCGAACGCTTCCGCAGCGGCGCCCGCGACGGGCTGGACCTGACCGCCCGGCCGCGCTGGCCGCTTGATCAAAACAGCCCGGCGATGCTGGGCAGCGGCAAGAAGGGCGCCAAGGCATGAGTGTCGCGGTTCTGGGATCGGGCGCATTCGGCACCGCTTTGGCAATCTCGCTTGCGGGCAAGGGTCCGGTCACGTTGTGGTCACGGTCCCCCGAACAGGCGCGGCAGATGCAGGAGACCCGCGAGAACCAACAGCGCCTGCCCGGCCTGCCGCTGCCCGAAGCGCTGAGCGTTACCGATGATCTGGATCAGGCTTCGCAAAGCGACACGCTGCTCCTTGCGGTGCCGATGCAGAAACTGCGCGGCATGATGTCAGATCATGCGGCTGCATTGCGCGGGCGGGTTCTGGTCGCCTGCTGCAAGGGGATCGAAATGAACAGCGGGCTTGGCCCGATGGCCGTGATGGCAGAAACCCTGCCCGGCACCCGCACCGCGCTGCTGACCGGACCCAGCTTTGCCCAGGATATCGCGCGTGGCCTGCCGACGGCACTGACGCTGGCCTGCGCCGAGGCCGATCTGGGTCGCGATTTGCAAGCGCAGCTGACCACCGCCAACCTGCGGCTCTATCGGACCACCGACACGATCGGGGCCGAACTTGGTGGCGCGCTGAAGAACGTGATCGCGATCGGCTGCGGCGCCTGCATCGGTGCCGGGATGGGCGACAGCGCCCGCGCCGCGCTGTTGACCCGTGGCTTTGCCGAGATGCAGAGGCTGGCGGTGCTGAAAGGCGCCCGCCCCGAGACCCTGATGGGCCTGTCTGGCCTTGGCGATCTGATGCTCACCTGCTCATCCGACCTGTCGCGCAACTATCGGTTCGGTCTGGCATTGGGCCGACAGGAACCGTTCGACCGCTCCACCACGGTCGAAGGTGTCGCCACCGCCCATGCGGTGGCACAACTGGCCCGCGATAACAGGATCGAGATGCCGATCAGCACAACGGTGGCGCAGCTGTCAAACGGTGATTACAGTGTCGCCGAAGCGATGCGTTCGCTGCTCAACCGACCGCTCAAGGAGGAATGACATGCTGGTTGCCCTGATCGCACGGGACAAGGACGGCGCCCTGCAAACCCGGCTCGACAATCGCGCAGCCCATCTTGCCTATATCGAGGAAACCGGCGTTGTCGCGCAGGCGGGCCCCTTGCTGGACGGTGACGCGATGATCGGCTCGCTGGTCATTCTTGATGTGGCCGATCTGGCCGCGGCCGAGAACTGGGCCGCCAATGACCCCTATGCCAAGGCCGGGCTGTTCCAGTCGGTGCAACTGATCCCGTGGAAAAAGGTAATCGGCTGATGGCCTATTGGCTGTTCAAATCGGAACCCGAGACCTGGGGTTGGGACGATCAGGTCGCCAAGGGCGACGCGGGTGAAGAATGGGATGGCGTGCGCAACTATCAGGCGCGCAATTTCATGCGGGAAATGGCGCTGGGTGACCGAGGCTTTTTCTACCACTCGCAAAGCGACAAGGCGGTGGTGGGCATCGTCGAGGTCTGCGCCGAGGCGCACCCCGACAGCAAGGCAGACGACCCGCGCTGGGAATGCGTGGATATCAAGGCGGTGCGCCCCTTTCAGCAGCCGGTGACGCTGGACCAGATCAAGGCCGACACGCGCCTGTCCGAGATGGTTCTGGTGCGCAACTCGCGCCTGTCGGTGCAGCCGGTGACCGAGACGGAATGGCGTATGATCTGCGCAATGGGGCAGACAGATCCCGACTGATCGTGCATTCTGGCCGCATCGCGGATACTCGATGAGGCAAGGATGGAACTGTTGAATGTTCTGGCGGCCGCGTTTGGCGCATTTGCGCTGGGATCGGTTTGGTACATGGTTCTGGCAGAACCCTGGATGCAGGATGCCAAGGTGCCGCGCGGCCCCGACGGCAAACCCCAGGGCGGCATGACCCCCGGCATTTTTGCGGCCAGCTTTCTGCTGCAACTGGTCGTGGCGGGGATGATGCGGCATGTCTTTGCTCTCTCGGGGATCGACAGTGCGGGGGCGGGGATCGTGGCGGGGATCGGCATCGGGCTGTTCTTCATCACACCCTGGATCACGCTCAACAATCTCTATGGTATGCGCCCGCTGCGGCTCAGCCTGATCGACGGCGGCTATGCAACACTGGCCTGTGCGGTGATGGGCTTGATCCTGACGCTATTCTAGGATCGCGGTCCCGGTGGTAGCTCAATGAAAAAAGGGGAAGGTTCCGACGGTTCAGAACCCTCCCCTACCCCCGCGTGCTCCCAACACACCACACGCGAATTCTGTACCGAGGTTCTGACCGTCCTGGTCATACAATAGTTATACGCCCGATACCCCTTCCGGCGCAAAGGCAAAGCTTTGACAATATTCATAAAATGCGAAACGCCCGCGAATGCGGGCGCTTGCGTGTACAGCATGCCGTTGGCTCAGCCGTAGACGGATTCCTTGCCGAAATGCTTGGTCAGCATGTAATAGACGACGGCGCGATACTTGTTGCGCTCAGACTTGCCATAGGTGTCCACAACCTTGGCAATGGCGGCATCCAGCTCGGGCCCGTCGGCCAAGCCCAGCTTCTTGATCAGGAAATTGTTCTTGACGGTTTCCAGCTCACCCGGCTGACTCGACGCGACGGTCGAGGCATCGGCATCATAGATTGCCGGACCGCAACCAATGGTCACCTTGGTTAGCAGGTCCATGTCGGGTGTCATCCCGCACTTGTTCTTCAGATCGTCAGCATATTGGGCGATCAGGTCGTCGCGTTTTCCCATCTCTTCACTCTCCCGAGTTTTTCTGTTTTCGGCCAGTCTATCCGGCACTGGCAAGAGCGTAGCGGCAGCCGGGTCGCGCACAAAGGGAAAACTTGGCCCGTTTTCCCTGTAAGTCGCCGTGATCGGCCTTGTCATCGCGTCAAGTCAGCCCCGAGGCGAGAGACAACGCGAAAGGCCGCCTCACTTCAAGACCACGCCATCCTTCTTGCCGTGGTCGGTCCGCTTGTCGAGGACCTTGTCCTGATTGGACCATTTTCTGATGACGGCGTCGCCGTCAGCGCATTTGGTCTGTTCAATTTCCTGCGCTGCCTGAACACCATGCGCGCCGTGCAACTCCTCGTGTTTCTTCAGAGCCGTGACAAAGGATTTCCAGCTTTTGCGCAGCTCCGGATCCAGCTTGGCCTCGTTCTTATGCTTGGGCATCGTATAGGTGATACTGACTGACAGGTCGCAACTGCCGGACCATTTCACATACCAGTCCGTATAGGCCCAGAACCCGTTGGGTCCCCGCGCATCCATCTCCCGGATCAGGTCCTGCGCTGTGGCGGCATTCACCACATAGGTCTTGTTCACAACGGTAACCTTGGGTTTCGCCTCGGCCATCACCGCACCGAATGAGAGCCCCAACACCGCCACACACAGCGATTTGACCAAGAGGCGAATCGAAAGAAACTTCATACGCATATCACATTCCTCGAGGTGCATGCCGCCTGACGGCTCGGCTCAGTTGCATGAGATAAGCGGACTGGGGATTAACGCGTCAAGCTTTATCGGATCACTGCGATCGGTATGAAAAGGCCGCCCCGATCGTATCGGGGCGGCCAGTCAGAACGGTTGCGCATCGGCTGACGCCGACACTCAATAGCGGTAGTGTTCCGGCTTGAACGGGCCTTCGGGCTTGACCCCGATATAGCTGGCCTGATCGGGGCTCAGCTGGGTCAGCTTGACACCGATCCGGGCCAGGTGCAGGCGGGCCACTTTCTCGTCCAGGTGCTTGGGCAGGATATAGACCTTGTTCTCGTACTGGTCGCCCTTGGTGAACAGTTCGATCTGCGCCAGAACCTGGTTGGTGAACGAGGCCGACATCACGAACGAGGGGTGGCCGGTGGCGTTGCCCAGGTTCAGCAGACGACCCTCGGAGAGCAGGATGATCTTGTTGCCCGAGGGCATTTCGATCATGTCAACCTGTTCCTTGATGTTGGTCCATTTGTGGTTCTTGAGCGCGGCCACCTGAATCTCGTTGTCGAAATGGCCGATATTGCCGACGATGGCCATGTTCTTCATCTCGCGCATGTGCTCGATGCGGATCACGTCCTTGTTGCCGGTGGTGGTGATGAAGATATCGGCGCTGGCGACCTCGTCTTCCAGCGTGGTCACCTCGAATCCGTCCATGGCGGCCTGAAGGGCACAGATCGGGTCGACCTCGGTCACCTTCACGCGCGCACCGGCACCGCGGAGGCTGGCGGCAGAGCCCTTGCCCACATCGCCATACCCGCAAACCACGGCGACCTTGCCGGCCATCATGGTGTCGGTGGCGCGGCGGATGCCGTCGACCAGCGATTCCTTGCAGCCGTACTTGTTGTCGAATTTCGACTTGGTCACGCTGTCATTCACGTTGATCGCCGGGAACGGCAGATGGCCGTCCTTGACCAGCTGATACAGGCGGTTGACGCCGGTCGTCGTTTCCTCGGACACACCCTGGATCTGGTCGCGCATCTTAGTGAACCAGCCCGGCGAGGCAGCCATGCGCTTCTTGATCTGGGCCTTGATCACGGTTTCCTCTTCCGAGGACGGAACCGGGATGATGTCCTCACCCGCCTCGGCGCGGGCGCCGAGCAGGATGTAAAGCGTCGCGTCGCCGCCATCATCCAGGATCATGTTGGGGCCGTCCTCGAACAGGAAGGATTTGTCGAGGTAGTCCCAATGCTCTTCCAGCGTCTGGCCCTTGATCGCAAAGACGGGGATACCTGCCGCCGCAATCGCTGCCGCCGCGTGGTCCTGGGTCGAGAAGATATTGCACGAAGCCCAGCGCACATCGGCGCCCAGCGCCACCAGCGTCTCGATCAGCACGGCGGTCTGGATGGTCATATGCAGCGAACCGACAATCCGCGCGCCTTTGAGTGGCTGCGCCTCGCCATATTCCTCGCGCAGCGCCATCAGGCCCGGCATCTCGGTTTCGGCAATATCCAGTTCCTTGCGGCCAAACCCGGCCAGCGAAATGTCCTTGACGATATAATCCCCGGCCATCTGTCACTCCATTCCGGCAAATTCGGTCGCCAGAGGCCCTATCACCCCTGCCTTCGACTGGCAACGAGGATCAGGGGGAATGATCGCGGCTGTGGCTCAGCTGGGGATATCGGGCACCGTCTGGGTGTCCGAGGTCTGGAAATAGTCGGTGCCCGCAGCGACGATACAGCTGATGCCAGTGGCCCGGGTCAGCAGCACGGTAAAGGTGCCGGTTTCGGACGAGGCCCAAAGCTCGATCACCGAGGCGCCATCAGACAAGGGCTGCAAACCACCGGCGGCGAGGCGTTCAGAGTATTTTTGCTGCAACCGGTCGACGATCGCCGCGCGCGCGGCACAGGATTGCGCGGTGGCCGTCCCGGCGGACAGGATCAGGCCAAAGCCGGCCAATGCTCCCAACAGAGGCTTGATCATCGCAAGCTCCTTTCGCATAGAGGAACGGATCTGTTGGGGGACGTGCCGGGAGGAGATAACACGCCCCCCGCTCTTCGATAGACCGATCAAGCCACCGGGCCGCGAACGCGACACCTGATCGTTGGGCTGGCAGCATGTGATCGGAACAGGGATCAGGCTGCGCCCGGAATGTGGCAAAAACATGGCACGCAAAGGGGACGTGGCACAATGGCAACACAACCCAGAGCCTGGCAAAGGATGCTGTCGGGGCGACGGCTGGATCTGCTGGACCCGACGCCGGTCGACATCGAGATCGAAGATATCGCCCATGGGCTGGCCTTTGTCGCGCGCTGGAACGGGCAGACACGAGGGGAATTCGCCTATTCGGTGGCTGAACACTCGCTGCTGGTCGAGGATATCTTTGCCCGCATCGTGCCCGGCGCCGGGGCGAAATGGCGGCTGGCGGCGCTGCTGCACGATGCGCCCGAATATGTGATCGGCGACATGATCTCTCCGGTCAAGGCGGCGGTCGGGGCCGATTACGGGCTGCTCGACGCACGGCTGACAGCGGCAATCCACATACGGTTCGGCCTGCCCGCCGTGCTGCCGGTGCAGATCAAGAAACAGATCAAGCGCGCCGACCGGGTGAGTGCATGGATGGAGGCCACACGGATCGCCGGGTTTACCGAGGCCGAGGCGAACAAGTTCTTTGGCAGGCAGAAACCCGAGCTGATGCAGGGTCTGGACATTTGCCTGCGACCGCCGCTGGAAACGCGCGCCGCCTTTACCGCCCGCTATGAGGCCTTGATTTCCGAAGTCTGATCCGCTGCGGCGTCATCGCGCGCGGCACGGCGTGCGCGCCGCTCCTGCCGCATGATCCGGCGCCGGCGCTTTTGATATTCCTCGCTCTCGACAAAATCGCCGGCCTGATCCAGCCCCTTGTCGCGGAACATCTGGGCGCGCTCCTCGTCGGTTGCGCGCAGCCAGTCCACGTCCGGGCGCACGAAACCGCCCATCGCCAGGCCGCGCCCGATCACGGCATGATCGAGCTCGCCAAAGGAGAGCCGGTTCGATTTGCCGCCCTCGCCCCGCACCCATTCGGTATAAAGCGCGTCGATCACCATCGGGCTGCAGCGACAGAAATGGGCGACATTCTTGGCCAGAAGGTTGGTGGCCCCGGCCTTGCGGCGCAGGATCATCGCCACTTTCTGATCGGGCCGTCCGACCATGGCGTAAAGGTGCAGCGCCGAGCCGTCGGCGGCAATCACATGGGTCGCGGCCTTGTAGCGGGCCAGCTGGGTTTCGAGATTGTATTTCTCGGGGTGAAAGATGTCATAGCCCTCGGCCCGCAGCAGATCCTCCAGCCGCTCCTCTCCCAGCATGCCGCCCTTGCCCAGGCCCAGCGCCGAGCGCGAGATATAGATCTTGCTGGGCCCATCAGGTTCGACCGCCTTGCCGAACCCGGCATGGATCGCATCGCGGAACTTCTGAGTACCTTGCGTGATCGGCCCCAGGCCAAAGCCTTGTCCGGGAACGATCAATTCCTCGACACGGATTGGGTCCGTGGCCACATGGATCGGCAGACCCGGGTGCATCAGGTCGATGAAATCGCGCTGAAACCCGCGAATCTGATCGCCGACACGCGGCCGTTTGGGGATGAACAACACGCCGTCGATGGGCCCGTCGATATGGTTCAGCGCCCAGAGCCGCGCAGTGCTTTCCACGAGGAAATGACCGAAATGAGCCCACAGCACCCCACCCCACAGCCAGCGGCCCGATAGAACCTCGGACACATTCTCGGGCATCGGGGGCTCGGTCGTCAGCGGGCGATACCGACGCCAGAGCGCGCCTTGCGGACAATAGCGGCCATCGCTGTGCAGCACGCCCGCCTCTTGGGTGAATCCACTGACCTCGGGCGGCACGACGATGGCGCCGCTCAGCGTGTCCAGTCCCTCGGACCAGCCACCATCGGGCTGTGGTTGGGTGGTAGGGTCATTGGGGTCAAGTTCAGGCGCTTGCGCCATAACGAACCTCTCAGCGCGGGCTTCTCTTGGCCAGAATCCTTTGCAGGGTCCGGCGGTGCATGTTTAGCCGGCGCGCGGTTTCGCTAACGTTACGATCACAGAGTTCATAGACACGCTGAATGTGCTCCCACCTCACCCGGTCCGCGCTCATCGGGTTTTCGGGCGGCGGTGGCAATTCGTCGCCGGTGGCCAGCAAAGCGTTGGTGATGTCGGTGGCGTCGGCAGGTTTCGATAGATAGTCGGTGGCCCCGATCTTGACCGCTGCGACCGCGGTGGCGATGGCACCGTAACCGGTCAGGACCACGACCCGGCAATCGGGCCGCTTCTCGCGCAGCACTTCGACCACATCCAGCCCGTTACCATCCTCGAGCCGCAGATCGACCACCGCATAGGCCGGTGGCCGGGCGGTGGCGATGGCACGACCGGCGGCAACCGAACCGGCGGTCTCGATCTCGAAGCCGCGTTTTTCCATCGCCTTGGCCAACCGGCGCAGAAACGGCTCGTCGTCATCGACCAGCAACAGCGACTTGTCGGGTCCGATATCGGGCTGGGGGGCGTCGACCATGCTCATTCTTTCCGCTGTTTTTCGTGTTTTTGCCTAAGGGCGAGTATTAACAGCGACTGCGGCAAGGTCAAACGCCTCTGTCGTGATCACATGGCGTCCAGAAAACATCCGATCCGGTCGGCCATCTGCTCTGCCGTCTCGTCGCGGCGGAAAAACTCGACAAAGCCGTGCTCGGGCAGCACCAGGTAAGAGAAGGTCGAATGGTCGACCAGGTAGTACTCGTCGCTCTTGTCCTGTGCCCGGTAATAAGTCTTGTACGCCTGACTTGCGGCCTTGACCTGCTCGGGCGAACCGGTCAGGCCGATCATGCGCTCGTGCAGGTTGGCGGCGAAATCGCCAACCACCTCGGGGGTGTCCCGGTCGGGGTCGATCGAGATAAAGATCGGGGTCACCCTCTGGCCCCGGTCTTCCAGAAGGTCCACGGCCTCGGCATTGCGCGAGGTATCCAGCGGGCAGACATCAGGACAGAACGTATAGCCGAAATAGAGCAACGAAGGCTCTGTGATCACATCCTTGTCGGTCACGGTCTCGCCCTTGGCATTGACCAGTTCGAACGGGCCGCCGATGGTCTCGGCCCCGCCGGCAATCTGCCCGGCGCGGCACTGGGCGAACCGGTCATCTCCATCACCGCCTCGGGTAGCGATCCAGGTGGCACCCAGTGCGGTGGCAGCGACCACCGCGGCGAGAAAGGCATAGAGTCGGGTCATTTTCGGCCTCAAGGTCAGAGATGTTGATCGTCTCGGCCCGGACACCTATCAAGATAGCCAGCCGTTGCAACTGGACATAGGCGCGCGATGCCGGACTCCAACATGAACCTCGTGCTCGGACAAGAGCGCAGCAGCTGGATCCGTCTGCGCACGATGATCCTGCTCAGATGGGTGGCCATTGCCGGGCAGGTCGCCGCTATTCTGGTGGCGCAGCACAGCTATCACCTGCAACTGAACCTGGGCCTGTGCTATCTGGCCATCGGCATCTCGGCCGTCGGCAACCTGCTGGCGATCTTTCTTTTCCCTGAAAACAAGCGCTTGGGAGAGTTCGAGAACTTTCTGATGGTGCTGTTCGACCTGTTGCAGCTCGGGTTCTTGCTGTATCTGACCGGCGGGTTGCACAACCCGTTCGCGCTGCTTCTGGTCGGGCCGGTGATCATCTCGGCCAATGTGATGGGCCTGCGCTCGACCCTGTTCATAGGTACCACCGCCATCGTTCTGGTCACGCTGCTGGGGCTCTATCACGTTCCGTTGAGAACCGAGATGGGCTTTATCCTGCGCATCCCGGATGTGTTCGTCTTTGGCCATTGGACGGCGATCATCATCGCGATCATCTTTCTGGGCGCCTATTCCTATCGCATCAGCTCCGAGGTGCAGTCGATGTCCGAGGCGCTGGCCGCGACGCAAATGGCGCTGTCGCGCGAACAGAAGCTGACCGATCTGGGCGGGGTGGTGGCCGCCGCCGCGCACGAGCTGGGAACACCGCTGGCCACGATCAAACTGGCCAGTTCCGAGCTGGTCGAAGAGCTGGATGACCGCCCCGACCTGCGCGAGGATGCGGCACTCATCCGCGAGCAGGCGGATCGTTGCCGCGATATCCTGCGTGACATGGGACGGGCGGGAAAGGACGATCTGCATCTGCGCCAGGCGCCACTGTCGACTGTTATCCACGAGGCGGCCGAACCGCATGTGCACCGCGGCAAAACCGTGCATTTCGACGAAGGTCCCGGAGCGGGTGGCGATCTGCAACAGCCCTCGATCCTGCGCAAGCCCGAGGTCATCCACGGGCTGCGCAACCTGATCCAGAACGCGGTCGACTTTGCCCGTGCCAATGTCTGGGTCGAGGCGGAATGGACAGCCGAGACGATCACGGTCTCAATCATGGACGACGGTCGCGGCTATCCCGGCCACATGATCGGCCGGATCGGCGATCCTTTCGTGCGCCGTCGCCGTGCCGAGATCGACCGCCGCACCCGGCCGGAATACGAAGGCATGGGCCTGGGCCTTTTCATTGCCAAGACCCTGCTGGAACGCAGCGGAGCCGAATTGAGCTTTGCCAACGGTTCGGATCCCTACCAGACGCTTACCGATCAGTCCGAACGCCGTGGTGCAATCGTTCTGGTCGTGTGGCCCCGGTCGCAGATCGACGCTCAGACCGGCGAGAATCCTGTCCCGCTAGGGTTGAATGAGCAGTTTCAAGTTTAGTTAAACTTGTGTTAACCTCTGACCCTCAGGATCGATCCATTCGGACGGGACAAGGCGGGTTGCGAATATGGCGGATTGGCTGGCTCTGGCGGCAATTGCCCTGTTGTCAGCGGGCCTGACAGGACGGTTCCTGATCGTCTCGATGCGCGCGGGCAAACCAGTAGGACGGGTATTCGAACCGGGCGGCGGGCAAGGGCATGTGTTTCTATTTGACGGCACCGACCTGATCGGTGCCTCGCATCCGGGCACCGACAGAGGTATTCATGACTGGCACGGCCTGCGCGACAGGCTTGCTGACGAATTCCCTGGATTCCCATCGGATCCCGAACACGTGGAACAGCAAGGAGAATTGGTCGTGACCGCGATCGATGGACGGGCTGACCGCGATGTCTTTTGCGAATGGATCGACGGCATCGTTCGGGTCGAACTGCGCAGGCATTGCCAGACACAAGACGGTAAACGGCAGAACCCCGATACCGACCCGCTGCGGCTTGCAATGGATCAGGCTCCCTATCCGGTCTGGTATCTGGGCGGAGATGGCGGCATCCGATGGTGTAACGCCGCCTATGTGGTTCTCGCCCGAAAGGTTCGAGGTCGCTCGCCGGAACTGTTCGACCCGCTGTTTCCCGACGTCTCGGACATAGGCGCGCCGGGCAAGAAAACCCGGATTTCCATCGCGACCGGCGATACCGGCACCAAACTATGGTTCGACGTTGTTATCGTCCCGCAGGACGAAGGCTGTCTCTGCTACGCGATGGACATCAACGCGGTCGTCGATGCCGAAGTCGCCCAGCGCAATTTCGTGCAGACCCTTGCCAAGACCTTTGCCCAACTGTCCATCGGGCTGGCGATATTTGACCGCAACCGGCAACTTGCCCTGTTCAATCCCGCCTTGATCGACCTGACCTGTTTGCCCGCCGATTTCCTCAGCAGCCGACCCGAGGTGTCGAGCTTCTTTGACAGGCTGCGCAATCTCAACATGATGCCGGAGCCAAAGAATTACGGTGGCTGGCGCCAGCAGATGAACGACCTGCTGCAAGCGGCATCGAGCGGCAATTATCAGGAAACCTGGTCGCTGCCCTCGGGCTCGGTCTATTCGGTCAGCGGGCGGCCCCATCCTGATGGCGCGGTGGCCTTCCTGTTCGAGGACATCACCGCCGAGATCACCCTGACCCGCCGGTTCCGCTCGGAACTGGAACTGGGGCAGGCAGTGCTGGACCATCTGGATGAGGCGATAGCGGTGTTCGCCGCCGACGGGTCGCTGGCTTTTTCCAACGCCGCCTATCACCGGCTGTGGAAATCCGATCCCGATCTCAGCTTTGCACAGGTGACGATCGTGGATGCGACCCGAACCTGGCAGGACCTTTGCGCCGCGACGCCGCTCTGGGGCGAGATCCGAGACTTTGTCGAAAGCCGCGAAAACCGGGCCGAATGGGGGGGGCGCGTGCAATTGCGCAGCGGCGCGCATCTGATCTGCACTGTCAGCCCGATCCAGAACGGCTCTACCCTGGTATCCTTTTCTGCACCCGTAGAGACAGCCGCGCGCGGCCCCGCCCACGCCGGGGGGTGATACCGCCTTGCAGCCGGAATGCACCGCGGTCATTGTGGCGCCATGACCGCTTCGCCCCTGATCCTGCACCCTGACAGCCCCGATGAAACCGCCCGTTTGGCGGTGGTTCTCGGTGCCGCTTTGACAGCGGGGGATTGCCTGTTGCTGTCGGGCGAGATCGGCAGCGGCAAGACCCATTTCGCCCGTCACCTGATCCAGTCCCTGCTACCCGTCGCCGAGGATATCCCCTCGCCCACCTTCACGTTGGTACAGGTCTATAACAGCACCCGGGGCGAGATCTGGCACAGCGATCTCTACCGCCTGACCGGACTGGACGAGATCGAGGAACTGGGCCTGTCCGAAGCCTTCTCGGACGCGATCACGCTGGTTGAATGGCCAGACCGGCTGGGCCCTCTGACACCGGACCATGCCCTGCATCTGCATTTCGAAACCGACCCTCAGGACGAGTTGAAACGCCGCCTGACCCTGTCTTGGACCGATCCAAAATGGACCACGCGCATCGAGGCGTTGAAATGAGTGACCGAAGCGCGCTTGCCACCGCTTTCCTGGCCGAAACCGACTGGGCCGGCGCCTCGCGAACGCCGCTGGCAGGCGATGCCTCGGCTCGCCGCTATGAGCGGTTGAGCAACCCGGAAACCGGCCAGACCGCCGTGCTGATGGACGCTCCGCCCGCGCAGGGCGAAACGGTACACCGCTTTGTCGAAATGGCGCGGCATCTGCGCGCCCAGGGCCTGAGCGCGCCCGAGATCCTGGCCGAGGATCCAGCGCAGGGCTTTTTACTGATCGAAGACCTGGGCGACGACCTCTTTACCCGCGTCATCGCCCGCGACCTGTCACAAGAAGTGCCGCTTTACGAGGCTGCGACCGATCTATTGGTGGCGCTGCGCGACATGCCGCTGATGGCCGGTCTCGACAGCTATGGCCCGGCGCCGCTGGCCGAAAAGACCGATATCGCCTTTGATCACTATGTGAGCGGGATCACAGGCGCTGACACCACCGAGATGCGGGATCGGTTCATAGACCGGTTCGGAGGCGTCCTGCACCGGACGATCCAGGGACCCAAAGTAATGATCCTGCGGGACTATCACGCCGAGAATCTGCTCTGGCTGCCGGATCGCGCCGGGATGGCCCGGGTCGGGCTGCTCGATTTCCAGGACGCGGTCGTGGGCCACCCTGCCTATGATCTGGTCAGCCTGTTGCAGGACATCCGCCGAGATGTGCCGGCCCGGATCGAAATGCGCATGATCGACCGGTTCATAGCCGAGACCGGTGCGGACGACCACGAATTCCGCACCGCCTATGCCGTGCTGGGCGTACAGCGGAATCTGCGCATTCTGGGCGTCTTTGCCCGGCTGTCGCGCGAGATGGGCAAGACCCGGTATCTGGCGCTGATGGCCGCGGTCTGGCGCCATGTGATGCGCGATCTGGAGCATCCGGCCATGGCGGGTATCGCAGACTTGCTGCGCGAAACGCTGCCGCCTCCCTCACCCGAAAACCTGGCCCGACTGCACCCGAGATGACACAGACCGACCTGCCCGTAATGCTGTTCGCCGCCGGGTTCGGCACCCGCATGGGCGACCTGACCCGCACCCGCCCGAAACCCCTGATCGAGGTGGCGGGCCGCCCTCTGGTCGATCACACGCTGGATCTGGCTCGCGCAGTTTCCCCGCCTCGGATCGTAGCGAACCTGCATTACCTTGCCCCGATGCTGGCGGCGCATCTGGCGCCACGGGGGGTGCTCTTGTCCGAGGAGCAGCCCGATATCCTCGATACCGGCGGTGGGTTGCGGCAAGCCTTGCCGATGCTTGGAGCCGAAACGGTGTTTACAAGCAATACCGATGCGATCTGGTCGGGGCCGAATCCCTTTGCCCTGTTGGCCGAGGCTTGGGATCCGGTACATATGGATGCGCTTTTGATGTGCGTGCCGTTGGAACAGGCCATCGGACATGCAGGGACTGGCGATTTCAGCCTTGATGCGCAGGGGCGGATCGAACGCGGACCGGGGCTGGTCTATGGCGGGGTGCAGATCGTCAAGACGGGCGGGTTGCATGGTTTTGACGTGCCTGCTTTTTCGCTGAACCTTCTCTGGAACAGGATCGGGGCGGCCGGGCGGCTCTTTGCGCTGGAATATCCGGGGCGCTGGTGCGATGTCGGCCATCCCGGCGGGATCGCCCTGGCCGAGGAGATGCTGCGCGATGTTTGACCCCTGCACGCACCCCCGTGTCTTTGCCCTGCCGCCCGGCGTCGATTTCCCGCGCGCGCTGGTGCAGGGGCTGCACCAACGTGTTGCCGGGCAGCCGCCGCATGTGCTGGCGGGGGTGCAGCTGGTGGTCAACACCCACCGGATGGAGCGGCGCATCCGCGCGTTGTTCGATGCCGGGCCGGCGGCACTGTTGCCGCGGGTGTCGCTGGTCACCGACCTGACGGCGCTGGGCGCGGTCACCCATCTTCCACCCGCCGTTCCACCATTGCGGCGGCGGCTGGAACTGGTGCAGCTGATCACGCGCCTTTTGGATCAGCAGCCCGATCTGGCAGCGCGGGCATCGATTTTCGACCTTTCCGATAGCCTGGCTGCTCTGATCGACGAGATGCAGGGCGAAGGGGTCACACCCGCTGCCATTCGGGCGCTGGATGTCAGCGACCAGTCGGGGCACTGGGCGCGTGCGCAGCAATTCATCGCGATAGCCGAGCGCTATTTGCGCAGCGGTGACGACGAACTGGACGTGCAGGCCCGGCAACGCCGGGTGGTCGAGGCGCTGATCGCGGAATGGGCGCAGCACCCTCCTGAACATCCGGTGATCCTGGCCGGTTCCACCGGGTCGCGCGGGACCACAATGCTCTTGATGGAGGCGGTTGCCCGCCTGCCGCAGGGCGCGGTGGTACTGCCCGGCTTTGACTTCGACCAGCCGGGGCGGGTCTGGGACGGGCTCGAGGACGCGCTGACCGCCGAAGATCATCCCCAGTTCCGCTTTGCCCGGCTGATGGCGCGGCTGGGCCTGACGCCGGATCAGATCGCACCCTGGTCGGATGACGTGGCCCCCTGCCCCAGCCGCAACCGGCTGGTGTCGCTGGCACTTCGCCCCGCACCGGTGACCGACGCCTGGATGAGCGAGGGGCCGCAGCTGAAAGGTATCGATACCGCCACCCGCGACATCACCCTGATCGAGGCGGCCAGTCCGCGGGACGAGGCGCTGGCCATCGCCCTGCGCCTGCGTCAAGCGGCAGAGGATGGGCAAAGCGCGGCGCTGATCACCCCCGACCGGATGCTGACACGGCAGGTCAGCGCCGCGCTTGATCGCTGGAACATCCTGCCCGATGACAGCGCCGGCCTGCCACTGCACTTGTCACCACCGGGCCGGTTCCTGCGCCATGTCGCGGGGCTGTTCTCGTCCCGGCTGGATGGCGAGGCGCTGCTGACGCTGCTGAAACACCCGTTGTGTCACACCGGAAAGGGCCGCAACGAACACCTGCTCCACACCCGCGATCTGGAACTGGATCTGCGCCGCAACGGCCCGCCCTTTCCCGGTGCCGAAGACCTGACGGGTTTCGCCACCCGCCGCGAGGTGTCCGACGGCTGGACCAACTGGGTCGCCCGCTGTTTCTGCGACCAGCATGTCACCGGCGCCCTGCCGCTGTCCGATTGGGTCGACCGCCTGCGCCAGCTGGCCGAGGCGCTGTCGGCAGGCGCCGAGGGCGGCAGCGGCAACCTTTGGGAACAGAAGGCCGGGCAAGAGGCGTTGGCTGTTGTCACCGCTCTGGCCGACGAGGCCCCGCATGGCGGCGAGATGGACGCCCGCGATTTCGCCGACCTGCTGGGCGGGCTGTTGTCCACGGGCGAGGTGCGCGACCGCGACGCGCCCTATCCCGGCATCATGATCTGGGGCACGCTCGAGGCGCGGGTGATGGGGGCTGACCTGCTGATCCTGGGCGGGCTGAACGAGGGCAGCTGGCCCGAATCCCCTGCCCCCGACCCCTGGCTGAACCGGCGCATGCGCCATGATGCGGGCCTGTTGCTGCCGGAACGCCGCATCGGCCTGTCGGCGCATGATTTCCAGCAGGCCATCGGCGCGCCCGAGGTCTGGCTGACCCGCGCCAAACGCTCGGACGATGCCGAAACCGTGCCCTCGCGCTGGCTGAACCGGCTGACCAACCTGTTGCAGGGCCTGCCCGATCAGGGCGGTGCAGTGGCGCTGTCCGAAATGCGGGCGCGCGGCCGCCGCTGGCTGTCCATGGCCGAGGCGCTGGAGGAGGCGCCGCGCAGTGCCCCGGCCCCGCGCCCCTCGCCCCGGCCGCCGCTGGCCGCGCGGCCCCGGCAATTGTCGGTGACCGAGATCAAGAAGCTGATCCGCGATCCTTACGCGATCTACGCCCGGCATGTGCTGCGGCTCAAACCGCTGGACCCGCTGGTGCAGGCACCCGACGCGCTGCTGAGGGGGATCGTGATCCACGAAGTCCTGGAGAGTTTCGTCCGCGACAGCGTGCTGGACATGGCCCTGCTCAACCGCGACACCTTCCTGAAACGTGCGGCCACGATGCTGGAGGAGCTGGTTGCCTGGCCCACGGCGCGGGCGCTGTGGCTGGCGCGGCTCGACCGGGTGGCCGATGCCTTTTTGCTGTCCGAAGAGGCCCGGCGCGCCGATGCAGGCCCGATCGCCTTCGAGGCGCAAATGCACAAACAGCTCGACGGGCTGGATTTCACCCTGACCGGGCGGGCCGACCGGATCGACCGCTCCGAACGCGGCTCGCTCTGTCTTTACGACTACAAGACTGGGGCACCGCCCAGCGAAAAGCAGCAGGCGAAATTCGACCGGCAACTGTTGATCGAGGCTGCGCTGGCCGAAGAGGGCGGGTTCGAGGGGATCGACCCGGCCCCGGTGGCGCGCGCGGTCTTTATCGGCATGGGTGGCAGCTACAAAGAGGTGCCAGCCCCGCTCGACGCCGAGCCCCCGGTCAAAGTCTGGGCCGAGCTGCACCAGCTGATCGGCGCCTATTTCGAGCCAGATCAAGGTTTTACCTCGCGCCGGATGCTGCACAAGGACAGCGATGCAGGCGATTACGATCATCTGGCGCGGTTCGGAGAATGGGATCGCAGCGCCACGCCCGAACCCGAGGATCTGACATGAGCGCCCGCAACGCAGCGACCGAACGTCAGGTACAGGCCGCGCGGCCCGACGCCTCGACCTGGCTGGCGGCAAATGCCGGGTCGGGCAAGACCAAGGTGCTGACCGACCGGGTGGCGCGGCTGTTGCTCAGCGATGTGCAGCCTCAGCACATCCTGTGCCTGACCTATACCAAGGCGGCAGCCAGCGAGATGCAGAACCGCCTGTTCAAGCGGTTGGGCGAATGGGCGATGCTGGCGGATGCGCCGCTCAGGGCGCAATTGTCGGATCTTGGGGTGCCAGGGGCGATCAACAATGCGCGGCTGGCCCATGCCCGCACCCTGTTCGCCCGCGCCATCGAAACACCCGGCGGGCTCAAGATCCAGACCATCCACTCGTTCTGTGCCACGCTCTTGCGCCGGTTCCCGCTGGAAGCGGGGGTCAGCCCGCAATTCTCGGAAATGGAGGACCGCGCCGCCGCCCTGCTGCGCGAAGAGATCGTCGAAGACATGGCCGCTGGCCCGCAGGCTGCGCTGATCTCGAATTTGGCCCGCCATATCACCGATACCGATTTCGCCAGCCTGACCGCCGCCATCTGCCAAAGGCGCGCGGCCTTTGCGCAACCGCTGGACTGGGCCGGGCTGCTGGCCCTGTTCGACCTGCCCGAGGAGTTCGATACCCAGAGATTGCTGACCTCGGTCTTTCTGGGTGGCGAGGTCGCGCTGATCCGCTCCCTCCTGCCTGCGCTGATGGGCAGCGGTGCCAATGACCAGAAAGCCGCCGCCCGGCTTGCCGCCTTTACCCGGCCGACGCTCGACGGGCTGATCGTGCTGGAACAGGTGCTGCTGACCGGTGCCAGCGCGAAATCGCCGTTCTCGGCCAAGATCGACGGCTTTCCCACCAAGGGTCTGCGCCAAGGCGTGCTGGCTGGACAGATGCCCCAGCTCGAAGCGCTGATGCTGCGGGTCGAGGCTGCGCGCGACCAGCGCCTTGCGCTGGCTGCCGCTGAGAAATCTCTGGCGCTGCACCGGTTCGCGGCCGCGTTTCTGCCGGAATATTCCCGGCGCAAACAGTTGCGCGGCTGGCTCGACTTTGACGACCTGATCCTGAAGGCGCGGCAATTGCTGACCGATCCGGGCGTCGCGGCCTGGGTGCTTTACCGGCTCGACGGTGGCATCGATCATATTCTGGTGGACGAAGCACAGGACACCAGCCCCGAACAATGGGACGTGATCGAGAAGCTTGCGCAGGAATTCACCAGCGGCGAAGGCGCGCGCTCGGGTGTCGAGCGCACCATTTTTGTCGTCGGTGACAAGAAACAGTCGATCTATTCATTTCAGGGCGCCGACCCGGACGCGTTTGACCGGATGCAGGCCGAATTCGGGCGCAAGCTGCGCGATTCAGGCTCTAACCTGGAAGATCTGACGCTGGAATTCTCGTTCCGCTCGTCCAGCGCGATCCTTGGGCTGGTCGATCTGGTGTTCCGGGACCGGTCTCAGGCGGGGTTTCACAAAGAGTCCTTGCACCGGGCCTTCAAATCCGACCTGCCGGGACGGGTCGACCTTTGGCCCCTTATCGACAAGGTCGAGGAAGAGGAAGACGGCGATTGGACCGACCCGGTGGACCGGCCCGGCGCGCGCCATCACACGGTGATCCTGGCCGAGCAGGTGGCCGGGCAGATCCGCGAGATGATCGACCGGGGCGAAACCATCCCGATTGATGGCGAAACACCTGGCACATTCGCGCGGCGACGGGTGCGGCCCGGCGATTTCCTGATCCTGGTTCAGCGCCGATCCGATCTGTTTGCCGAGATCATCCGCGCCTGCAAGGCGGCGGGCCTGCCCATTGCGGGGGCCGACCGGCTCAAGGTCGGGGCCGAACTGGCGGTCAAGGATCTTGCCGCCCTGCTCAACTTTCTGGCCACGCCCGAGGATGATCTGTCGCTGGCCACGGTGCTGAAATCGCCTCTGTTCGGGTGGAGCGAACAGCAGCTCTTCGATCTGGCGCATCGCCGGAGCGACCGCTACCTGTGGGCGGCACTGCGCGCCCGTCGCGCCGAATTTCCCGAGACGCTCGAGATACTCGACGACCTGCGCGGGCAGACCGATTTCCTGCGCCCCTATGACCTGATCGAGCGGATCCTGACCCGGCATGACGGGCGGCGCAAGCTGTTGGGCCGGCTGGGCGCCGAGGCAGAGGACGGGATCAACGCCCTGCTCAGCCAGGCGCTGGCCTATGAACGCTCGGACATTCCCAGTCTCACCGGGTTCCTTGTCTGGATGCAGACCGACGATCTGGAGATCAAGCGCCAAATGACCGGGGTGGGCGACATGATCCGGGTGATGACGGTACATGGCTCCAAGGGGTTGGAGGCGCCCATCGTGATCCTGCCCGACACTGCCCAACGCCGCGCGCCACGCGATGCCGAGATCATGTTGGCCGAGGGCACACCACTATGGCGGGTGCCGCGTGACAGCTCTCCGGCGCTGCTCTCGACCGCGCGCGAGGCAGCGCAGACGCGCGAGATGAACGAACGGCTACGGCTCTTGTATGTGGCGCTGACGCGTGCGGAAAAGTGGTTGATCGTGGCGGCGGCGGGCGATCTCGGCAGCGATGGCAGCAGCTGGTATCAGGCGGTTGCGGATGCGATGGCCGAGGCCGGGGCAACCGGAGTCGCGGGCGATATCCTGAGGCTGGAACATGGCGACTGGACCGGGCCACCGCTGGTCGAGGAAAGCACCAAGCCCGACAGTGCAGTGGCCCTGCCCGATTGGGCGGCCCTCCCGGCGCCCGATCCCGTATCCGCAGTCAAAACCATTGCGCCCTCGGATCTGGGCGGCGCCAAAGCCCTGCCGGGAGAAGCCGGTCTGGACGAAGAAGCCGCCAAAGCGCGTGGCAGCTGGCTGCACCTATTGTTGGAGCATCTGCCCGGAACCGAACCGGCGGCTTGGACCGATCACGCGTTGCGCCTGTTGCCAGACCTTGATGCCCCCTTGCGTGACGAACTGCTGGCCGAGGCACGCGGCGTGCTCAGCTCCACGGCGCTGGCTGACATCTTTGCCCCCGGCACCCTGGCCGAGGTGGCGATCTCGGCACCGCTGGGGGCAAGGCGCTTGCACGGAGTGATCGACCGGTTGCTGATCGGTGAGAACGAGATCGGCGTCGTCGATTTCAAGAGCAACGCGGTGGTGCCAGACCGGCCCGAAGCCTGCCCCGAGGGGCTGTTGCGGCAGATGGGCGCCTATGCACATGCGCTGGAACAGGTCTATCCCGGGCGCAGCATCCGCACCGGCATCCTCTGGACTCGCACTGCACAGATCATGTGGTTGCCTCACGATCTTGTGGCCGCTGCCCTGGGTCGCATCCAGATATCTTGACCTCCCCCCGTCGGGAACCTACCTTTCCGGCCCAAGCGCATCCCTTTTTGGAGACAGACCATGTCCACCGTAGCCGTCACCGACGCAACCTTCGACGCCGAAGTCAAGAACTCGGACATCCCCGTAGTGGTCGATTTCTGGGCCGAATGGTGCGGCCCGTGCAAACAGATCGGCCCCGCCCTGGAAGAACTGGCAACCGAATATGCCGGCAAGGTGAAGATTGCCAAGGTCGATGTGGACAGCAACCCCAACGCCGCCGCCGCAATGGGCGTGCGCGGCATTCCGGCGCTGTTCATCTTCAAGGACGGCCAGGTCGTGTCGAACCGCGCCGGCGCCGCACCGAAAGCGGCGCTGCAAAACTGGATCGACAGCTCGATCTGAAGCCGGTTTCACGCTATGAACCAAGAGGCGCCCCGCATCGGGCGCCTCTTTTTCGTTCCGATTACGGGCGATAGCAGGAGCGGCAGAATGGCTAAAACGCGCGTATTGGTGGAATTTGGCATGGGCACGTCGCTCAGGCGCGAGGACTATACCGAGGCGGCGCTGCGCGCACTAAAGGACGCGCTGTGGCACAACTCGGTCAACATGGCCGAGTTGTTCGGCTTTCCGAAAGAGGCGATGATCGTTGATGCCGAAATAGGCGTACAGCGGCCCGAGGCGGTGGATACGACGGCTCTGGCGGCGGTGTTTCCCTACGGCCAGCCCAACATCACGGTCCGGCAAGGCGGGTTGGACATCGACAAGCCGCAGGGTGGCGGGCGCACGGTCATCGCCAATGCGGCGGTGGTCGTGTCCTTTGACATGGAGGCGGCAGGATGAGCGATCATCGGATGATCCTTGAGATGGGCACCGGCAATGACCTCTATGGTCAGGATTATACCAAGGCGGCGCGGCGGGCGGTGCAGGACGCGCTGCACCATTCCTCGATCACGCTGTTTTCGAAGCTGCGGATCGATCATGGACAGATGCGGGTGCAGGTAACCATCGGCGTACAGCAGCCCGACGAGGTCGATTGCGAGTCCGTCGCCGCCGAGCTGCCGCGCGGGGTTGCCACGGTGCGCGCTGTGCTGGGTGGGCTGGATGTGGCGGACCCGGATGCCGGAACCCGCCACGTTGTCGCGACTGCGGCGATCGAAGCTTACTTGCCTTCCCTTGCGGGCAAATATCAGTTGACACCGGACGATCCGGCCTGAGCACTTCCAGCCTGACGGGAACAGGAGGGACGGCGCAAAGGGGCTTGACCGAATTCTTTATTTCGATAAAACGCGAAATATGGAAATAACGATTCCCCTCCGCCTGTCCACCCTTGGGCACCCGCAGCGGCTGGCCGTGTTCCGGCTGCTGATGCGCCGCTATCCGGGCCGCGTCGCCGCCGGTGAAATCGGCGCCGCGCTGGATGTGAAACCCAGCACATTATCGTCATATCTTTCTGCTTTGGTGCAGGTGGGGCTGGTGACCCAGACCCGCGAGGGCACCTCGCTGCTTTACCAGGTGGATATGGACGGCATGCGCGAGACGATGAATGCGCTGTTCCTCGATTGCTGCCGGGGTCGCCCTGAATTGTGCCTGCCCAACGCTCTCTCTGCTGTTGCGACGAGTTCAACCATGACCCACCCGAAATACAATGTCCTGTTCATCTGCACCGGCAATTCCGCCCGCTCGATCTTTGCCGAGACCCTGTTGCGAACCGAAGGCGGTGACCGGTTCAACGTCTATTCCGCAGGGACCAAGCCTTATTCCGAGCTGAACCCGCACGCGGTCGAGGTGCTGCGCGCCAAGGGTCATGACGTGACCGGATTGCGCGCCAAGAACATTGCCGAGTTCACCACCCCCGAGGCGCCAAAGTTCGATTTCGTCTTTACTGTCTGCGACCGCGCCGCAAACGAGGAATGCCCGGCCTGGCAGGGGCAACCGATCTCGGCCCATTGGGGCCTGCCGGACCCTGTTCGCGCCGAAGGCAACGACGCACAGAAAAACCTCGCCTTTCAACAGGTCTATGGCACGCTGAAGAACCGCATTCAGGCCTTTGCCAACCTGCCTTTCGAGCAGCTTGACCGGATTTCCCTGCAACGCGCGGTCGATGATCTGGGCCGCGAGGCCTGACCCCACCCGATTTTTTTCACAAAGGAATTCTCATGACTGTTTATGCCCTCAATGGACTTGGCCGCATGGGCAAGCTGGCCCTGAAACCGCTGCTGGAGCGCGGCGCGCAAATCGCGTGGATCAACGATGCGGTGGGCAGCCCCGAAATGTTCGCGCATCTGCTGGAATTTGATACCGTACATGGTCGCTGGCAGGCCGAATTCGGCTGGGATGACCAGTCGATCACCATCGACGGCACCCGGATGCCGGTCCACACCAGCCGCCGGATCGAGGATCTGCCGCTGGATGGGGTGGATGTGGTGATCGACTGTACCGGCGCCTTCAAGACCGAGGCGAAACTGGCCCCCTATTTCGACGCGGGCGTCAAAAAGGTTGTGGTCTCGGCCCCGGTCAAGGATGGTGACGCGGCAAACATCGTCTATGGCGTGAACCACGATATCTACGAGCCCGCGCGCCACCGGATCATTACCGCCGCCAGCTGTACCACCAATTGCCTGGCGCCGGTGGTCAAGGTCCTGCACGAGGGGATCGGGATCAAGCACGGCTCGATCACCACGATCCACGACGTCACCAATACCCAGACCATCGTCGACCGCCCCGCCAAGGACCTGCGCCGGGCGCGCTCGGCGCTGAATTCGCTGATCCCCACCACCACCGGCAGCGCCACCGCGATCACGCTGATCTATCCCGAACTCAAGGGCAAGCTGAACGGCCATGCAGTGCGGGTGCCGTTGCTGAATGCCTCGATCACCGATTGCGTGTTCGAAGTTGCCCGTGAGACCAGCGCCGAAGAAGTCAACGCGCTGTTCAAGGCCGCGGCCGAAGGGCCGCTGAGCGGTATCCTGGGATATGAAAAGCGGCCGCTGGTCTCGGCCGATTATACAAACGATCCGCGATCTTCGATCGTGGATGCGCCCTCGACCATGGTGGTGAACGGCACCCAGGTCAAAATCTATGCCTGGTATGATAACGAGATGGGCTATGCCCACCGGTTGGTGGATGTGGCCTGCATGGTGGGTGACAGCCTGTGACGCGGGCCCCGTCCGAGCGCGGCGGGCTGTCGGCCTATATCGCCGTCACCGCCGCCTATTGGGCCTTTATGCTGACCGATGGCGCGCTGCGCATGCTGGTGCTGCTCCATTTCCACATGATGGGATTCAGCCCGGTGCAACTGGCCTATCTGTTTGTGCTCTACGAGGTCGCGGGCATGGTCACCAACCTGTCGGCGGGCTGGATCGCGGCGCGCTTCGGGCTAGCGGCGACGCTCTATGCCGGGTTGGCGCTTCAGGTGGGCGCGCTGGTCGCCTTGTCGCAATTGGATCCGGGCTGGCAGATCGCCACATCGGTGGCCTTTGTCATGATCGTGCAAGGCCTGTCCGGCGTGGCAAAGGATCTGTCCAAGATGTCGTCGAAATCGGCGGTCAAGCTGCTGGCGCCGAAAGAAGGCGATGGTCTGTTTCGCTGGGTCGCCCTGCTGACCGGGTCAAAGAACGCGGTCAAGGGGATCGGCTTTCTGCTCGGCGCTGTCCTGCTGGCGCTGGCTGGCTTCTCAGCGGCGACGCTGGGTATGGCCGCCATCCTGGCCGTAATCCTGCTGGCAGTGCTGGTCGCCATGCCCGCAGGCCTGCCCAAGGGCCGCAAGGGTGCGAAATTCTCCGAGGTCTTCTCGAAATCCACCAATATCAACTGGCTCTCGGTGGCGCGGGTGTTCCTGTTCGGCGCCCGCGACGTGTGGTTCGTGGTCGGCATCCCGGTCTATTTCTACGCGGTCCTTTCCGACGGCAGCGCGGCGGGCAACCGCGCCGCGTTTTTCATGATCGGCGGGTTCATGGCGGGGTGGATCGTGTTCTACGGCGCGATCCAGGCCTCGGCGCCGCGCCTATTGCGCGCCGCATCGCGGGGCGAGGACGCGCTGATCGCCGCCGCCCGCCATTGGGCGGCCTGGCTGGCCACTGTTCCCGCTGTTCTGACGGGCGCGACCTTGATGGCCAGTGGGCCGGAACCCTGGCTGACGGCGGTTCTGGTATCGGGCCTGCTGGTGTTTGGTGCGCTTTTCGCCATCAACTCCTCGCTGCATTCCTATCTGATCCTCGCCTTTTCCAAGGACGAGCGGGTCACCATGGATGTGGGGTTCTACTACATGGCGAATGCGGCGGGGCGGCTGCTGGGGACGCTTCTGTCCGGGCTGACCTATCAGCTGGCCGGGGTGCCCGGCTGTCTGGGAACTGCGGCGGTGATGGTCGCGCTCAGCGCGCTGGCCGCTGGACAGTTGCATGCTGCAACTTCCAACAGGGCGGCCCCCTGAAATAGAAAAAGCCGCCCGAAACACGAGCGGCCATTCTAACGTCGATCCGTGGGGATTGGATCAGATCTTGGCGATGTCGGCACGAGTCAAGCCGATGTCGTCCAGCTGGGCGTCGGTCAGAACCGACAGCGCCTTGCGGGTGCGGCGCGAGTCGTTCCAGGATGCCACGGCCTCTTTCGCCGAGTAGAAGAAATCCACCACGCGGAGAACGGTGACTGCTCCGAGCGGCGCTGTGGTGCTGGTGGTATATGCCATTTGCGCGTTCCTTTAAATGAAACAGCCGACCCTGCGTCGGTTGTGAGGCTCATCTAGGGGATGGGTCCGAGTCTTACAAATGCCCGCTCGACAGCCCCGAAATGCAATCCGTGCATAACTTCTAGGCAGTATGCATAGCTTGCCCTTGCGCCCCCGACGGCCCATATACGGGCGCAACAGAAGATGGAGGCATTCATGGCAGACGATCAATTTCCGGGCTGGCACGGCACCACGATCATCGGCGTCAAGAAAGACGGCGAAGTGGTGATCGCGGGCGACGGTCAGGTCAGTCTGGGCCAGACCGTGATCAAGGGCACCGCTCGCAAGGTGCGGCGCCTGTCGCCCGGAGGCTATCACGTGGTCGCGGGGTTTGCCGGATCGACGGCGGATGCCTTTACCCTGCTCGAACGGCTGGAGGCCAAGCTGGAGGCGACCCCCGGGCAACTGGCGCGCGCCTCGGTCGAGCTGGCCAAGGACTGGCGCACCGACAAGTACCTGCAAAAGCTCGAAGCGATGCTGATCGTCAGCGACGGGCAGGACATGTTCGTGATCACCGGCGCGGGGGACGTGCTGGAACCTGAACATGACGTGGCCGCCATCGGCTCGGGCGGGAATTTCGCACTGGCCGCCGCGCGGGCGATGATGGACAGCGACAAGAGCGCAGAACAGGTGGCCCGCGCCGCCATGGCGATTGCCGCTGATATCTGCGTCTATACCAATGGCAACCTGACGGTTGAGACAATTTCGAAATAGATGAGGCCGCGCCTTAGGCGCGGCCTCGCGGGCGGAGAGAGTGAGTGGTGGCGCCCGTTGTTACAGGGTTGAAATGGTGTGTGCCCAATTGCGCGGAAAGATGCTTTCACAAATCTCTGATCCACCGTGCGCGGCCCGTGTGCTGACGCCGCGACACGGGACCCGCTTGTGTTTTCAGCCCCCATGCTTAGGTTCCCGCCTGACACAACGAGATTGAGAGCACATGACCGACCTGACCCCGCGCGAGATCGTCTCGGAGCTTGACCGTTTCATCATCGGCCAGAAGGACGCCAAGCGCGCCGTTGCCGTGGCGCTGCGCAACCGCTGGCGGCGCAAGCAGCTGGCTGACGACCTGCGCGACGAGGTGTACCCGAAGAACATCCTGATGATCGGCCCCACTGGCGTGGGCAAGACCGAGATCAGCCGACGCCTGGCGAAACTGGCGCGCGCGCCCTTCATCAAGGTCGAGGCGACCAAGTTCACCGAGGTCGGCTATGTCGGGCGCGATGTGGAACAGATCATCCGCGATCTGGCCGATGCGGCCATCGTGCAAACCCGCGAATATATGCGGGACGAGGTCCGTGCCCGCGCCCACAAGGCGGCCGAAGACCGGGTAATCACGGCCATTGCAGGCGAAGACGCTCGCGAAGGCACCCGCGAGATGTTTCGCAAGAAGCTGAAGGCCGGCGAGCTGGACGATACCGTGATCGAGCTGGATGTCGCCGACGGTTCGAACCCGATGTCGATGTTCGAGATCCCGGGCCAGCCCGGCGGCAATATGGGCATGATGAATCTCGGCGACCTGTTCGGCAAGGCCTTTGCCGGGCGGACCACCCGCAAGAAACTGCGCGTGGCCGACAGTTATGATATCCTGATCGGGGAAGAGGCCGACAAGCTGCTGGATGACGAGTTGGTCAACAAGACCGCGCTCGAGGCGGTCGAGCAGAACGGCATCGTGTTCCTGGACGAAATCGACAAGGTTTGCGCCCGCTCGGACGCGCGCGGGGCCGATGTCAGCCGCGAGGGCGTGCAGCGCGACCTGCTGCCGCTGATCGAAGGCACTACTGTGAGCACCAAATACGGGCCGATCAAGACCGACCATATCCTGTTCATCGCCAGCGGCGCCTTTCACATTGCCAAGCCCAGCGACCTGCTGCCCGAATTGCAGGGGCGGCTGCCGATCCGCGTGGAACTGCGCGCGCTGACCGAAGAGGATTTCGTGCGCATCCTGACCGAGACCGATAATGCCCTGACCCGGCAATATACCGCGCTGATGGGCACCGAAAGCGTAACGGTCACCTTTACGCCCGACGGCATCGAAGCGCTGGCCCGGATCGCCGCCGAGGTGAACCAAAGCGTCGAGAATATCGGCGCGCGGCGCCTTTATACAGTGATGGAACGGGTGTTCGAGGAACTCTCCTTTACCGCGCCCGACCGTTCGGGCGAGACGGTGAAAGTGGATGCGGCGTTTGTCGACACCAACCTTGGTGAGCTGACACGCTCGACCGACCTGAGTCGATACGTTCTGTAACGACCGGGGTTTACCCAGCAAGAGGATCTGAGATGCGGATTCGGGTTGCGATCATCTTGTGTATCGCGCTGCTCACTGGCTGTGCCGACCGCAGTTACACGCCGATCACGCCGGATGCGTTGAAGGTTGGCAGCCCCGCCACCGTGTTTGCCGCAACCACCCGGGTGCAGCAGGTCGATGGCTCCTTTGGTCCTGACCGGAGCGAAAGCCTGAGCCTGTTGGAGCTGACTGTCTCGATCCCGCCCGACCGTCGTCCCGGTCGGCTCGATTTCGGCTATGGGCAGGCCAACCCGGAAAAGCAGTTCATCCTTGCGGGCCAGACCCTGTTCGCCCGTGCCGATGCGTTTCACGACCGGCTACGGCAAGACCTGTCCCAGCAACCGGTCGGCAATCGCGAGTTGACCCTTTTTGTGCACGGGTTCAATTCCACGCAGACCGAAACCGCCTATCGCGCGGCACAACTGGCGCATGACATCGACATGTCCGGGTCGCTGATGGTCTATTCCTGGCCCAGCAAGGGCCATGCCCTGGGCTATGCCTATGATGCCGACAGCACGGTATTTGCCCGCGATGGTCTGGAAATCTTATTGCGCAGTCTGGGAAATGAGCGGATCGACCGGATCTCGGTCGTTGCGCATTCCATGGGGTCTTTCCTGTTGATGGAAGCGCTGCGCCAGATCGAGATCGCCAGCCCGGGCTGGTCGGCGCAACATCTGGACGGAATTATTCTGATCTCGCCCGATCTGGACCTCGACGTGTTCCGCAGCCAGATGCGCCGGATCAAGACCGTGCCACAACCATTCGTGGTTATGGCCTCGGAAAAGGACAATGTGCTGAACCTCTCGCGCCGGCTGCGCGGCAAGCAAAGCAGCGAGCGGCTGGGTCAAATCAGTTCGGCCGCGTTGATCGCCGATTTGCCGGTGTCGGTGATCGATACCAGCACGTTTTCGGACGAGGCTGAATCGGGTCATTTCGTCGCCGCTACCTCTCCTACTCTGCTGGCAATGATCGCCGAGGCGCGGAACATGACAGATCTGTTTGAGGCAGGAAATGTGCCGCTGGAGCGCGCATTTCCGGGTATCGTCACCTATGCGCGTGACAACCTCGACGTCGTAATGGAAAACAACGACCGCTAGCCGCGGTTGCGCCTGAGATAGACGTAATAGGCACCTTCGCCGCCGTGGCTGATATGGGCGGGCGTCACCTGAAGCACCGCCTGCGCCAATGGAGGTAGCGACAGCCATTGAGGCACCTGATGACGCAACACCCCACGCGGGGTGGGGATGGGTCCGGGTTCGTCGCGATACTTGCCCTTTCCGGTCACCACCAGTACCAGCCGCTTGCCCTGGGCCTGGGCAGTCAGGATAAAGCGGGTCAGGGCGGGGTGAGCGGTGTCTACGCGCATGCCGTGCAGGTCGAGTTTTCCCTCAGGTTTGAGCTTGCCCCGGCGCATCCGGGTATAAGCCTTGGGATCCATCTGCACCGGCGCCCGCGACAACCGGTCTGTGACCGAGGGTGTCAGCACATGGCGTGCGGATTTGACGCGCGCGGCTTGACCTAGCTCGAAAGGTTCCAGCGACATCGGCAGCGGTTTGGTCGGTTTCGGCTTGGGCAGCGTCTGCGGGTGAACCCCGTCGACACGTTCCGGGTGCAGCCGGTCGGCTTGCCGGACGACCTTGCGCCAGAGGTCGATTTCATCCCTTGTCAGCTTTCTCCGGGTCATCAGTACCCGTCCGGCAACAGGGCATAGGCGCGCTGGATCGGTAGCAGAACCACCATGCGGCCCGGATCGCGCAGCGTACCCGCCGCCTGTCCCGCTGCATCGCCTGTGCCAAAAAAGATATCGGCCCGCTGCGCCCCCTTGATGGCCGATCCGGTATCCTGCGCGATCATCAGTCGCCGCATCAGGCCGGCGCCGTTCTTTTCGACCCAGACCGGTGCACCAAGCGGCGTATAGGCTGGATCGACCGCGATCGAGCGCAGCGGCGTCACCGAGCGGTTCATCGCCCCGACTGGTCCCAGTTCCGAGGACAGGTGCTTCAACTCGCGAAAGAAAACAAAAGATGGGTTGTGATAGAGCAACTCTTCGCCGGCCTCGGGATTGCGCCGAACCCAGTTCTTGATCACCTGGGCGCTCACCTGATGGGCGGAATAGATGCCGCGCCGCACCAGCTCGACCCCGATCGACCGATAGGGGTGCCCGTTGGCGCCGCCATATCCCAGCCGCAAGGTTTGCCCATCCGGCAGGCGGATGCGGCCTGACCCCTGGATTTGCAGAAAGAACAGCTCGACCGGATCATCGACCCAGGCAATCTCGAGTCCGCGATTGTTCATCACGCCGCTGGTCAGGATCTGGCGCCGGTCCAGCCATGGATTGCTGGCGCGCGCCTCGGGCGGCATCTTGTAAACCGGATACCGATAGCGGGACGAAGGGAACCGGGCGCCCTCAAGTTCAGGTTCGAAATACCCGGTGAACAACGCATCCTCGCCATCCTCGATCAGGACGGGGCGAAACAGCAGCTCGAAAAACCCACGCGCGGTCTCGGGCGTTGCCTCGCGCGCCATGGCGCACAGGCTGCGCCAATCCGGATCATTGAACTGGTCGCAGGTGTTCAAGAATGTCGACAGCGCGGCCGCGTGGTCGTCTTCCACCCAACCGTCCAGCTGGTCAAAGGACAAGACGGTATGCGTTATCTCTGCCGCTCCGGCCGAGGCGGTCATCATGGCACCTGCCAGAACAGCCGACCGGAGCGCGCCAATCATGCGTCCGTGGCGACAAGCAGCCAGTTCGGATCATCGGTGCCCATGACGCGGGCAAAGGTCCAGACGTCCTTTTGCCGTTTGACCGTCGTGGGGCTACCTTCGACCACATCGCCGCCGCGATCGCGTACAACCGAGGTCAACTCGCCCACGAAACGCATGGTGATTTCGGCCCGGTTGCCATCCTTGTCGAAATGAACGTCCTGAATTGCGGTTTCCCGCACACCGACGAATTCCGCCTCGATCGTAAGACCCTGATCCTCGCGCGCTGCAACGACGCCGACAAAGGTTTCAAAGACGTCTTCGGCCAGAAACGGCTCGATCTCGTCCAGATTGCCGCGCTCGAACCCCATCACGATCATCTCGTAGGCGCCGCGCGCTCCCTGCACGAATTCACTGACCGAAAAGGCCGGTTCGATCCGTTTCATCGCTGCCAACGCCTGGGCTTGCGGGCTGTCCTCGGGAACATGGTCGGTGATGTCGCGATCGGGGCCGCCTTCGATCACTTCGAAATCGCGCCGCGCGCGGTTTTCCGGCTGCTTCGGCACCGGCGGCTTTTCGAACCCTTCACGGGTTCCAAGCACGCTTTTCAGGCGCAGAATCAGGAAAATGGCAATGCCGGCCAGCACAAGAAGCTGGATCAGGGGAGAGTTCATTATGTCCTCGGTCTCGGGCCAGAAACTTTGTAACCTGGTCTTAGAACCACTATGTAGGCAACGGTTGGGGGCAAGTCCACCATTGACCATAGGCGAAAGGACGCGTTGCATGTATCTGTTTCTGGCCTTCCTGCTGGTTCCGATCATCGAGATCGCCCTGTTCATTCAGGTTGGCGGGTTGATCGGGCTGTGGCCGACCCTTGCCATCGTGGTGCTGACCGCGGTGCTGGGAACATGGCTGGTCCGGACACAAGGCCGCATGGCGCTTGGCCAATTGAACCGTGCCTTCAACCAGTTGGACGACCCGACAGAGCCGCTGGCCCATGGGGCGATGATCCTGTTTTCCGGTGCTTTGCTGCTGACACCGGGCTTCTTCACCGATGCGCTTGGATTTGCCTTGCTGGTGCCGGGCGTGCGGGTTGCCGTCTATCGCTATCTTCGCGCCCGTGTTCAGGTTTCCAGCTTTCAGATGGGTCCGGGGCCAGGCATGCGCCAACCGCATCATGACACTGGCGACGTGATCGACGGCGAATGGGAAGAGGTGCGCCCGCATCGCGAAAGAGGTGCCGGGCCGTCTGGCTGGGTCGAGGGGCCCGACCGCCATTGAGCCGACCGCGCCAAGCTGATAAGCAGTGGCGAATTTGCTAATCCGGAGGATTTCATGGCCGAGACCGACGCCGCCGCTGCCCAGCAGCCGCCCCAGATCCAGATGCGTGTATTGGGTCAGTTCATTCGTGACATGTCGTTTGAAAACGTCATGGCACAGCGCGGCGCTTCGGGCGACGTGCAGCCCGATGTCAATGTCCAGGTCAATCTGGATGCGAAAAAGCGCAGCACCGAAAACCAGTACGAGGTTGCGATCAAGCTGAACATTACGTCCAAGGCCAAAGGCATGGACGATGTGCTGTTCGTGTTCGAGATCGACTATTGTGGCATCTTCCATGTCGAGGGTGTGCCGAACGAGCAGTTGCACCCGTTCCTGCTGATCGAGTGCCCGCGGATGCTGTTCCCGTTCCTGCGCCGCATCGTCAGCGACATCACCCGCGACGGTGGCTATCCGCCGCTGAACCTCGACAATATCGACTTCATGGCGCTGTACCGCTCCGAACTGGCACGCCAGCAGGCAGCCGCGCAGGCCGAACAAAAGGCCGACGCCTGATCCGGAACGCGCGCCTGACCCCGGTCAGGCGCGTTTCCACACCGCGTTTTCCCCCAGTTTCTCGACAAACTCGGCATGCGCCGCGCGCTCTGCCTCGGTGATCCGGGCGGGCAGGGGGGTTGGCCTTGGCATCGGGCGCCAGGCAGTCTCTGCACCGGTGCCACCGCTGCTTGCCACAGTCGACAGTCCGAAATCGGGCTGCTTGCCGCCAATCAGCTCCAGATAGACCTCGGCCAATATCTCGGCATCCAGCAAGGCGCCGTGCAACACCCGGTTCGAATTGTCGATACCGAACCGGCGGCACAGCGCGTCCAGCGTGGCGGGCGAACCCGGAAATTTGCGCCGCGCCATGCCCAGCGTGTCGATGGCCCGGTCAAACGGAATTTCAGGCAGACCCATCCAGCGCAGTTCGGCATTCAGGAACTTCATGTCAAAGGACGCGTTGTGGATGATCAGATGGGAATCCGCCACGAAATCGCGAAACGCCTGACCAACCTTCGCAAAGACCGGCTTGTCCCGCAGGGTCACCTGACCCGGTTCGGGCTGTTGCGGCGGCTCCAGGATGTCGGGTCCGATCCCGTGCACGCCAAAGGCCTCGGCGGGCATCATGCGTTCGGGGTTGATATACTGGTGATAGGTGTTGCCGGTGGCGATGTGGTTCCACAGCTCGACTGCACCAATCTCGACAATACGATCGCCGGTTTCAGGGTCGAATCCGGTGGTTTCAGTGTCGAGTACGATCTCACGCATGGTTCATCCCCGCCCGTATCTGCCTGACGATATCCTGCACCTGGGCGCGGGCATGGTCCAGTGTGTCGGTCACGATCACGAAATCGGATCGCGCACATTTTTCTTCGTTCGGCATCTGCTTGGCCCGGATCTGTTCGAACTGTGCCTCGGTCATGGTGCCGCGCGCCATGACACGGGCCCTTTGTTCCTCGGGCGGGATCGAGACACAGGCAACCGCGTCCATCGCAGCCTCACCCCCGGTTTCGAACAGAAGCGGAATGTCAAAAACAAGGATATCCGCCGTCGCGCTGTCGCGAAACCGGGCGCGGTCCTCGGCCACCAGTGGATGCACAATTGTCTCGATCCGTTTCAGAGCCTGCGGATCCTCGGCAATGACCCGTTTCAGCGCCGGGCGGCTGACCTGATCGTCAACCACCGCATCCGGAAAGGCCGCCCGCATTGGCGCAACTGCCGCGCCGCCGCTGGAATAGAGCCTGTGCACCGCCGCATCCGCGTCCCAAAGCGCGCAACCTTCGTCCACGAACATCTGCGCCGTGGTCGACTTTCCCATGCCGATGGAGCCGGTCAACCCAAGTCGAAATGTCATCTGAGCGCGGCCGCGCGCGTGGCCGCATCGACAACCGGACGCTCGCCGAACCAGCGCTCGAATCCCGGCACCGCCTGGTGCAACAGCATGCCCAGCCCGTCGACCGTGGTACATCCCATCTCTTCGGCCTCGGCCAGAAGACGGGTCTTGAGCGGCGCATAGACCAGATCGGTCACCACCGCATCCGCGCGCAACCCGTCCAGCGGCACCCGCAGCTCAGGCTTTCCGATCATCCCAAGAGATGTTGTGTTCACCACCAGGCGTGCGTCCTCGACCACGTTGCCGGCCTGAACCCAGTCCGCCACTGTGACCCGCTGGCCGAAATCATCCTTGAGCTTGTCGGCCCGCACCCGCGTGCGGTTGGTGACGATCACCTCTGGCACACCGGCTTCGGCCAGGGCCGAGATCACCGCCCGTGCCGCGCCACCTGCGCCGAACACTACCGCCGGCCCCGATTTCGGGTCCCAGTCAGGCGCCCCGGCACGCAGGTTCTCCATGAAACCATAGCCATCGGTGTTGTCGGCAAGGATCCGCCCGTCTTCGCGAAAGATCAGCGTATTGACCGCGCCGATCAGCGTGGCGCGGTCGGTGATCTGATCGGCAACCGCCATCACCGCCTCTTTATGCGGAATGGTGATGTTGACACCCACGAACCCGGCCTTGGGCAGGGTGCGCACCACCTGAGCCAGGTCCTGTGGCGCGACATCCATCGGGATATAGTGGCCGTTGATGCCATAGGTCTTGAGCCAATGGCCATGCAGCCGGGGGGATTTCGAATGCGAAATCGGGTGGCCAATCACGCCAGCCAGCGGAATCCGGGTCTCGGTCATGTGTCAATCACTCCGCGCAATGCCAGAAAATTGAGCAGTTCCAACAGGGGCATACCCAAAACGTTAAAATGATCCCCGTCAATGGCCGAGAACAGGCGCACGCCCTCTTCTTCAAGCTTGTAGCCGCCGACCGCGTGGCGAATGCTGTCCCAATTGCGGGTGACATAGCCTGTCAGATAGCTGTCGGACAATGCCCGCATCCGCAGACGGACCTGCCCGACATGGCGCCAGAGGGGTTGCCCGTTTTCATAGATCACTGCTGCTGACAAGAGCATGTGCCGCTGACCGCTCATCTGTTTCAGCTCGGCCAGTGCGGTCTCGGGGCTGTCAGGCTTGGACAACAGCCTACCCTGAAAGTCGAGCACCTGATCGCATCCCAACACCATGGCGCCGGGATGTTTGTCGCTGATCTTGCGTGCCTTCATCTCGGCCAGCGCATCGGCGATATCGCGCGGCGGAGCGCCCTCGGCCAGCAAGGCTGCCTTTACAGTTTCTTCATCGACGCGCGGTACATCCTTGGTAAAAGGGACGGCCGCGTTTTCCAGCAGCTGGGCCCGGATGGCGGAACCGGATGCCAGGATGAGGGGGACAGTCATGTGGAAAACCCCGTGGGAAATCTGGTGATTGCTCGAGTATGGGTTTTCATGCTTTTCGCCTTGACGTGCAAGTCCGGTGAAATTGCAGAAATCTCACCCGAGTCGCCCGAGTTCCGTCCCATCTGGACAAGGATAACTGCGACAGTTGGGAGAATCCGACCTATTCATGGGCCTCCCCGTGCGCTCCCCGATTTAATCCGGCAAATGATAGTGACATAAGACATTGTTAAAAAAGAATAATGCTTGAATTTTCCACAGAACATGGAACATCCGCGCAAAGTTTCTCACATTGGGGAAAACCGCAGGGAGAGAACAGTTATCCACGAAAACGGAGCTACCTACAAAACCATCAATCTTTCTTCTTTTCTTTTTTATTATTAGATACGAGACCAATCGCCCGAAGAGAGACATAATGACCGACCTTCTGTTCACCCTGTACCCATGGGTCAAATCCCTGCACATCATGGCGGTGATCAGCTGGATGGCCGGTCTGTTCTATCTGCCCCGGCTGTTTGTCTATCACGTCGAAAAGGCTGAGAAGGTGCAGAACGCACCGGCGATCTTTCACGAGATGGAAGAAAAGCTGATGCGCGTGATCATGCGACCGGCAATGATCGTGTCCTGGGTCTGTGGTCTGATCATGGTTCTGACGCCGGGTATCGTCGACTGGGGCGAGGTCTGGCCCTGGACCAAGGGTGTATCCGTCATTGCGATGACCTGGTTCCATGAATGGCTCAACGCCCGCCGTCGCGCGTTCCTGTCAGGGCAAAACCGATTGACCGGGCGCCAGTACCGGATGATGAACGAGGTGCCGACGCTGCTAATGGTGGTGATCGTGCTGTCGGTGATCGTGAAATTCTGATCCCCCTTTGACTCTGCCTGCCAGCGCGCTTATCTATGGGCCAACGCGCCCGTCCGGGCATCCGCGTCTCCTATTCACATATTCCGTTCTAGTGCCGCCACAGGGCGGCAGAGGGTCCGTATACGATGACGATCGAATCCCTGAATCTCGCCGATCTCAAGGCAAAGAGTCCCAAGGACCTGTTGTCCATGGCCGAGGAGCTGGAGATCGAAAACGCCTCGACCATGCGCAAGGGCGAGATGATGTTCCAGATCCTGCGCGAGCGCGCGGATGAGGGATGGACCATCGGCGGCGATGGCGTGCTTGAGGTGCTGCAGGACGGCTTTGGCTTTCTCCGCTCGCCCGAAGCGAACTATTTGCCAGGTCCGGATGACATCTATGTATCGCCGGACATGATCCGCCAGTACAGCTTGCGCACCGGCGATACGATCGAGGGTGCGATCAAGGCGCCCGACGACAACGAGCGCTATTTTGCGCTGACCAATGTCACCAAGATCAATTTTGAAGACCCTGAAAGGGCGCGTCATAAGATTGCCTTTGATAACCTGACACCTCTCTACCCGGATGAGCGGCTGAAGATGGAGATCGAGGATCCGACCATCAAGGACCGCTCGGCCCGGGTGATCGATCTGGTCGCGCCTATCGGGAAGGGCCAGCGCTCGCTGATCGTGGCGCCGCCGCGGACCGGTAAGACGGTGATCCTGCAGAACATTGCCCACTCGATCGAGCGTAACCACCCCGAGTGCTATCTGATCGTTCTGTTGATCGACGAACGCCCCGAGGAAGTCACCGACATGCAGCGCTCGGTCAAGGGCGAGGTGGTGTCCTCGACCTTTGATGAACCAGCGACCCGCCACGTGGCCGTGTCGGAAATGGTTATCGAGAAGGCCAAGCGCCTGGTCGAGCATAAACGAGATGTTGTTATCTTGCTCGACTCGATCACAAGACTTGGTAGGGCATTCAACACAGTTGTCCCGTCCTCGGGTAAGGTTCTGACCGGTGGTGTGGATGCCAATGCGTTGCAGCGGCCCAAGCGGTTCTTCGGTGCGGCCCGGAACATCGAAGAGGGCGGTTCACTGACCATCATCGCAACCGCGCTGATTGATACCGGCAGCCGGATGGACGAAGTGATCTTTGAAGAGTTCAAGGGCACCGGTAACTCTGAAATCGTGCTGGATCGGAAAATCGCCGACAAGCGGGTATTCCCGGCTATCGACATCCTGAAATCCGGTACCCGGAAAGAGGATCTGTTGGTCGATAAGGGCGATCTGCAAAAAACCTTTGTCTTGCGTCGGATCCTCAATCCGATGGGTACGACCGACGCGATCGAGTTCCTGTTGTCAAAGCTGAAACAGACCAAGACAAACGGCGAATTCTTCGATTCGATGAATACCTGATCCGGTATCCAGGCAGCGCGAGGGCAAGGATATGGACACGATTTTTGCCTTGGCCACGGCGCAGGGCAAGGCGGGTGTTGCAGTCATCCGCCTGTCCGGTCCGCGTGCCTATCAGACCGCCTGCCTGCTGGCGGGGCCCGACCTGCCGTCGCGGGGCCTGTCGGTCCGGCAGCTGAAGGATGCGCAGGGTGCCCGCCTGGATGACGGTGTGGTGCTGACCTTTGCGGCACCTGCCAGCTTCACCGGCGAGGACGTTGCCGAATTCCAGATACATGGCAGTCTCGCTACCACCGAAGCGGTGCTCCGTTGCCTGGGCGATCTTGATGGATTGCGCCTAGCTGAGCCCGGGGAATTCACCCGGAGGGCGCTGGAAAACGGCAAGATGTCGCTTCCCCAGGTCGAGGGGTTGGCCGACCTGATCGACGCCGAGACCGAGGCGCAGCGCAAGCAGGCGCAGGCGATGCTGAATGGCGCACTGGGCCGGTTGGCCGAAGGATGGCGTGCCAAACTGATTCGCGCCGCCGCGCTGCTAGAAGCGGTGATCGACTTTGCCGATGAAGAGGTTCCGACCGATGTCAGCCCCGAGGTGCGGGCGCTGTTGGCTGACGTGCGCGCGGATCTGGAACGTGAGATCTCCGGCGTTCGTATCGCGGAACGCATTCGAACCGGGTTCGAAGTGGCGATTATCGGGCCGCCAAATGCGGGCAAGTCTACCTTGTTGAACATGTTGGCGGGCCGTGAGGCAGCGTTGACATCCGAGGTGGCAGGAACCACCCGTGATGTGATCGAGGTACGTATGGACCTTCGCGGGCTGCCGGTCACTCTGCTCGACACTGCTGGCCTGCGCGAAACCGGTGATCTGGTCGAGGGGATGGGTATTGCCCTGGCTCGGCGTCGTGCGGATCAGGCCGATCTTCGGGTGTTCCTGACAGAGGATGTCATCGCCACGGGCGTGGTATTGCAGCCCGGCGACCTGCATGTCCTCCCAAAGGCTGATCAGCGCTCGGATACGGCAAACGCGATTTCGGGCGTGACAGGGCAGGGGGTTGATCAGCTGGTGCAGCGCATCTCGGGTGTCTTGACGACCCGTTCCGCCAGCGCCGGTATCGCAACCCGCGAACGTCATCGTGTGGCAATGAGAACAGCATTGGACGCCCTGGATCGTACCGGCACTGTTCTGGAATCGGGCCCGGACCTGTATGATATCGCTGCCGAAGAACTGCGCACTGCGATCCGTGCGTTGGAATCGCTGGTCGGTCGGATCGGTGTGGAAACGTTGCTGGACGAAATCTTTGCGTCCTTTTGCTTGGGAAAGTGAGGAGTGTTTCACGTGAAACATTCGGATTTCGATATCGTGGTGATCGGGGCCGGGCATGCCGGTGCTGAGGCGGCACATGCTGCGGCACGCATGGGTATGAGGACTGCCCTAGTGTCCCTGTCCGAACGTGACATCGGCGTGATGTCCTGCAACCCTGCCATTGGCGGTCTGGGAAAGGGACATCTTGTTCGCGAGATCGACGCGCTTGACGGGGTCATGGGACGGGTGGCCGACAAGGCTGGGATTCAATTTCGTCTGCTTAATCGGCGCAAAGGACCTGCTGTACAGGGGCCGCGCGCTCAGGCCGATCGCAAGCTCTATCGACTGGCGATGCAGGAAGAAATGCGTAGTCGCCCTGGGTTGACCATTGTCGAGGGCGAAGTCATCGATTTCCGCATGCAAGGGTATCGCGTTGCTGGTGTCGTTTTGGCGGATGGCTCCGAGATTGCATCGCAAGCCGTGATCCTGACCTCGGGTACGTTCCTGCGCGGAATCATTCACATTGGTGATGTCTCGCGCTCTGGTGGACGGTTAGGAGACCGACCCTCGGTTCCGCTCGCCGAAAGGCTGGACCGGTTCGCGTTGCCGATGGGACGGCTGAAAACGGGAACGCCGCCCCGACTGGATGGGCGCACCATCGACTGGTCAATCTTAGAACGACAGGAAGGGGATGAGGACCCTGTCTTGTTCTCGTTCCTGTCTAAAGGGGTTTATGCGCGTCAGATCGCTTGCGGTATCACGCATACCAACGCGCGGACGCACGAGATTATCCGCGAGAACCTGACTCGTTCCGCGATGTATGGCGGGCACATCGAAGGTGTCGGCCCCCGTTATTGCCCGTCGATCGAAGATAAGATTGTTCGTTTTTCTGACAAAGAGTCGCATCAGATTTTCCTAGAACCCGAAGGTCTGGAAGATCACACTGTCTATCCAAACGGTATTTCGACCTCGCTGCCGGTAGATGTTCAGGAGGATTATGTCCGCTCGATCCGGGGACTGGAAAAAGTCGAAATTCTGCAACCTGGTTACGCGATCGAGTACGATTATGTCGATCCACGTGCCCTGACGTCCCAACTGTCACTACCGAATGTTCCGGGCTTGTACCTTGCCGGCCAGATCAATGGAACGACTGGCTATGAAGAGGCTGCGGCGCAAGGGATGGTAGCTGGGTTGAACGCTGCCAACATGATATTGGGTCGTGACCCTGTCCTTGTCAGCCGGTCAAACAGTTATATCGGTGTGATGATTGACGATCTGACCACGCGCGGTGTAGCAGAACCATATCGAATGTTCACCTCGCGGGCGGAATTCCGTCTGTCCTTGCGTGCGGATAACGCAGATCAACGGCTAACACCACTGGGCCTGGAATTGGGTTGCGTTGGTGATGAGAGGCGTGATGCGTTTACACGTAAGGCCGAAAATCTGGCGAAAGCTTCAGCTCTACTCGATCAGAGCAGCTTTACCCCAAAAGAGATTGCCGCGGCTGGTATCAAGATCAGTCAGGATGGCAGTCGGAGAAATGGCTTTGCTATTCTCGCGTTTCCCGATGTCGGGTTTGACGAATTGGTGCCGCTGATCCCAGGGTTAGAAGAGACTGACGCTGAAACCCGCGACCAAGTGGAACGTGATGCACTTTATGCCAATTATATCGCGCGACAAGAACGGGATGTCGAGGCTATGAAACGGGATGAGGCTATGGTCATCCCGGCCGATTTCAGCTTTTCCTCGCTCGATGGGTTGTCAAATGAGCTGAAACAAAAGCTGACATCCGCGCGACCTGAGAACATTGCGCAGGCAGGACGGGTAGAGGGGATGACCCCGGCGGCGCTTGCACTGATTCTGGCCCGCTTGCGCCGTGGCGACCGAGCGCGAAGCGCATGACGGTGCCCGATGCGAACGCGCTGAATGTTTCACGTGAAACATCCGAGCGGCTGAGGACCTTTGCCAATTTGGTGCACAAGTGGAATCCTCGGATCAACCTGGTATCGAAGCGTAGCTTGGACGATCTGTGGGTTCGTCACATAGTCGATTCCATTCAGGTGTTCCGCAACGCCCATACAGGCGATCTGTGGGCCGATCTTGGCAGTGGCGGCGGCTTTCCAGGTTTGATCTGTGCAATTCTGGCTGCCGAAGAGCAACCCGAAACCAAGTTCATCTGTGTCGAGAGCGATCAGCGAAAATCGGCGTTTCTGCGTAGCGCTGCACGCGAATGCGGCATCGAATGTCAGGTAATATCCGAGCGTATCGAGCATCTTGACCCGTTGGACGCAGATATCCTTTCTGCCCGTGCTCTGACCGATCTGACAGGGTTGCTGGGTTTTGCCGAGAGACACCTGAAACCCGGCGGAACTGCGCTGTTCCCCAAGGGCGCCAACTGGAAAAAAGAGATGCAAGAGGCCGCGAAGCAATGGAATTTCTCCTATGACGCGGTTACTAGTTTAACCGAGCCCCAGGCCGTTCTTTTGAAGATAACAGGAGTCACGCGTGTCTGATCTTTCCCGTCCAGTCGGACCCCGGATCATAGCGGTCGCCAACCAGAAAGGCGGCGTGGGAAAGACCACAACAGCCATCAACCTTGCGGCAGCGCTGGTCGAAGCGGGCCAGCGTGTTCTTGTGGTGGACCTCGATCCACAAGGGAACGCCTCGACCGGGCTGGGCGTGGATGAGCGTGACCTGACGACCTATGAGTTGCTGGTGGATGATGCGCCACTGAACTCCGTGATCCAGAAAACCAACATTGAGGGGCTTTCGATCGTTCCGGCGACAGTCGATCTCAGCTCGGCGGATATCGAACTGATCTCGAACGAGAAGCGAAGCTTTCTGCTTCATGATGCACTGCGTCAGACAGCAATGGACGCCTATTTGTGGGATTACATCCTGATCGATTGCCCACCGTCTCTGAACCTGTTGACGGTCAACGCAATGGTTGCCGCGCATTCCGTACTGGTACCGTTGCAGAGCGAGTTCTTTGCGCTGGAGGGGTTGTCGCAACTGATGCTGACCATCCGCGAGGTGCGTCAGGCGGCCAACCCCAATCTGCGGATCGAGGGAATCGTGCTGACCATGTACGACCGCCGCAACAACCTGTCGCAGCAGGTCGAAAAGGATGCGCGCGACAATCTGGGTGATCTGGTGTTTGATACCAAGATCCCCCGTAATGTGCGGGTCAGCGAGGCGCCGTCTTTTGCTATGCCGGTGCTCAGTTACGATCCAAACTCTCTGGGCGCGATGGCTTATCGTGACCTGGCCGCTGAATTGATGAAGAAACATAAAAAGATCGCCGCCTGAACGCGGTAGAGAGGAGCGACACATGGTTTCGAACAAACCCCGAGGGTTGGGACGCGGACTGTCCGCTTTGATGGCCGATGTGACGCAGACGCCAGAGGCGACCAGTGGTGAGTCCTCGCGTCGCCCTGATCGTACTGTGCCTATCGAAAAGCTGCGCGCAAACCCGAACCAGCCGCGCCGCACCTTTACCGAAGAGGCGCTGCAAGAGCTTGCAGCCTCGGTCAAAGAGAAGGGTATCTTGCAACCGCTGATCGTGCGTCCCGTTGAGGGTGACATGTACGAAATCGTCGCCGGTGAACGTCGCTGGCGCGCGGCGCAACTGGCGCAGCTGCATCAGGTTCCGGTTCTGGTGCGCGAGCTGGACGATACCGAAGTCCTGGAAATCGCGATCATCGAGAATATCCAGCGCGCCGACCTGAACGCGGTAGAAGAGGCCGCAGGCTATCGGCAGTTGATGGACAAGTTCGGCCATACGCAGGAAAAGCTGGCCGAAGCCCTGGGTAAAAGCCGCAGTCATATCGCGAACCTTCTACGCCTGCTGTCTTTGCCGGATGACGTTCAACACATGGTGGTCGAAGGAAAACTGTCGGCCGGACATGCCCGAGCCCTGATTACCAGCGATAATCCGTCGGAATTGGCCAAGATCGTCGTGCGTGACGGGCTGTCGGTACGCGCGACTGAGGCTTTGGTCAAGAAGCAGGCGGAAGGCGAGAAGCCCGCGACGACGGCGCGCCCGAAATCGGCCGGAAGCGACAAGGACGCCGATACCCGCGCGTTGGAAAAGGATCTGTCGGCGATCCTGGCGATGAAGGTGACGATCAACCACAAGGCGGGAACCGAAACCGGTCAAGTGGTCCTGACCTATGAGAATCTGGATCAGTTGGACGATCTTTGCGCCAAGCTCAGCCGTTAGGGCGGGTCCAGATAAAGATCAGCACTCCCCCCAGAACCACGGCTTGAATGGCCAGGACATGGGAGGGGGCCGAGAGAAGAAGCGACAGGCCAAAGACGGCGGCAATCGACAGGGTTGCCGCCTTTTTTGCGCCTGGACGGATGGCGCCAGATTGCTGCCAGTCAACGATCATCGGGCCAAACAGGCGATGTGTCAGCAGCCAGGTATGCAGGCGCTCGGACGAGCGGGCAAAGAAGAACGCGGCCAGCAGAAGGAACGGCACAGTAGGAAGCAGCGGCAGGACAACGCCAATCAGGGCGAGGGCAACGCAGACCAGTCCAAGAGCCGCCCAGATAAACTGCATTCTCTACTCCGACATCAGGTCCAGAATGACCGCGTTCAGCACCGCGCGCCCTTGGGCCGTTGCCCTTAGTCTCGCCCCGTCGATGTCGATCATGCCCAGTTCGGCCAAATGGGCAAGGCGGTTCCGGTTCAGGGGCTGTGGGGAAAGTGTCTCGTATCGGCGAATATCTAGTCCTTCGGTAATGCGAAGCCCCATCATCAGGTATTCATAGGCTTGATCTTGTAGGGATAGTGCAACACGGCTCAACTCACCGTTTCCCTTTGCCGCTGCACCCAGCCAGGCACCGGGGTTCAGTGGGCTCTCGGTGGCAAACCGCTGACCATCTATGGTGATGCGGCCATGCGCGCCGGGACCGATGCCGACATAATCGCCATAGCGCCAATAGATCAGGTTGTGGCGGGACTCGGCGCCGGGGTGGGCGTGGTTCGAAACCTCATAGGCGGGCAGGCCATGGGCAGCGCAGACTTCTTGCGTGATCAGGTACATGTCGGCGGCATCGTCATCGGCGGGCAGGCCGCGCAGCTTGCCACGGGCGTAACGGTCGCCAAAGGCGGTGCCGTCCTCGATCGTCAGCTGATAGAGCGAAAGGTGATCGACGGCCATGGCCAACGCTTCGTTCAACTCTGCGCGCCAGGCCTCGGGCGTCTGATCCTGCCGGGCATAGATCAGATCGAAACTGACCCGGTCAAAACAGCGGCGCGCTATGTCGAAGGCGGCGCGCGCTTCGGCCACGCTGTGAATGCGGCCCAGCCGGTGCAGATCCTGGTCGTTGAGCGCCTGCACCCCCATCGAGATGCGATTGACCCCGCCATCACAATAGGCGGCAAAGCGACCCGCCTCGACCGAGCCGGGATTGGCCTCGAGCGTGATTTCCATGTCGTTGGAAGTGGGCCAGAGCCGGCGGGCGGTTTCGATCACCGCCGCGACCGTTTCCGGCATCATCAGCGACGGGGTACCGCCGCCAAAGAACATGGTGTTCAGAACCCGACCCGGCAGTTCGGCAGCAGAGCGTTCAAGCTCTGCGACATAGGCTCTAACCCAGGCCTTTTGGTCAATCTCACGGGCAACATGGCTGTTGAAATCGCAATAGGGGCATTTGGCCTGGCAAAAGGGCCAATGCACGTAGAGGCCAAAGCCTCCATGCTGCCAGTCATCCCCCAAAACAGCCCTTTACGAATTTCTCCACTGCCCGTGCGCGGTGGCTGATCTTGTTCTTTTCCCAACGATCCATCTCGGCAAAGGTCACGTCATAGCCCTCGGGTACGAACATCGGGTCATAGCCGAACCCGGCCGCGCCACGAATGGGCCAGACCAGATGACCGGGGGCGACGCCTTCGAACACCTCGTCATGACCATCGGGCCAGGCCAGAACCAGCGTGCAGCGAAATTGTGCCAACCGGGGATGCGGGGCGCTTTTGGCTTCCAACTCGTCATTGGCGCGGGTCATTGCCATCATGAAATCGCGCCCATTGCCGGTTTCGGCCCAGTCGGCGGTATAGACCCCCGGCGCGCCATCCAGCGCGTCGATGGTGATGCCGCTGTCATCGGACAGGGCGGGCAGGCCGGTGGCGCGGGCGGCGGCATGCGCCTTGATCCGCGCATTGCCGACAAAGGTATCCTCGGTCTCTTCCGGTTCGGGCAGGTTCATTTCGGCGGCGCCGACCACCTTGACCCCAAAGGGCTGGAGGAGATGCGCCATCTCTTCCAGCTTGCCCTTGTTGTGGGTTGCAATCAGCAGCGTATCGCCTGTGAACCTGCGGGTCATGCGGTGGCGGCCTTTTGCGCGGCAACCAGTTCGCCCACGCCCTTTTCGGCGAGACCCAGCAGCTGATCCAGTTGCGCGCGGTTGAAGACCGAGCCTTCGGCGCTCATCTGCACCTCGATCAACTTGCCGGACCCGGTCATGATGAAATTGCCGTCGACGCCTGCCTCGCTGTCCTCGGGGTAATCGAGGTCCAGCACCGGCTGACCGGCATAGATGCCGCAGGACACGGCGGCGACCGGATCGACCAGTGGGTCGGAAATGACATCGCCCGCCTTCATCAGCTTGTTCACCGCCAGGCGCAAGGCGACCCAACCGCCGGTGATCGAGGCGCAGCGGGTGCCTCCATCGGCCTGAATCACGTCACAGTCGACGGTGATCTGACGCTCGCCCAGGGCCACCCGGTCAACACCCGCGCGCAGGGCGCGGCCGATCAGGCGCTGGATTTCAACGGTGCGGCCGCCTTGCTTGCCGCTGGCGGCCTCGCGCCGCATCCGGGTGTTGGTGGCGCGTGGCAGCATACCGTATTCGGCGGTGACCCAGCCGAGGCCCGAGCCCTTAATAAAGGGGGGCACACGATCTTCGATCGTGGCGGTGCACAGCACATGCGTATCACCCATCTTGATCAGGCACGAGCCTTCGGCATGTTTTGTGAAACCGGTTTCGATTGAAACCGGGCGCATTTCGCTTAGTTCTCGTCCAGAGGGTCGCATGGGTCATCCTTTGTCTGTTGCGCTGGGGATACCGCCCGCAAGGGCGTGGATGCAAGCCCGATTGACCTTTTCGGGGCAGGGGATTTAATGGCCACTCAGCCGGGGATTGCCCAAGGAATGCCATGAGCGATGCGCGCAAAATACTGGACGATCTGAACGACCGCTCGCGCGAGGTGTTTCGCCTGATCGTCGAGTCCTATCTGGACAGTGGCGAGCCGGTCGGCAGCCGCACCCTGACCCGCACTCTGAGTGAAAAAGTCAGCGCCGCAACCGTGCGCAACGTGATGCAGGATCTGGAATATCTGGGCCTGCTCGACAGTCCCCATGTCAGTGCGGGGCGGATCCCGACCCAGATGGGGCTGAGAATGTTTGTCGACGGGTTGCTCGAGGTGGCGGATCTGAGCCTGGATGACCGGGCCAAGCTGGACGCGACGTTGGGCGCAAATGCCAGCGATGTGGGCGGAACACTGGACCGGATCAGCGCCACGCTCAGCCGGGTGACTCAAGGCGCCTCGCTGGTACTGACGCCCAAGCACGAGGCCGAGATCCGCCATATCGAGTTTGTCTCGCTGGCGCAGGACCGGGCGCTGGTGGTGTTGGTGTTTTCGGACGGTCATGTGGAAAACCGCCTGTTTGCGCCGCCCCCGGGACAGACCCCCAGTTCGATGCGCGAGGCGGCCAATTTCCTGAACGCACTGATCGAGGGCAAGACCCTGAGCGAGGTCCGCCGGCTGATGCAGACCGAGATCGGCGCCCGCCAGCAGGAAATCGACCAGCTGGCCCGCCAGATGGTCGAAAGCGGTCTGGCGGTCTGGGACCGCGAGGGTGAAGGCGCAGACCGCCTGATCGTGCGCGGGCGCGCGAATCTGTTAGAGGGCACTGGCCAGGAACAGGAGCTGGAGAGAATTCGGGTGCTGTTCGACGATCTGGAGCGTAAGCGCGACATCGCCGAGTTCCTGCAATTGACCGAAGATGGCGATGGTGTGCGAATTTTTATCGGCTCTGAGAACAAACTTTTCTCACTTTCGGGTTCCTCTTTGGTGGTGTCTCCATATATGAACGCGGATCGAAAGGTTATCGGTGCGGTGGGGGTGATCGGCCCGACGCGCCTGAACTATGGTCGCATCGTTCCGATCGTGGATTACACGGCACAGCTGGTCGGGCGTCTGATTTCCGACCGGAGTTAGAGGTAGAAAGATGGCAAAGCCGAACAACGAAGAGTTTCTGGACGATATCGCAACCGCCGAGGCCGAAGAACTGGCCGAGGAAATGGCCGAGATCAGCGAAGAGGCGGCAGAGCTGGATACGCTGCGGGCCGAGCGGGATGCGTTCAAGGACAAGTTCATGCGCGCGTTGGCCGACGCCGAGAATGTGCGCAAGCGGGGCGAGCGCGCCCGGCGCGAGGCCGAGCAGTATGGCGGCTCGAAACTGGCCCGCGATATGCTACCGGTCTATGACAATATGAAGCGTGCGCTGGACTCCATGACCGACGAACAGCGCCAAGTTTCGGGTGCTTTGATCGAGGGAATCGAATTGACGATGCGTGCGCTGCTGGATGTGTTCGGCAAGCATGGCATTCAGGTGCTGTCGCCGCAGGTGGGCGACAGGTTCGACCCGCAGATGCACGAAGCGATGTTCGAGGCGCCGGTGCCCGGCACCAAGGCGGGCGATATCATTCAGGTTTCCGCCGAAGGCTTCATGCTGCACGACCGCCTGCTGCGCCCGGCGCAGGTTGGCGTGTCGTCGATGCCTGCGGGCTGATTTGGCTTCGCCCGGCGAAGCCAAGCCTCCGGCGGGAGTACTTTAAGCGGAATGAAGGGGCGGTCAGGATCTGGCCGCCTCTTTCAGTTTATACAGCATCTCAAGCGCTTGGCGGGGGGTCAGCTCGTCAGGGTGGATGTCCTTCAGCATCGCAACGGCAGGTGAGCTTTTTGGTGCGGGCGGCGGCGGTGGCGGCGCGACTGAGAACAGCGGCAGATCATCGATCAGCGCCTTTTGCTTGCCGCCTTCGCGTTCGGACTTCTCCAGTTGGTCCAGAACCACGCGGGCACGCGCCACAACGGACGGGGGTAGGCCGGCGAGTTGCGCCACTTGCACACCATAGGACCGGTCGGCGGCGCCCTTCCTCACTTCGTGCAGAAAAATGACCTCTCCGTCCCATTCCTTGACGGCAACGGTCAGGTTCTCGACACCATCCAACGTTCCGGCAAGGGCGGTGAGTTCGTGGTAGTGGGTGGCGAACAGAGCGCGGCAGCGATTGGCCGCATGCAGGTGTTCCAGCGTGGCCCAGGCGATGGAAAGACCATCATAGGTGGCAGTGCCACGGCCGATTTCGTCCAGGATCACCAGCGCTCGGTCGTCCGCCTGGTTCAGGATGGCGGCGGTTTCCACCATCTCGACCATGAAGGTCGAGCGGCCCCGTGCCAGATCGTCCGAGGCGCCGACGCGGCTGAAAAGCTGGCTGACCACCCCGATATGGGCTCTGTCGGCGGGTACGTAGCTGCCTATTTGGGCGAGCAGGGTAATCAGCGCGTTCTGGCGCAGATAGGTTGATTTACCGGCCATGTTGGGGCCGGTCAGCAGGCGGATCGCGGCACCCTTGTCCGCGGTGAGATCGCAGTCATTGGCCACGAACGGCTCTCCGCCCTGCCGGCGCAGGGCGTGTTCCACCACCGGGTGGCGGCCTCCCTCGATGGCAAAGACGCGTGAGGTGTCGACGCTGGGTCTGCACCAGTTCTCGGCCCGTGCCAGATCGGCCAGCGCGGTCGCCAGATCAAGTTCAGCCAGCCCGCGCGCGGCGAGGTTGAGGCGGGCGGCGGCCTCTAGAATTGCGCCAGAAAGGCTGGAATAGAGCCGTTTTTCAATCTCGAGCGCGTGGTTCCCCGCGTTCAGGATGCGGGTTTCCAGCTCGCTCAACTCGACCGTGGTAAAGCGCACCTGATTGGCGGTGGTCTGTCGGTGGATATAGGTCTCGCTCAGCGGTGGGTTCAGCATCTTGGCCGCGTGCGTGGCGGTGGTTTCGATGAAATAGCCCAGAACGTTGTTGTGCTTGATCTTCAGCGAGGCGATGCCGGTATGTTCGGCATATTTCTGCTGCATCCCGGCGATGACGCCACGGCCCTTGTCGCGCAACTCGCGCGCCTCGTCCAACTCGCTGTCGTAACCCGGCGCGATGAAGCCGCCATCGCGGGCCAGCAGCGGCGGTTCGGCCACCAGCGCGGTATCGAGCAGGCCTAGCAGGTCATCGAAACCGTTCAGGTCGGCACAGGCGCTTGCGATCAGGTCGGGCAGTTCCAACCCATCGCAGCGGGCGGCAATCGCCTCGGCCTGACCCAGCCCGTTGCGGATTGCGGCAAGGTCGCGCGGGCCGCCCCGGTCCAGCGCCAGCCGCGACAGGGCACGGTCCAGGTCGGGCGTCTTGCGCAGGGCCCCACGCAGGTCGGCGGCCAGCGTGGTGTGGTCGATACAGAAGTCGAGCGCCGAGAGCCGCGCGTGGATGACGTCCAGATTGCGCGACGGGCTGGCAATGCGCTGTTCCAGCAGGCGGGCGCCACCGGGAGTGACGGTGCGGTCGATCACCGAAAGGAGCGAGCCGCCGCGTTCGCCCGAGAGCGAGCGGGTCAGTTCCAGATTGCGCCGGGTGGCGGCGTCGATCTGCATTACCCGGTCTTCGGCCTCTTGCACCGGGGGTTGCAGCAGTGGCAGTTTGCCTTTCTGGGTGATCTCCAGATAGTCGATCAGCGCACCCATGGCCGACAGCTCGGCGCGGGCGAAGGAGCCGAACCCCTCCAGCGAGCCGACCTTGTAAAGTTCGCACAGCCGCTTTTCAGCCGCCATGCTGTCGAAACTGGCCTTGCCCAGGGGGGTCAGCGGGATGCGGTGATCGTCGGCCAGCGGGCGCAGCTGCTGAAACACCGGCTCATCAACCACCAGCAGCTCAGAGGGGGCCAGCCGCGCCAGTTCCGGGCTGAGGCGAGGGCGGGTCACAGGCATCACATGGAAATCACCGGTCGAGATATCGGCCCAGGCCAGCGCGGCGCCGCTGCGGACCTCGGCATAGGCGACAAGGAAGTTGTGGCGGCGCGCCTCGAGCAGCGCATCTTCGGTCAGGGTGCCGGGGGTGACGAGCCGCACCACATCGCGCCTCACCACGGATTTTGATCCGCGTTTCTTGGCCTCGGCGGGGCTTTCCATCTGTTCACAGACGGCAACCCGGAACCCTTTGCGGATCAGGGTCAACAGATAGCCCTCGGCGGCGTGAACCGGGACGCCGCACATCGGGATATCCTCGCCCTCGTGCTTGCCGCGCTTGGTCAGCGCGATATCCAGCGCCTCGGCCGCGGCCACCGCGTCGTCAAAGAACATCTCGTAGAAATCGCCCATCCGGTAGAACAGCAGGGCATCGGTATGGCCCTCTTTGATTTCGAGGTATTGGGCCATCATGGGCGTGACGGTGGTCAAGGCTTTGTTCTCCGGCGGCTGGTGCGCGCGACCTTACAAATCCGGCCCCTGCGGCGAAAGGCGAAAACGCATTGTCGTTGAGGCGCGCGATTGCCTGCGCTATGAGGCTGAAAGCCCGCATAGCAGAGAAACGACCCATCCCATGCCCAAAGCGAAAATCACAAACGAAGAGGCGCTGGCCTTTCACCTGGAACCGACCCCCGGCAAGTGGGAGGTGCAAGCCACCGTTCCCATGACCACCCAGCGCGATCTGTCGCTGGCCTATTCGCCCGGCGTTGCGGTCCCTTGCGAGGCGATCGCGGCCGATCCCGGGCTGGCCTATGACTATACCAACAAGGGCAATCTGGTTGCGGTGATCTCGAACGGGACGGCGGTTCTGGGCCTGGGCAACCTGGGCGCGCTGGGCGGCAAGCCGGTGATGGAGGGCAAGGCGGTGCTGTTCAAGCGCTTTGCCGACGTGAACTCGATCGACATCGAACTGGACACCGAGGACCCGGACGAGTTCTGCCGCGCGGTCAAGCTGATGGGGCCGACATTCGGTGGCATCAACCTCGAAGACATCAAGGCGCCCGAGTGTTTCATCATCGAGCAGCGGCTCAAGGAAGAGATGGACATCCCCGTCTTTCACGACGACCAGCACGGCACGGCGGTGATCTGCGCGGCGGGCCTGATCAACGCGCTGCACATCTCGGGCAAGAAGATCGAAGATGTGAAGATCGTCCTGAACGGGGCCGGGGCGGCGGGCATCGCCTGTATCGAACTGCTGAAAACCATGGGCGCGCGGCACGAGAACTGCATTGTCTGCGATACCAAGGGCGTGATCTATCAGGGTCGTACCGAGGGCATGAACCAGTGGAAATCGGCCCATGCCATCAAGACCGAGCTGCGCAGTCTCGAAGAGGCGATGAAAGGGGCCGACGTGTTCCTGGGCGTCAGCGTCAAGGGCGCGGTGACGCAAGAGATGGTGCAGAGCATGGCCGACAACCCGGTCATCTTTGCCATGGCCAACCCCGACCCCGAAATCACACCGGAAGAGGCGCATGAGGTGCGTCCCGACGCCATCGTTGCCACCGGGCGCAGCGACTATCCCAATCAGGTCAACAACGTGTTGGGCTTTCCCTATCTGTTCCGCGGCGCGCTGGATATTCATGCGCGCGCCATCAATGACGAGATGAAGATCGCCTGTGCCCATGCGCTGGCGGCGCTGGCGCGCGAGGACGTGCCGGACGAAGTCGCCATGGCCTATGGCAAGAGCCTGACCTTTGGCCGCGATTACATCATCCCGACCCCGTTCGATCCGCGCCTGATTCACCGCATTCCGCCCGCCGTGGCGCGCGCGGGTATGGACACCGGCGCGGCACGGCGGCCGATCATCGACATGGATGCCTATGAGCTGGGCCTGAAATCGCGGATGGATCCGACCGCCAGCATCCTGCGCGGCATCAATGCCCGCGCCCGAAAGGCGCAAAGCCGGATGATCTTTGCCGAGGGCGACGATCCCCGCGTGCTGCGCGCGGCGGTGATGTATCAGCGCTCGGGCTATGGCAAGGCGCTGGTGGTGGGCCGTCAGGACGACGTGAGAGCCAAGCTGGAGGCCGCGGGCCTGGAGGACGCGGTGCGCGAGTTGGAGGTGGTGAACGCCGCCAACACCACACATTTGGAGACCTACAAGGAGTTCCTGTACTCGCGCCTGCAACGCAAGGGGTTCGATCAGAAAGATGTGCACCGCCTCGCCGCGCGCGACCGGCACGTGTTCTCGGCGCTGATGTTGGCGCATGGCCATGGTGACGGGTTGGTAACCGGCGCGACCCGGAAATCGGCGCATGTGTTGCATCAGATCAGCCATGTGTTCGACGCCGACGCCGCGCATGGGGCGGCGGGGATCACCGCGTTGCTGCACAAGGGCAAGATCGTCCTGATCGGCGACACGCTGGTGCATGAATGGCCCGACGAACACGACCTGGCCACCATTGCAGAGCGCGCCGCTGACGTGGCCCGCCATATGGGTCTGGAGCCGCGCGTGGCCTTTGTCAGTTTCTCCACCTTTGGCTATCCGATCTCGGAGCGGACCGAGAAGCTCACGAAGGCGCCCAAGGTTCTGGAAGAGCGTGGGGTGAATTTCGAGTTCGAAGGCGAGATGACTGTCGATGTGGCGCTGAACCCGCGCTCGAAAGAGGCCTATCCCTTCTCGCGCCTGACCGGCCCTGCGAACATCCTGATCGTGCCTGCGCGGCACTCGGCCTCGATCTCGACCAAGCTGATGCAGGAGATGGCAGGCGCCACGGTGATCGGCCCGATCCTGACCGGTGTCGACAAGCCGATCCAGATCTGTTCGACCGTCTCCACCGCCAATGACATCCTGAACATGGCGGTATTGGCATCGGCCGAGATCGGCTAGGCCATGGCGATCTGGAACCTCGGCTCAATCAATGCGGACATGGTCTATGCCGTGCCGCATCTGCCCGGGCCGGGCGAGACGTTGGCCGCTTCGGGGATGGAGCGGTTTCTGGGCGGCAAGGGCGCCAACATGTCGGTGGCCGCCGCCCGCGCGGGTTCGCATGTGCATCATATCGGCGCGGTGGGGCCTGATGGGCGCTGGGCCATTGATCGGCTGACCGAATATGGCGTCGATACCCGCCATATCGCGACGCTCGACGCGCCCACCGGCCATGCCATAATCGCGGTTGAGCCGGGTGGCGAAAACCTGATCGTTCTGTTGCCCGGTGCCAACCGGGCCATTTCGCCCGAGCGGGTCGCCAGCGTGCTGGCCGATGCCGCGCCGGGCGACCTGTTGGTGATGCAGAATGAGACCAGTGCCCAAGTCGAAGCGGCGCGGCTGGGTCGCGAACGCGGCCTGACCGTGTGCTACGCCGCAGCCCCCTTTGATGCTCAGGCGGTGCGTGATGTCCTGCCCTGGCTCGATTTCCTGATCCTGAACGCGGTCGAGGCCGAGCAGTTGCAACAGGCGACCGGTCTGTCGCCAGATCAGTTGCCGGTGCAGCATGTCATCGTGACCCTTGGATCGAAGGGCGCACGCTATTTCGACACTAATCAGGGGAAAACGGCGGAATATCCCGCGCACAAGGTCAAGGCGGTCGATACCACCGGGGCGGGCGACACCTTTACCGGTTATGTCCTGTCGGGGATGGACCGGGGCTTGCCGATGCCGCAGGCGATCACCCAGGCGACGCGCGCGGCCGCTTTGATGGTGATGCGCCACGGCACGGCCGATGTGATCCCCGATTTGAAAGAAGTTTTGGAGGCGCGGTTCTAGCTGCCCGCAAAGGGCGCCGCATCACCCCAAAGCTGTTTCACCCGCGCATCCCGACCACAGGATTTGCGATAGAGCTTGTAAGCCTCGCTTTGCCGTTTCGGGCCAAACCGGGTCAGCACCAGCTTTTCTCCCTTGGCATAATCCTGGTGATAGGCCTCGGCCGGATAAAACCGGCCCGCCTCCAGGATGGGGGTTACGACCGACTGCGCCAAATCTGCCTCAGCGGCGGCTTTGGCCTGGGATGCAAGCGCGGTTTCTGCCTTGTTAGAGACGAATATCGCGGTGCGATAGCTTTCACCGCGATCACAGAACTGACCGCCTGCATCGGTTGGGTCGACCGAGCGGAAAAACAGATGCAGCAGGCGTTCGCGCGAAACCTTGTCGGGGTCAAACAGGATCTGCACAGCCTCGTAATGCCCGGTTCCCCCGCGCGAGACCTGCTTGTAGGTCGGATTGTCAAGCGTCCCGCCGGTATAACCGGACACCGCACCCAGCACGCCGGGCACTTTCTCGAAATCGGCCTCGACGCACCAGAAACAACCGCCCGCAACGGTCAGGGTTTCGGTCTCTGCGGCCTCGGCCTTGCCCCCTTGCAGGATCGTTGCCAGCACCATGGCAACCACCAATGCGACGGGTTTGAGTGTCTGGATCGGGAACATGATGATCCTCCATTTCCGGTCTCGATCAGGCTGCCTTGCAACCGGATTTGCGGCAAGGTTCCGTCATCGAATGTCACGCGCTGTTGATGCGGTGTTTACCCCTTGGAACGCGGCGGGCGGGGCGATAGCGTGCGGCGAATACCCGTAAACGGAGGGCAGTAGATGAAAATCGCCATGTGGTCGGGACCGCGCAACCTGTCGACGGCGATGATGTATGCCTTCGGCGCCCGGACCGATTGCGCGGTCATCGACGAGCCGTTCTATGCTGCTTATCTGGCGATGACCGGGCTGAACCACCCGATGCGAGAAGAGGTTCTGGCCGCACAGCCACAGGACCCAAAGATGGTGGCGGCGGCGCTGAGTGGGCCCAATCCCGGTGCGCGGCCGTTCTGGTATCAGAAACACATGACCCAGCACATGATCCCCGGCATCCCGCGCGACTGGATGCGGGCGGTGCGCAACGTGTTCCTGATCCGCCATCCGGCGCGGGTGATCGCGAGTTATGCCGAAAAGCGCGAAAACCCGACTCTGGAGGATATCGGCTTCCAGCTTCAGGCAGAGTTGTTTGACGAGGTGTCTGGTTGGGGTGGCGACCCGGTCGTGATCGACAGTCATGACATTCGCGAAAACCCGGCCCGGATGCTGGAACAACTCTGCGACCGGATCGGTGTGCCGTGGTCACCGCATATGCTGAGCTGGCCCAGGGGTGGCCACAAGGACGACGGTGTCTGGGCGCGGCATTGGTACGGGGCGGTCTGGAATTCGACCGGCTTTGCCGGACCCGAGGGCGATTTGCCCGAGGTGCCGGAGGCGCTTCAGCCGGTCTTGCAGGCCGCAATGCCGTTTTACGAGCGCATGCGGGCCAAGAAGATCTGAGGCGCGATCAGCCCAGCAACTGTCCCAGTTTCATCGCCACGCCCATGTTGCCGCTGACCTTGAGCTTGCCCATCATCACACCGGTCATCGGGTTCAGCTTGCCGGTCAGCAGTTTGACTAGGTTGTCCTGGCTCAGGCGGATGGTGCAATCTGTATCTCGGTCCTGGGTGCTGGCGGTGTTGTCGGCCAGAACGATCACGCCATCCTCGCCGCAGTCGAATTTCAGCGACCCGTCAAAGCTTTTGCCCGCCAGTTCGGCTTGCATCTTGTCGGCGATATCCTGAAGCATGTCGCGCCCCTCATGTTGCTGGGAAAAGCGGTAAGAAACCGGCCCGCGCTTGGCAAGCCTGACCAAGCGGCAGGGTCAGTCGCCCAGCGCGCGCAGGGTCAGGGGGCAGGGCGACCCGCCATAGAACGCCTCCAGAACCGCACGGAATTCGCCCGGTGCGTCGGGCACCATCGCGAACAGGGTCATGGAGGAACGCAGTTTCTTGGCGTCGATGATGCCCAGGATATCCTCGGGCCGTTTGCCGGTGTGGCCGAGCATAAGCCGGCTGACTTCGATCAGGCGGGCACGCAATTCGGGATGGGCCAGATAGGCGGCGGCCTCGTCCAGATCCCCGATCCCGTAAAGCTGTGCCATATGCGACCGGCCCAGCTCGGCCAGTTGCGGAAAGACGAACCACATCCAGTGGCTCGTCTTCTGTCCCGCAGTCAGTTCGCGCAGGACATCCGGCCAAACGGTGTCCTGCGCCTCGACGAACATCTCCAGTTCGTCGTCTTCGTCAAAGTCGTCTTCGCCGCTCACTTGTCGGCGACGCGACGGTTGCGGGTGGCGATCAGTTTCAGCCGCAGCGCGTTCAGCTGGATGAAGCCCTTGGCATCCTGCTGGTCATAGGCGCCTGCGTCTTCTTCGAAGGTCACATGGGCCTCGGAGTAAAGCGAGTGATCCGACCAGCGGGCAACGGTACGCGCCGAACCCTTGTAGAGCTTCAACCGCACGGTGCCGGTGACATGCTCCTGGCTCTTGTCGATCAGGGCCTGCAGCATCTCGCGCTCGGGGCTGAACCAGAAGCCGTTATAGATCAGCTCGGCATAACGCGGCATGATCGAATCCTTCAGGTGGCCCGCGCCGCTATCCAGCGTGATCTGTTCGATGCCGCGATGTGCCTCGAGCAGGATGGTGCCGCCGGGGGTCTCGTAGACGCCGCGCGATTTCATCCCGACAAAGCGGTTCTCGACGAAATCCAAGAGGCCGATACCGTGCTTGCCACCCAACTCGTTCAGGCGGGTCAGGATGGTCGCGGGCGACATCGCCTCGCCGTTGATCGCAACCGCGTCGCCCTTTTCAAAGGTGACCTCGATGAACTCGGGCGTATCGGGGGCGTCTTCGACCGCGACGATGCGCTGGGCGACGTAATCGGGCGCCTCGACGCCCGGATCCTCCAGCACCTTGCCCTCGGACGAGGTGTGCAGCAGGTTTGCGTCGACCGAGAACGGCGCCTCGCCGCGCTTGTCCTTCGAAATCGGAATCTGATGTGCTTCGGCGAATTCCAGCAGACGGGTGCGGCTGGTCAGGTCCCACAGACGCCAGGGGGCGATCACCTTGATTTCGGGGTTCAGCGCATAGGCGGAAAGTTCGAACCGCACCTGGTCGTTGCCCTTGCCGGTGGCGCCATGGGCCACCGCGTCTGCGCCATGCTCGGCGGCGATTTCGACCAGACGTTTCGAGATCAGCGGCCGCGCGATCGAGGTGCCCAGAAGATACAGCCCCTCGTACACCGCATTGGCGCGGAACATCGGGAAGACAAAGTCGCGCACGAACTCTTCACGCACATCCTCGATATGGATGTTCTCGGGCTTGATCCCCAGCAGCTCGGCCTTTTTGCGGGCGGGTTCCAGTTCCTCTCCCTGACCGAGATCGGCGGTAAAGGTAACAACCTCGCAGCCATATTCGGTTTGCAGCCATTTAAGGATGATCGAGGTATCGAGGCCACCGGAATAGGCCAGGACAACTTTCTTGGGCGCGGACATTGGACTTCCCCATTTACGTATGACGCAAGGGCCGTAGCGGTTTTTGCGGTTGGGGGCAAGTTGCGGCATCGGAACTGTGGCGAAATCGGTGGGTGTAATCCAGCACACCAATGTATTCCTTGCCTCGGGCGCAGGGTTGCGGCAGTCAGGCGGAATGAGCGATTTCATGTCCCGTGCCCGCGCCGCCGAACAGGTGATGCGCGATGTCTTTCCCGCCACGCCGTTGCAGCGCAATGACCATCTGTCGGCGCGCTATGGTGCCGATATCTGGCTCAAGCGCGAGGATCTGAGCCCGGTCCGATCCTACAAGATCCGCGGTGCATTCAACGCGATGCGCAAGCAGCAGGGGCAGGCGCTGTTCGTCTGTGCCAGTGCGGGTAACCATGCCCAGGGCGTGGCCTATATGTGCCGGCACATGGGGGTGCGGGGTGTGATCTTCATGCCGGTGACCACTCCGCAGCAGAAGATCCAGAAAACCCGGATGTTCGGCGGCGATCAGGTCGAGATTCATCTGACCGGCGACTATTTCGACCAGACGCTGGCTGCCGCACAGACCTGGTGCGCGCAAGAGGGCGGGCATTTCCTGTCACCCTTCGACGATGCCGATGTGATCGAGGGGCAGGCCTCGCTGGCTGTCGAGATCGAGGAACAACTGGGCGGCGTGCCCGATCATGTGGTGCTGCCGGTCGGCGGCGGCGGCATGTCGGCGGGGGTGGCCACATGGTTCGGGGATCGCAGCCACTGCATCTTTGTCGAGCCCGAGGGCGGTGCCTGTCTGCGCGCGGCGCTGGCGGCGGGGCATCCGGTGACGCTCGATCATGTGGACAATTTCGTTGATGGCGCGGCGGTGGGCCGGATCGGCGAAAAGACATTCGAACTGCTGAAATCGCGGCACATGTCGGATGTGCTGGTGATGTCCGAGGATCGGATCTGCACCACCATCATCGAAATGCTGAATGTCGAGGGTATCGTGCTGGAACCCGCGGGCGCGCTGTCGGTCGAGGCGGTGGCGGATGTGCAAAGCTTCATCAGGGGCAAGACCGTGGTCTGTGTCACCTCGGGCGGCAATTTCGATTTCGAACGTCTGCCCGAAGTGAAGGAGCGGGCGCAGCGCTATTCGGGGGTCAAGAAATACTTCCTGCTGCGACTGCCGCAGCGGCCCGGCGCGCTGAAGGAGTTTCTGAACATCCTCGGACCGGATGACGATATCGCCCGGTTTGAATACATGAAGAAATCGGCACGCAATTTCGGGTCCGTCCTGATCGGTATCGAGACGGCCAAGCCTGAGAATTTCGAGCGCCTTTATGCCCGTCTGGACGAGGCCGGGTTCACCTATACCGACATCACCCGCAACGAGACGCTGGCGCAATTCGTGATCTGAGCGCGCTCAGATATGGTCGGACAGCTCCGACTGGAAGGCCGATTTCGAGGCCTCGAAACTGTTGATGATCGCGTCCAGATCGACCGCGTCCGCATGACCGGCGGCGGATTGCCGCTCGCCATCCTGACACAGGGCGGAAAAGGATTCGAACCCAAGGCTGAGCGCGCTGCCCTTGAGGAAATGCAGATCCTTTTCGAGCAGTCGGCGATCCGGTGTCTGGCGAAGACGCGCGATCACCTCTTCGACCTCTTCCAGGAAAAGGTCTACAACCTCGTCGAAATCCTCCGCACCGACCTCTTCCCGCAATTGGGTCACGCGGGGCCAGTGAATCATGGCGCACCTCCGTTCTGTCTGCCCCATTCACCCATCATTAGGAGATCGAGGGTAAACAGCCGGTAAAGAGAAGCAGGTGCATAAGCGGCAATTTGCACTTTCATGAGATGTTAACGGGGGCCTGTCTAGCGTGTCAGTATCCTTGGCCTTGGTGAATTCGGGACAGACGACAGTGTTGCATGGTAGGGAAATGGAGGCCCAGACCGAGATGGAGCTGGGTGCAATCCGCCGGGTGCTGGTTGTCGATGACAGCCGGTTACAGCGTCGCATCCTGTCGAGCTCTCTGAAAAAATGGGGGTTCGAGGTAATCGAAGCCGATAGCGGCGAGGAGGCGATGGAGATTTGCGCCAGCGCCATGCCCGATCTGGTGCTGAGTGATTGGGTCATGCCGGGGATGAGCGGTGTAGAATTCTGCGAGGCGTTCCGGCAGCTGAACTCCGACCGATACTGCTATTTCATCCTGCTGACATCGAAGAGCGAAAAGAACGAGGTGGCACAAGGGCTTGACGCCGGTGCCGACGATTTCCTGATCAAGCCGGTCAGTTCGGACGAGCTGCGCGCGCGGATTTCGGCCGGGGACCGCGTGATCGGCATGCAGCGAGAGCTTTCGGACAAGAACGAGGTGATCGAACAGGCTCTTGACGACCTGAAACGCGCTCATGACGCCATCGACAAGGATCTGATTCAGGCACGCAAGATCCAGGAATCGCTGGTGCCCGATTTCAGCCAGGGTTTTGGTTCGTCACGCATCAGCCTGTTGCTGAAACCGTGCGGTCATATCGGTGGTGATCTCGTCGGCATGTTCTCGCCCGGACCGAATCGCGTCGGATTCTACAGCATCGACGTCTCGGGCCACGGTATCACCTCGGCGATGATGACCGCGCGGCTAGGCGGCTATCTGTCCAGCCGGTACTTCGATCAGAACGTCGCGATGGAGAAACGGTTCAACAAGTTCTATGCGCTGCGCCAGCCGCAGGATGTGGCCGAAACCCTGAACTCGCGCCTGATCGCCGATACCGGGATCGAAGAGTATTTTACCATGGTCTATGCGATCATGGACCTGCGCAGCGGCATGTTGCGGATGGTGCAGGCCGGGCACCCGCATCCTCTGCTGTTGCGCCGGAACGGCACGGCGGAATTCATCGGCGAGGGCGGCGTACCCATCGGCCTGTTGCCGGGCATTCCCTATACGCAGGTCGAGGCGCAGATGGAGGTTGGCGACCGGCTGTTGTTATATTCCGACGGGTTTACCGAATGCCGTCTCGCCAATGGCGAGATGTTGGAGCCCGAGGGGCTGCTTGCACTGGTCAACGAGTGTAATCCGGAACAGGGCGGGCAGGAGTTTCTGGATGACCTTTTCTGGCGCTTGACGCAGGTGATGTCGCCCGAACACGGGCTTGAGGACGATGTCTCGGCCACGTTCTTCGAGTTCAACGGGCCCTGATCTGCGCCAGGTGCCACGCGGCGAAATGGCGATCACCGGCATTCCCCAGCAAGCCCGCAGCGTCCAGCGTCGGCATCCACAGAGCAGCGTGGTCGGGTTCCGTCGGCGGGCCGATACGACGCACGGGCCGGGCGCGGTATATAAGACATATCTTCTCGGCCCAGAGATCGTATTCCGGCATATAGGCAAAGCGCCGGAATGCCCCCACCCGACGCGGTGCGGCAATCAGCCAGCCAGTTTCCTCGTAAACCTCGCGATGCAGCGCCGCGACCGGCGATTCACCCGGATCGATGCCACCGCCGGGCAGTTGCAGATCGGGATCGGGGTCATACTGGCTGGTCAGCAACAGGTCCGATCCGCGCGGCAGCAGGGCATAGGCCCCCACCCGGCGGATATAGCGGCGCCCCGGCTCGGGGCTTTCCCCAAAACGTCTGATCATGTAGAGGCCCTTTCAACGCGGCTTGTCCGACCCTATATGGTCGCGATATGCCAAGACTTGGCGTGCAAGGAAACCCATGACACTCGGAACCAAAATCGCGTGGGACGACACGGTCCTGCCCTTTCAGCTCGATTTGCCCGACATGCGTGGCCGCGTGGCGCGGCTGGACGGTGTGCTGGACGGCATTCTGAAACAGCATGATTATCCCACCGTGGTCGAGGCCCTGGTGGCCGAGATAGCATTGCTGACCGCGCTGATCGGCCAGACCATCGGCCTGCGCTGGAAACTTTCGTTGCAGGTACAGTCCAAGGGCGCGGTGCGTATGATCGCCACCGATTACTATGCCCCGCAGGTCGAGGGCGAGCCGGCGCGCATCCGCGCCTATGCCAGTTTCGACCGCGACCGGCTGACCGATGGCGCCCCCTTCGACCAGGTGGGAGAGGGCTATTTCGCGATCCTGATCGATCAGGGCAAGGGGACCCAGCCCTATCAAGGCATCACCCCGCTGGCGGGCGGGTCGCTGAGTGCCTGTGCCGAGGCCTATTTCGCGCAATCCGAACAGCTGCCGACACGGTTTCAGCTGCGCTTTGGCAAGTCCACCGAACCAGGTGTGCCAGAGCATTGGCGCGCAGGTGGCGTGATGTTGCAGCACATGCCCAAGGCCTCGCCCTTTGCCGCCGGCGGGCCGGGTTCTGGCGATATTCTGACCGCCGCCGATCTGGTGGACGGCGCCGAGGGCGAAAACTGGAACCGGGTCAATATCTTGCTCGACACGGTCGAGGATCTGGAGCTGATTGGCCCGGCGCTGCCGCCGACCGACCTGCTGGTACGGCTGTTTCACGAGGAACAGCCGCGTGTCTACGATGCGCAGTCGGTGCGGTTTGGCTGTACCTGCTCCGAGGAGCGGGTGCGCCAGAGCCTGTCGATCTATTCCGCCAAGGATATCGGGCACATGACCACGGATGAGGGAACGGTGACCGCTGATTGCCAGTTCTGCGGCGCACATTACGTGCTGGACCCGGCCTCGGTCGGGTTCGAGGCGGATCAGGGTGACTGACCTGGTCAGCCCTCTGCTTGCGGCGCTGGCCCGGACCGGGCCGGGGTCGAGCGATTTTGACCTCAACCCCGGTACGGTCCTGCCCGAGGGGCGCAAACTGCGCCCCGCCGGGGTCTTGGTGCCGGTGACCTTGGCCCACGGCGCACCCCGGGTGATCCTGACCAAACGCTCTTCGGCGCTAAAACATCATCCCGGCCAGATCGCCTTTCCAGGCGGCAAGCAGGACGAAGGCGATGCCGATGTGATTGCCGCGGCCCTGCGCGAGGCACAGGAAGAGATCGGTTTGCCACGCGACCTGCCGCGCGTGCTGGGGACCCTGCCGTCACACGAGACAGTGACCGCCTTTACCGTGACACCGGTGGTGGCAGTGATCGAACGCGCGTTCGACATCCGGCCAGAGCCGGGTGAGGTCGAAGAGGTGTTCAGCGTGCCGCTTGCGCATCTGATGCGGCCCGAAAATTACTCGGTGCAATCACGCCGCTGGCGCGGGCAGCGGCGGCACTATTTCACCGTACCCTTCGGGCCCTACTATATCTGGGGCGCCACCGCTCGGATGCTGAGGGGGCTGGCCGAAAGGATGCAACCGTGACCCGCATCAACGAGGCTTGGTTGACCCACCCGGCAACGCAAAAGGTCTGCCGGACCCTGACAGATGGCGGTGCGCAGGCGCTGTTCGTCGGTGGCTGTGTGCGCAACGCGCTGCTGGGGGCACCGGTCAGCGATATCGACATCACCACCGATGCTCGTCCCGAGCGGGTGATGGAGCTGGCTGCGGCGGCCGGGATCAAGGCGGTGCCCACCGGCATCGCCCATGGCACCGTGACGCTGGTCGCGGGCGGTATCCCGCATGAGGTGACCACCTTTCGCCGGGATGTGGAAACCGATGGCCGCCGCGCGGTGGTCGCCTTTTCCGGCTCGATCCACGAGGACGCGGCGCGACGCGATTTCACGATGAACGCGCTTTATGCCCGGCCTGACGGCACGGTACTGGACCCGCTGGATGGCCTGCCCGATCTGCAGGCGCGGCGCGTGCGGTTCATCGGCGATGCGACCGACCGCATCCGCGAGGATTACCTGCGTTCACTACGCTATTTCCGCTTTCACGCCTGGTATGGCGATGCCGATGCCGGTTTTGATGCCGAAGCGCTGGCGGCGATTGCCGGGAATCTCGACGGGCTGACCCGCCTCTCGCGCGAGAGGGTGGGGGCCGAGATGCTGAAGTTGCTCGCTGCGCCCGATCCGGCGCCCTCGGTCGCCGCTATGCGCGCCGCCGGGGTTCTGGCGCAGCTCTTGCCCGGCGCTGACGATCGAGCGCTGGCGCCTCTGGTGCATCTGGAAGACGGGCTGAGCGCCGACCCGATCCGGCGGCTGGCTGCGCTGGGCGACGGCGAAACACTGGCCTCGCTCCGGTTGAGCAAGGCGCAGATGGCGGCGCTGGACACTCTGCGCCACGCTGCTTTGGGCACCGCCGGGGCCGGAGAGTTGGGGCATGATCTGGGCGTCGAAGCAGCGCGCGATGCGCTTCTCTTGCGGGCCGCCTTGCTGGATCAACCGCTTGACCCGCATGCGCCCGCCGCAATTGCGCGCGGTGCTGCGGCCGTGTTTCCGGTCACCGCTCGCGACCTGATGCCAGCGTTTTCGGGCCCCGCGCTGGGCGCGCGGCTTGCCACCCTGAAAGCGCACTGGATCGCATCCGATTTCACGCTGAGCCGGACAGCTTTGCTGGCTCGAGATGATTGACGTAAGGTCAATCAAATCCTGCGTGACATGCTGAACCTTGCGAGGTTAGGTTTGCCGCGAAACCAATAGGAGGGATGCGAATGTATTACGGGCTCTGGTTCAGCTGAGGCTGGGATAACCGACCCGTTCGGGTGGTGTCCTGCACGCCGCCTCTTTCGCATATTCCCTAATTGCTCAACGGAGCATCCTTCATGTTTCGCTTTTTCGAAAATCTTGTCGATCCCTTTGTCGCCTATGATGAGACGGACACGCCGCCCACACGGCTGTGGCCCTTCATGCTGGACTATTCACAGCCATTTCTGCGTGTCTTCATCTGGGCTGGCCTGTTGTCGATCGTTGTCGCCGGGGTCGAGGTCTGGCTGATCTATTACATGGGCCGCGTGGTCGATGTGCTGAACGGCTCACCCGCCGAAGTGTGGGAGCGCTACGGTACCGAGATGATCGCGCTGGCCCTGTTTGTTCTGCTGATCCGTCCGGTGCTGCATGTGCTGGATGTATTGGTCCTGAACAACGCGATTTTGCCAAACTTTGGCACCCTTATCCGCTGGCGCGCGCATAAACATGTGCTGCGCCAGTCGGTGGGCTGGTTCGAGAACGACTTTGCCGGGCGTATCGCCAACAGGATCATGCAGACCCCTCCGGCGGCGGGCGAAGTGGTGTTCCAGGTGTTCGACGCCATTTCGTTTTCGCTGGCCTATCTGATTGGGGCAGCAGTTTTGCTCATGGCGGCGGATGCCCGGTTGTTGTTGCCGCTGCTGATCTGGTTCGCGCTTTACGCGTTGCTGGTGCGCTGGACGATCCAGCGGGTGGGGCCGGCGTCGCAGGCGGCCTCGGATGCGCGGTCGACCGTGACGGGCCGGGTGGTGGACAGCTATACCAACATCCATTCGGTCAAGATGTTCGCCCATGACGACCGCGAGCTGGCTTATGCACGAGAGGCGATCGAGGAAACGCGCCGCACCTTTCAGGTGGAAATGCGGATCTTTACCATCATGGATGTGGTGCTGGTTACCCTGAACGGGCTGTTGATCGTCGGTGTGGTTGGCTGGGCCATCGCGCTTTGGATGCAGGGGCAGGCCAGTGTTGGCCTGGTGGCCGCCGCTTCCGCCCTGACCCTGCGGCTCAACGCGATGACCGGTTGGATCATGTGGGCGCTGACCAGCTTTTTCCGCCAGCTGGGTGTGGTGGCCGAAGGGATGGAGACCATCGCCCAGCCCATCGACCTGGTGGATGCGCCGGATGCCCGGCCGCTCGCGCTGAGCGAGGGCCGGATCGAGCTGCAACAGCTATCGCATCATTACGGGCGCGGCGCCGGTGGCTTGGATCGGTTGGACCTGACCATTGCGCCCGGCGAAAAGATCGGGCTGATCGGGCGTTCGGGCGCGGGCAAGTCGACACTGGTCAAGCTGCTGCTTCGGTTCTACGACCCGGATAGCGGTCGTATCCTGATCGACGGACAGGATATCGCCCGGGTGACCCAGAACAGCCTGCGCAGCCATATCGGCATGGTGCAGCAGGACAGCGCACTGTTGCACCGCTCGGTACGGGACAATCTGCTTTACGGGCGTCCCGACGCGACCGAGGAAGAGATGATCGCCGCCGCCAAACAGGCCGAGGCGCATGAGTTCATCCTCGATCTCGAAGACCCGCAAGGCAGACGCGGCTATGACGCTCATGTGGGCGAGCGCGGGGTCAAGTTGAGCGGCGGGCAACGTCAACGGGTGACGCTGGCGCGTGTCATTCTCAAGGATGCGCCGATTTTGCTGCTGGACGAAGCGACCAGCGCCCTAGATTCCGAGGTCGAGGCTGCCATACAGGACACGCTCTACGGCATGATGGAAGGAAAGACCGTGATCGCCATCGCTCACCGGCTGAGCACTATCGCGCAGATGGACCGTATCCTGGTGCTGGATCAGGGCCGGATCGTCGAGGAAGGCGGTCACGCCGATCTGTTGGCGCAGGGCGGGCTTTATGCCCAGTTCTGGGCGCGACAGTCGGGCGGGTTCCTGAATGTCGAGGCCGATGGATGAGGCTTGCCGACCTCATCGACCCGTTCCGCGACACGGATACGCTCCCACCCCGACGGCTGGGGGCGTTCATCCGATGGGCGCTCAGCGGGGCCTGGCCGGTCTTGTTTGCCGCCGCGCTGTTTTCGGCAATGGCGGGTATGTTCGAGGCGATAACCGCGTGGATACTGGGGCAGGTGGTCGACCGGGCGGTCGAACTCGGTCCCGAAGGGTTTTTTGACGGGACCAATCTGGGGGCAATCCTGGCCGCAGTGGCGTTCTTTGTACTGATCCGACCGGTTGCATTCGGCCTGTCGGCGCTGTCGAACAACTATGTCGTCATGCCCAATATTCCGCCGTTGGTGCTGGCCCGGCTGAACCGCTGGACATTGGGTCAGTCGGTCGGGTTCTTTGACGACGATTTTGCCGGACGGATCGCGCAAAAACAGATGCAAACCGCAAGTGCGCTCACTTCGGTTGTGTCCGAGACGATCAGCGCGATTGTGTTCGCCTTGGCCTCTCTGTTCGGTAGTCTGGCCTTGTTAGGGTCGATTCATCCATTGGTGATGCTGCCCTTTGCCCTGTGGCTCGGCGCCTACTTCATGCTTATCCGCTGGTATCTGCCACGGGTCCGCAGACGGTCGGCGGCACGCGCGGGGGCGCGGGCGATGGTGTCGGGCCAGGTCGTGGACACGATCACCAATATCAAGACGGTCAAGCTCTTCGCCCATGCAAAGGCCGAGGATGTGGCGGCGCGCAACGCCATGGCCGACCTGCGCGAGCGGTCGCTGGATTTCGGATGGCTTTCTGCCAGTTTCCGGTTCTTCCTGATGCTTCTGGCAGGCGTCTTGCCGGTAATCCTGCTTGGATCGGCGCTGCTTCTATGGCGAGCAGGGGGCGCCAGTGCCGGCGATGTGGTGGTTGCGGGCTCGGTTTCGATCCGTATCGCGCAGATGTCCGGCTGGGTCAGTTTCACGCTGATGAGCCTTTATGCCAACCTGGGCGAGGTTCAGAACGGCATGAACAGCCTCGCGCGGGCCGAGCGGATCGAGGATATGCACGATGCCCAACCGCTGGTTGCAGGCAGTGGAAAGATCGAATTCGTCAATGTCGGCTTTGCCTATGGGCGCGAAACCGGTGGGGTGGATGCGTTGACGCTGTCCGTTGAGCCGGGCGAGAAACTGGGGATCGTTGGCGCCTCAGGTGCAGGTAAGTCGACGCTGGTTTCGCTTCTCTTAAGGCTCTACGAGGCGGAAACCGGTCAAATCCGCATTGACGGACAGGACATTGCAACCGTGACGCAAGACAGCCTGCGACGACGGATCGGGCTGGTCACGCAGGAAACCGCAATGTTCAACCGGTCTGCCCGCGACAACATCCTCTATGGTCGCCCCGACGCGACCGAGGCCGAATTGATAGCTGCCGCCCAAAAAGCCGAGGCGCATGAGTTCATTCAGGATTTGGCCGACGCCAAGGGGCGCAAGGGTTACGATGCACATCTGGGCGAGCGCGGGGTCAAGCTGAGCGGTGGTCAGCGGCAGCGGATCGCGCTGGCCCGCGCCATCCTCAAGGACGCCCCGATCCTGGTGCTGGACGAAGCGACCAGCGCGCTCGACAGCGAGGTCGAGGCGTCGATCCAGAGCGCGCTGCATCGCGTGATGGAGGGCAAGACCGTGCTGGCCATCGCGCACCGCCTGTCCACCCTGTCGGAAATGGACAGGATCGTGGTGCTGGATCGCGGGCGGATCGTCGAAAGCGGCACGCATGAGGCGCTGTTGGCCCGCAATGGTCTCTATGCCCGGTTCTGGCATAGGCAATCCGGCGGGTTTATCCGCACGCAAGCGGCCGAGTAAGGGCTTTTCGCCTTGCGCGCGCCCCTGTATCAGGCGGCCATGACACAAGAGATAACCATCACGCGGCTGGGCCATCAGGGTGACGGGATCGCCCCGGGCCCGATCTATGTGCCACGTACCCTGCCGGGCGAAGTGGTCAGCGGAACGCCCGAGGGCGACAGGCTGGCCGATATGCGGGTTGTGATCCCGTCGCCGCACCGGGTGGCGCCGCCCTGCCGCCATTATCGCGCCTGCGGCGGTTGCCAGTTGCAGCATGCCTCGGACGGATTTGTTGCCCAGTGGAAGCAGGAAGTGGTTCATTCCGCGCTCACGGCTCAGGGTATCGAGGCCGAGATGCGCCCCGTTCATACCTCGCCGCCCCGCTCGCGCCGCCGTGCAACCATCGCAGTGCGACGCACCAAGAAGGGCGCGCTTGCCGGGTTTCATGGCCGAGCGTCGGACGTGATCACCGAAATACCCGATTGCCAGTTGTTGGACCCTGCGCTGCTTGCCGCCATTCCGGTCGCCGAGACGCTGGCCATGCTGGGTGGCAGTCGCAAGGGTGTCATGGCGGTGACGCTGACCCTTTCAGACGCCGGGCTGGATGTGGCGGTGCGCGGTGGCAAACCGCTGGACGGCCCGCTTGAGGTGACGCTGGGACAATTGGCCGAGGCGCGGGGACTGGCCCGGCTGGCCTGGGAGGGTGAGGTGATCGCGATGCGACACCCGCCCACGCAACGTTTTGGCAAGGCGGCGGTTGCGCCGCCGCCGGGCGCCTTTCTGCAAGCCACCCGCGACGGTGAACAGGCGTTGCTGGCGGCGGTGCAGGAAACGGTTGCGGGTGCCAGGCGGGTCGCCGATCTGTTTGCCGGTTGCGGCACCTTTGCCCTGCCGCTGGCCGAGACCGCCGAGGTACATGCGGTCGAGGGCGAGGCCGCGATGACTGCGGCGCTGGATCAGGGTTGGCGCCGGGCGGCGGGCTTGAAGCGTGTGATCACTGAGGCGCGCGACCTGTTTCGCCGCCCGCTGTTGCCCGACGAGCTTGCCGCATTCGACGCGGTGGTGCTGGACCCGCCCCGTGCCGGGGCCGAGGCGCAGGTGGCGGAACTGGCCCGTGCCAAGCCACCCGTCATCGCCTATGTCAGCTGCAATCCGGTGACCTTTGCCCGTGATGCGAAAACACTGGTTCAGGCCGGCTATCGCCTGAATTGGGTGCAGGTGGTCGATCAGTTCCGCTGGTCGGCGCATGTGGAGCTTGCGGCGTCCTTCTCGCGGGTCCATATCGGCGGCTGAGCAACAAGGAGCGCGCGATGCAGAGATTGCAGGCATTCATCGACCGGCCCGGATTTGGCCGGTTCATCACCGCCGTGATCATGCTGAACGCCGTTGTTCTGGGGATGGAGACGTCGCCCTATCTGATGGAGCGGTGGGGTGGTCTGATCCTGACCGCCGACCGCATCTGTCTGGGCATCTTTATCGCCGAGATCGTTCTGAAACTGGCGGCGCAGCGGCAGCGTTTCTTTTTGAACGGCTGGAACATCTTCGATTTCGTGATCGTGGGTATCGCCCTGATCCCCGCCGCCGGCGGCCTGTCGGTGCTGCGGGCCCTGCGTATCCTGCGGGTTCTTCGGGTGATCTCGGTTGCACCGCGCCTGCGTCGCGTGGTCGAGGGCTTCATCACCGCGCTGCCCGGCATGGCCAGCGTTTTCCTGCTGATGACCATCATCTTTTACATCGGTTCGGTGATCGCGACCAAGCTCTTTGCCACCTCTTTCCCCGACTGGTTCGGCGACCTGGGCTTGTCTGCCTATACGCTGTTCCAGATCATGACGCTGGAAAGCTGGTCGATGGGCATCGTTCGACCGGTGATGCAGGTCTATCCCTATGCCTGGTTGTTCTTTGTCCCCTTCATCATGATCACCACATTTGCGGTGGTGAACCTGCTGGTCGGTCTGATCGTGAACTCGATGCAGGACGCCCATCATGCCGAGGACGGTGTCCGCACCGATGCCTATCGGGACGAGGTTCTGGCCCGTCTGGAGCAGATCGAACAGCGGCTTGGCGCATTGGGTGAAACCAAAAAGTGATTTTGCCCGGCCCCGATTCCGGGGTATTCGGGGGACCATTGAGAAAAAGAACGAGGCAGTGAATATGGATCGTCGGCATTTCGGTCTTGGTGCGGTTGCCGCGCTTGGCCTGTCGGCCTGCGGCAGTCAGGACAGCAAGTTCCGCCGCTATTACGGACCTGCGGTCACCTCGGTCGTGATCAACAAGGGTGCACGCAAGATGTACCTGTTGAACAACGAAAAGGTGCTGAAGGAATACAAGGTCGATCTGGGCTTTGCCCCGGCCGGGCACAAACAGTTCGAAGGCGATGGCAAGACGCCCGAAGGCACCTATCTGATCGACCGCCGCAATCCCAACAGTGCGTTCCACCTCTCGCTCGGCATATCCTATCCCAATGCCCGCGACGTGGCCTATGCCCAGGCGATGGGCAAGAAGCCGGGCGGCGAGATCTTCATTCATGGGCAGCCCAACCTGTTGCGCGACCGCAAGAAGGCGAAGAAACAACCGGATTGGACCGCAGGCTGCATCGCCGTCAGGAATGAAGAGATTGAAGAGATTTATGCCATGGTGCGCGACGGAACGGTGATCACCCTGCGCGCGTGATCGCAGCTGGCCCCGGTTGTTCAAAGGCCAGGTCGTTGTCGGGCGAGACCCACACTGTTGTTGCTGCGTTGCTGCGCAGCGGATCCACGGTAAATCCGATATCCGCCAGAAGATGCGGCGCGGTTTCCGCGAGGCGGATCAGATCCGCTTCGAGCACCGCACGCTCCCGCTCTCTCTTTCGATCAATAATGCTGATCCAACGAAAGAACCAGGCGCGCAATCCCGGTTTGGTGGCATTCACAGGGCTTTCGTAAACGCCGCAAGAATTCATGATATTTTCCCCTTGGCTATCTGGTCATAACCAAAGCTGGACCCTCGATCTCTTGCCTTCAACGCAAGCTTTCTCGTAACTTGACTTAGGAAATCTAATCCAAAGGGTTTGCACATGCGATTGCCGCCGTTGAATGCTCTGCGCGCATTTGAAGCTGCCGCGCGTCACAATGGGTACATTGCGGCCGCCGAGGAGCTTTGCGTGACCCGAGGTGCTGTGAGCCGTCACATCAAGTTGTTGGAGGAGCATCTGGGCGTTGCCCTGTTCCACCGAAACCACCGCGGGGTCGATCTGACCGCGGCGGGGCGGCAGTTGCTGCCAGTGTTGACCGAGGCGTTTGCCCGGATCGGACGAGAAGCCGAACAGATCTCTTCCGTGACTCAGGACATCCGGATCATCTGTCCGCCGGCGTTGTCAATTCGCTGGCTGTTTCCACGACTGGAGAACTTCCAGGCAGCGCATCCCGGCATCCGTGTCCGGATGACCACAGAGTTTTACGGCGCCAAGGGATTTGATGGTACCGAATATGATCTCGGTGTGTCGGTCGAACATGTCCACGGACGGCCAGCGGGTATCACCAGCATGCCGCTGTTCCCAATGGTGCTGTCCCCGGCCTGTTCCCCGGCTTTGCTACGTCAACAGTCCCTCAGGACACCTTCAGATCTTGCGCGGATGGTCTTGTTGCATGAATCTCCGCAGCGCCGGGACTGGGCGCATTGGCTGGCCAGCTTTGGGATACGCGGGATTGATGCGGCAAGCGGACCGACATTTCCGAATCTGGATATGGCCGCAAGGGCGGCGGCGATGGGGTCAGGCGTTGTGATGGCGGACCTGGCTTTGTGTCACGAAGAACTGCGAAATGGAGCGCTTGTGCTTCCCTTTCCCGAGATGACCTGTGTCACACCACAAGGGGGATATGTCCTGATCGGTATGCGTGACCGTTGGGACGAACCCCATCTGCGGGCGTTTCGGGAATGGGTGGCGCAAGACTGCGCTGATCTCATGCCAGATCTCGGAGCCTAGCCAATCTGTGTCACGCCTGGCTGCCGGCCCATTTCCCGAACCCGAACAGGATATAGTCGCGCTGATAGATGTCGGCGGCCAGCGCCTCGAGCGCGTCATCATAGATATCGCCCAGCGGGATCGGCGTATCGGGGGCGGCACGAGGCGGTTCGGGTGGTTCGGCATGGCCGAAGCGGCGGGCCAGCGCAGGCAAATCGCTCGCGATTTCGTCTTCGCGCAGGATCAGGTCTGGACTGACGAAGTCGGAAAAGCTGTTTAGCGCCTGAGCCTGACTGCACCAGGATCCGTCAATGCGGATCGCTGTCTGTCCGGCGAGGTTCATGCGGACAAATTCCAGAAACGCCTCGAACGCGGCGCGGTGATCGGCGCGTCCGTAATCCGGGCCGGGGCTGTCCTCGGGTATCAGCAGGTTGAACTGTCGGCGCAGGGTGTTGCGGATCTTGGTGAAACAGCCCGGCCCCTTGTTCAGGATGCGATGGCAAAAGGCCGAATGCGCACGTGCCAGAGGGTGACGCAGCACCGTGAACGAGCGGTGTCCCTCGTTACCCTTGAGCCAGCCGCGTACCTGTTTCTGGTTCAGGCCGGTGCCCAGTGCCGCATCGACAACACCGTCCAGATCTGCCATCCAGCGGCGAACCTCGTCCTCGGGGCCGCCACGCACCGGCAGATAGATCAAAGGTGTCACCGCGCCGGTAACATAGGTCGGTACCGCGGGGCCACGGCGCGGTTCGAAATTGGGAGTCCGTGTCAGGTTGAAACGGTCCAGCCCACTCAGGGCCTCGACCATCTCGCCCGCATTCACCACCTTGGAGGTGACGGGGCTGGGGTTCTGGCGCTTCAGGTTGTCATCCAGTTGGTCCAGCCGCGCGGGCACGCCCAGCCATTGCGCCAGCCCGTTCATCACCGCCAGGTCCTGAAGATCCTCATAGGCGACATAGAACGGGGTCTGGCCACTGCGCTGAAGGCTGTTGAGCAGAAAGACCTGGAAATCCTGTAACGCCTCGACGTGGCGTGCGAATTCCTCGGCATCGAAGCGGGCCTGTGCCTCTTTCCGACGCTTGATGTTGGTCAGTTTCCACTGTCCGGTTTCCTTGGCGATCTTCCACGAGACATAGCTGTCGAGCGGATTTCGGGTCAGGATGATCTTGGCGCAGCGCGGATCGGACAGGACAAGGCCCAGAACGCGCGGATCGTGATCGTGAAAGAACCGGAACCCGGCCAGAACCCCGCGCGCGTCCCGCACCGCATCGATCAGGCATTGCGGATCGGCGTCGCGCATCTGCTGGCTGATTTCCAGTATCTCGGTCTTGTTGGGATAGCCGATGAAATGCGGGTTGAACGCTTCGCCGACACAGGCAACCCCGTCCAGCGCGTTCAGGTTCGCCTCGAGAAAGTTGGAGCCGGTCCGCATTTCGGCGAAGACGACAAAGTAATCGAAAGGGCTGCTCATACGTCCTTATCGCACCAGATAGGGTTTGCGGTTGGGTTTGGGGTTGTTGACCGGGGCCGGCTCGACCGGAAAATCGCCCATCAAATAGGGGTGCATGCCCTGATTCTTGAGGTTCTGCAGGAACTGTCCAAAGCCGGTCAGATCGACCATTGTCGGCGCTTCGGTCAGGCGGCGCGGGCTGGATTGCCCGATTTCATCGACGATGGTCTGGATGGGTTCCATCGGGGCCTCGACAAACTCGGCCATGGTCCAGATCCGCACCCGCGCCTTTGTCCAGACCGAGCGCAGGATCTCCAGATGCTTGCTTTCGATCCTTTGCAGGCGCGCGGCCTCCTTGCGCAGGTCGGCAAAGTTGCGGTTCGACTTGAACAGCGGCACCGCCCAGGCGCCGGTAATGACCGAGATCTGAGCGTTGGGGTCGCGTGCCAGCAGCCAGTTGATTTCCTGATTGTCGGCGGGGCCGAACTGGAAACACTGTCGCTCACCCCTTGTGTTCCAGATCAGTGAGGTCAGGAAACTGGTGGGATTATAGTCGCGCAACATGGCGCTGTCGCTGAGCGCACCGTTGATCAACCGCTCGCCCCCGGCGAATTCGGCCCGGTCGGGACCAAAGAGATGCCCATGCACGCGGGTGCCGGTGGCCTTGGCCAACCAGGGTTCGAAGTCCTCGAAAAGCTCAGTGAAGCCCTGGAACACCGAATACGGGTTCGAGGTCAGGCCGTTCTCGTTACCGTGGCGGGGAAAGCGGCTCTGCATATACAAACCGTCGCGCCCGCGGGTCCGGCGTTCGACCGCCTTGGCAAAGATGCGGTCGATCTTGCCCGGGTTCGGCTCGGTCCGTTTCATCGCTCCGGCCTGATCGGTCAGAAAGGCCTGGTACAGCCGCTCGGCGCGCGGCCAGATCTTGCGGGCAACGAAACAATCGGACCGGCGCAGCAATTGCAGGTGGTCGTCATAGAAGATATGCGGTTTGCCTTGGAAATCGAACTTGCTCAACGTCAGCGAGCGGCTTTCGATATTGGCCGAGAACTGGCGGGCGAGGGTCTGGAAATAGCTCTCGTCAGGTATCCAGACCTTGCGGAAATAGCGGTCATAGGTGTCGCGCTCGGGGTCCTGAAGGATCGCCGAAAGCGTATGCCGCGTCAGGCACCACCATTGGCTGCCCATGTGTGGGACCAGCCCAGCGGGTATCCGGCGCTTGAACCCCAGTCGCCGTTGCAGGTTGACGTATCTGTCGAACAGATAGCGGTGCTTTTTCCACGAAAAGGGAAAGCGCAGCGTGAATCGCTCATGGTCGAGACCGCCCACGGTCCATGGCACATCGGCGGTGGTCGCGCTTTCGATGAAATCGGTGCGCGGTCTGGCCGCAAGATAGTCGATCAGTTCTTGCACCGGGCGCAGCGGCAGGCATGAGCCGGAGGCCAGATAGACATGCCGGACATCGGCAAACTCGGCCAGAAGCTGCTCGGAGGCCGCCTGTGACGCGGCGACGATCCCCCAGGTGCCCCATTCACATCTATGCCGGGTGCTGAACCGGATCAGCGGGTCCTTGATGCAGGCATCGTGAAACGCCTTGAACGTCTTGCGCGACACGTTGCGGTCCACATGGATCACCACCGGGCAGCCCGAAGCAGTCCAGTGCTGGGCCACCTGCCGCGCCCGATCAAGCGCGGTATGCACCAGCATGACGATGCCGACCGTGCTCATGCCCAGTTCCCCTTGGACATGAGGCCGAGAATCTCCAACTGGCGCCAGTTGATGTATTTCTCGGACCATTTGCACCACAGGTCGGGCTGGCTCTCGACCTTTTCGGCATAGGCCTTGTATTCCACCGAGTTGGAATAATGCTGGCGGCGTGTCAGCTCTTCGACCGCCTTGGCGGTGAGCGTGTCGAGGAATTTGGTGTGCAACAGCGCGCCGCTCGCCTTTTCACCACCCCATTCCTCGTAAACCTGGTTCAGGCCGCGCGGCAATAGGGTATGGGTCGAACTGACATAGGCATAGCGCCGGTTCCACTTCACCAGCGGGGTCTTGTTAAGGGCAGGGGCCTTCTTGGGGTTGTCGGAAAAGAACACCCGACTGCGCGGCCCGCCCTGGATCCACAGGTTTCCGTATTCGGGGTTCTTCTTGATCGAGTAATTTCCGCTGTCGAACCAGTTGGCAATCTCCAGCGGGTTCTGCCCCTCGGCATAGGGGACACTGTCGATCCGACCCTTTGGATAGACATCGATCAGCATCGCGCTGAAAGACCGGATCGAGGAATTGTCGAGCCAGTCTGTCAACGCCTGTATCGGGCGGGTATCGCAAAAAGGATAGATAAAGAATTCGTCGGGATCGACAACCAGAACCCAATGATCGTGGGCATAGCTCCGCTTGAGCCAGTTCATCCAGTCAACGCCGAATGTGGCGGACTTGTAGCTGTGCGTGGTGTGCCAGACTGAAACATCGGACTGCCCAGCAAGGTAATCGAGCGTGCCATCGGTGCTGTCATTGTCGACGATCAGGAAATGGTCGATACCCAGCTCGCGGTAGTAACGCAAAAAGTAGGGCAAGCGGATCTTTTCGTTCCGGACAGTCGAGACCAAGAGAACATCGCCTGGTCGAATTGCAGCGGTATTGTTCTGAACGGCGCGCAATTCCCGAGATTTGCGGATGCAACGCAAAAGACGGCGCTTGCGCCGCACTCTCATCCGATAGGAGTCCCAAAGGCTCACGCTGCTATCCACTCTTCTTATGACGCGAGCATGCCCGGTACTTATAACCAACAAACCCTATTGGTATTGACCGTTTATGTCACTGAAACATCTATGGAAGCAACGGGTTTAGAAAGCGTTACGTCAATCCTGATGCCGTAACCGTGACTTTCCCCAGGTCTCGGTTGTATTCTGGCTCTAATCCCAACCTCCGGGCGAAAGAAGCCCGAGCGCGCTCAATTGCGTCCAGCCCGCGAACCGGGTCGAGGATGATGTCCAGAAATCGGGTGAGGCGGTCAGCTCGTCATAGTAATGGTCGAAATCGGCAGGCGTGTGAAAATGCTGCTGTCGGGTCTTTTCTTCGGCCGATCTGGAAACAATGTCGGGCAGAAATTTGGTGTGAAGCAGCACGCCCGAGGGCGCGCTGTCCCCCGGCCCGCCATAGGCCGCGTTCAGTCGGCGGGGCAGGGCGGAATGACACGAGTTCACATAGGCATAACGTCGGTCCCAGCGGATCAGCGGTATCTTGTTCAATGTCGGTGACCGGCGCGGCTCATCGGCAAAGAACATCCTCTCGCGCGCGCCGCCCTGAACCCACAGGTTCCCCAGTGGCTGTTGGCGCTGGGCGCGATAGGGGCCGGCATCGAACCAGTGCAGGATATCCAGCGGATCGTCGCCCGGCGCATGGATCTGCGCCGCGACCGGCCCCTTGGGGTAAAGGTCCAGCATATGGGCCCCAAAGCTGTCCCGCCCTTGCCCATTCAGCCAGCCAGTCAATGCATGCAGGTCGCGGCGGTCGTGATGTGCATAGACCAGCAGCTCGTCCACATCGACCATCAGGCACCAATGCCCGTGCGCGTGGCGCATCTGAAGCCATGTCATCCAGTCGAGCCCGAAGCGGGAGTCGCGGTAACTGGCCCCGGTCCGCCAGAGCGAAACATCGGGCCGCGCCATCAGCAGCTCGTCGCTGCCATCGTCGCTGCCGTTGTCGACCATCAGAAAGTGATCGACACCGAGGTTTCGGTAATAGTCCAGGAACCAGGGCAGGCGCAGCGCTTCGTTCCTGAGCGTGGTAACGGCCAGCACCTGACCCGGTCGGATCGCCGCGGTGCGGTCGGATAACGCGGTCAGCGCGTGGCGGCTGCGGAAAGCACGCCAGAGCAACCGCCGCCGTTTCCATCGCAACCGATAGGCATCGGCCCATCCGATCGGCGAGAGCGGCGGTGCGGGGCTGCTGGTCATCCGGTCCCTCGTGTCAGTCCAGCCCCATCGCGGCCATCATCTCTTCGATCCGGGCCACGTCCTCGGGGTTGTTCAGCTCCCAGAACTGGCGCCCGCGCGCCTCGACCTCGACACACAGAACCTTGCGCCCGTTTTCCATGAAGCGCAGTTGCTCCAGACCCTCCAGCGTTTCCAGCGGCCCTATCGGCCAGGTCGGATAATCCGCCAGCGCGCCGGGTCGATAGGCATAGACGCCGACATGGTGGAACACCGGGGTCGGCGCGTCGTCGGCATAGATCTGCGAGGTGAAGGGGATCACCTCTTTGGAGAAGTAAAGCGCGCTGCGGTCGGCGGCGAACACCGCCGTGGTTCCGCCGACGCGGCCATGTTTGCGGTCGTTCAGAAAACTGTTCAGCGCCATCCCGTCGCAGCGCAGCACCGGCGTGGCGATGTCGGCCCCGGGCGCGGCGCGCAGCCCCGAAATCAGGTCCTCGACAAACCAGTGCGGCGTCAGCGGCGCATCGCCTTGCAGGTTGACCACGATGTCGTGCCCACCGCCCAGCGCAGCATGCGCCTCGGCGCAGCGCTCGGTGCCGTTGACGCAGTTGGACGAGGTCATGACAACCTCGGCCCCGAAGCCTTGGGCCACCTCGCGGATGCGGTCGTCATCGGTGGCGACCACCACCCGATCGGCGCCACGTACCGCCATCGCCGCCCGCCACGAGCGTTCGATCAGCGTCATTTCCTTGCCACTGGCGCCGGTCAGGCTGACCAGCGGCTTGCCGGGATAGCGGGTCGAGGCATAGCGGGCGGGAATGGCGATGAGCACGGACATTCAGGCTTCCTTGAGGGTGACGCTGGGCGCGTAGGCGATAAAGAACGGGTTGGCATAGCCTTCCTTGCCATAGGTCAGCGGCTGGTGATTGTCGAAACGTACCACCTTGCCCCCGGCTCCGGCCAGAACGGCGTGACCGGCGGCGGTGTCCCATTCCATGGTGCGGCCAACACGCGGGTAAAGATCGGCCTCGCCCGTGGCCACCAGACAGAATTTCAGCGAGGAACCGGCGCTCTTGCTGTCCTTGACGGCGTATTTGCCGATGTAATCCTCGGTCGCCTGGTCGCGGTGCGATTTCGACGCCACCACCATCAACGCGGCATTATCCGCTTGCGCCACCCGGATCGGAGAGAGTTCACCGGGGGTCTCTTTGTCCAGCGCGCCGGTCTCTTCGACCGACGAACCGTCGGCCAGAGTATAGAACATCCGCCCCTTGGCCGGGGCATAGACCACCCCGCGCGTTGGCGTGCCACTTTCCACCAGCGCGATATTCACCGTAAAATCGCCGCGCCGGTTGATGAATTCTTTGGTCCCGTCCAGCGGATCGACGATCAGGAAGGTATCGCCCGTCTGGCTGTGCGAGGCCGCCTGTTCCTCGGTCACCAGCAGGATATCGGGGAAGGCCGCCCGCAAACCGGTTGAGATCAGCGCGTCCGCGGCCTCGTCCGCATCGGTCACCGGGCTGGAATCAGATTTCACCTTCACCGCGAAATCGTCGGCGTTGTAGATCGCCATGATCTGGTCGCCCGCCTCGAGCGCCAGGCGGCGGATGACAGGAATTAGTTCCTCGTAGGTCACAAAAATGCTCCGATCGTGGGATTTGTTGATCCAAGATGCAGGAGCCCTTATGCTGTGATGGCAACGGAACGGCAAGAATTCCGTGCAAGGCTTGGGCAATTCAACGGAAAGCAGCACCGTGTTTCGATACCGGCAACACAAATCCCTATTGAGCGGCGCCATCACCATGGCAGAGCTCATCTTTCACAACGTGGTGCGGGGTGTCCGTCAGGGCCATTCCAATGCCTACGCGGCGTTGGGCAAGAACATGATGCAGATCCTGGTCTTTGTGCTGGTGTTCTACATGATGTTTTCGATGCTGGGGCTTCGCGGTTCGGCGATCCGGGGCGATTTCCTGCTTTACATCATGTCGGGCATTTTCCTGTTCATGGTGCACATCAAGACGGTGGGTGCGGTTGCCGGGGCCGAGGGGCCCAACAGCGCAATGATGAAGCATGCACCCATGAATACGATCATTGCTATCCTATCTGCGGCCTTGGGGTCGCTCTATACCCAATTGCTGACGCTGTTCCTGATTCTCTTTGGCTATCATGTTGCCTTTAAGCCGATCGAGGTGGAGGATCCTGCGGGCGCGTTTGGAATGCTGATGCTGGCCTGGTTCACCGGCTGTGCGGTCGGGCTGGTATTTCTGTCGATCAAGCCCTGGGCACCGATGCTGGTGGGGGTTATGACCACGCTTTACCAGCGCGCCAACATGATCGCCTCGGGTAAGATGTTCGTGGCAAACACGTTACCAGGTTACATGCTGGCCATGTTCGATTGGAACCCGTTGTTTCACGCAATCGACCAATGTCGCGGCTTCGTATTCCGCAACTATTTCCCGCATAACAGCAATTGGCACTATTCGCTGTGGCTGGGAATCATCCTGATCATGATCGGGCTGATGGGCGAATTCTATACCCGTCGCCATGTCTCGGCTAGCTGGTACGCGCGGCGATGAGGTGGCTTTTCGCCTTGCTGCTGGTGTTTGCCGCACCGCTTGCCGCCGATCCGGTACCGGCACTGTTCGATGTGATCGGGGTTGCGGCGGACGATGTGCTGAACGTGCGCGAAGAACCTTCGGCCGGGTCCGAGGTGATCGGCACGCTGGCGCCCGATGCGGTTGGGGTCGAAGTTGTCGACCTGACCTTTGGCGGCGGTTGGGGCCGGGTGAACGTGAACGAGATGAGCGGTTGGGTCTCGATGCGTTACATGCAGCAGCAGTCCGAGGCCGACGGGGTCTGGATGACCCAGCGTTTCATCTGTTCCGGGAACGAGCCGTTCTGGTCGCTGACCGTCGAGCAGGGAGTCGGGGCGCAGTTCCAGATCTTGGGTGAGGCAGAGCAGGCTCTGCCGGCCGGTCTGCTCAAGCCCGGCGCCGGCGTGAACGATCGCTACGCCCTGACATTGGGTCAGAACGTTGCCATCCTGCGGCAAATGCAGTGCCATGACGGCATGTCCGACCGGGCCTATGGGTTGGATGTGGGCCTGATGCTGAACGGGTCGCTTTACGGCGGCTGCTGCACACTGTTGCCGAACTAGCCCGCCACGCGCAGCGTCAGGTTCAGCCGCCCGCCCTTGGGCAGCAACCGGGACGAGCCGAACCGGATACGGTCGATCCCGTGATAGATCAACCGCGCAGGTCCGCCCATCACCACCACATCGCCCGAGTTGAGCCAGACCGATTCCGTCTTGCCGCCGCGGCTGGTATTGCCGATGCGAAACAGCGCGTCATCGCCCAGTGACAGAGAAACTACTGGCCAGTTCAGATCGGCCTCGTCGCGATCCTGGTGCAGGCCCATCCGGGCGCCCTCGCCATAATAGTTGATCAGACAGCAATCGGGCGCGCGGTCCTGCCCGGTGACCCCATGCCACAGATCCAGCACTTCGGGTGGGATCGCGGGCCAGGCCATGCCCTTGGGATGGGTCGGTTGATAGCGATAGCCACCCTTGTCCGTCACCCAGCCCAACGGCCCGGCCGAGGTCATGCGTACCGAGAGCGGTTTGCCGTTCGGCATGGTGGGCGTAAACAGCGGCGCGGCCTTCAGAACCGGGCGCAGCGCCTCGATCAGCCGTGCCTGGGCCGGTCCGTCGAGCGCGCCCTTGCGAATTTCGACACCGCGCAGGTTCAACATGGTCATTCCCTGCCAGACCCTTTCCTTGACGAAGCCTTGTCAAAAAGCATGCAGATTCGCGAAAACCTGCAATTCTGCATGCTTGCAGCACCTGTTTCCGCCCCCTATATACGCCGGGACGCGCCGTGGTGTAGGCCATTGCGCAAACAGATCGGGGCCGGAATGCCAAAACGGGTTCAGGTCTCGAGCCATCGCCTTGAAGAGAAAGGGATCGAACAAATGGGTAAAGTTATCGGTATCGACCTGGGCACCACCAACTCGTGTGTTGCCATCATGGACGGCGCCCAGCCGAAAGTCATCGAAAACTCTGAAGGGGCGCGGACCACGCCCTCGATCGTCGCCTTCACCGATGATGAGCGACTGGTCGGTCAGCCGGCGAAACGCCAGGCGGTCACCAACCCCTCGAACACCATTTTTGGCGTCAAGCGCCTGATCGGCCGCCGGGTCGACGATGCCGAGGTCACCAAGGACAAAAAGATGGTGCCGTTTTCCATCGTCAACGGTGGCAATGGCGACGCATGGGTCGAAGCCAAGGGCGAGAAGTATTCGCCGTCGCAGATTTCGGCCTTCATCCTCGGCAAGATGAAGGAAACCGCAGAATCCTATCTGGGCGAGGATGTGACCCAGGCAGTGATCACGGTGCCCGCCTATTTCAACGACGCCCAGCGCCAGGCCACCAAGGATGCCGGCAAGATCGCCGGTCTGGAAGTGCTGCGCATCATCAACGAGCCGACCGCGGCCGCGCTGGCCTATGGCCTGGACAAGAAGAACAGCCAGACCATCGCCGTCTATGACCTTGGCGGCGGTACCTTCGACGTGACCATCCTGGAGATCGACGACGGCCTGTTCGAGGTCAAGTCGACCAATGGCGACACCTTCCTGGGTGGCGAAGATTTCGACATGCGGATCGTCAACTATCTGGCGGACGAGTTCAAGAAAGAGCACGGTGTCGACCTGTCCGGCGACAAGATGGCGCTTCAGCGTCTGAAAGAAGCTGCGGAAAAGGCCAAGATCGAGCTGAGCTCGACCACCCAGACCGAGATCAACCAGCCGTTCATCTCGATGGGCGCCAATGGTCAGCCTCTGCACCTGGTCATGAAACTGACCCGCGCCAAGCTGGAAAGCCTGGTGGGCGACCTGATCAAGAAGTCGATGGACCCCTGCAAGGCCGCGCTCAAGGATGCCGGCATTTCGGCCTCTGACGTTGACGAGGTGGTTCTGGTCGGCGGTATGACCCGCATGCCCAAGGTCATCGAGGAAGTGACCAAGTTCTTCGGCAAGGAACCCCACAAGGGTGTGAACCCCGACGAGGTTGTCGCAATGGGTGCCGCCATTCAGGCCGGTGTTCTGCAAGGCGACGTCAAGGATGTGGTTCTGCTCGACGTGACCCCGCTGTCGCTGGGTATCGAGACCCTGGGCGGCGTGTTTACCCGTCTGATCGACCGCAACACCACAATCCCGACCAAGAAGTCTCAGGTCTTCTCGACCGCCGAGGACAATCAGAACGCGGTGACCATCCGCGTGTTCCAGGGCGAGCGTGAAATGGCTGCTGACAACAAGATCCTCGGCCAGTTCAATCTCGAGGACATCCCGCCGGCACCGCGCGGCATGCCCCAGATCGAGGTGACATTCGACATCGACGCCAACGGCATCGTGTCGGTTTCGGCCAAAGACAAGGGTACCGGCAAAGAGCACAAGATCACCATCCAGGCCTCGGGCGGTCTTTCGGACGAGGACATCGAAAAGATGGTCAAGGATGCCGAAGAGAACGCCGAGGCCGACAAGGCCCGCAAAGAGCTGGTCGAGGCGCGCAACCAGGCCGAAAGCCTGATCCATTCGACCGAGAAATCGATCGAAGAGCATGGCGACAAGGTCGACCCGACCACTGTCGAGGCGATCGAACTGGCCATTGCCGCGCTGAAGGACGATCTGGACAAGGACGGCGTGAGCGCCGAGAAGATCAAGTCGGGCCTGCAAAACGTGACCGAAGCGGCCATGAAGCTGGGCGAGGCGATCTATAAGGCGCAGAGCGAAGGCGGCGATGGCGAGCCCGCAGGGGCGGATGCCGGTCCGTCGGACGACGACATCGTCGACGCCGAGTTCGAAGATCTCGGCGAAGACAAGCGCAAGTAACGGGTCATCCGGGCCAGAACGGGCCGGTCCGGTAACCGGGCCGGCCCGCATTCGTTGAGGCAGAAGGGAATTCGGATGTCAAAACGCGACTATTATGATGTGCTCGGCGTGTCCAAGGGCGCTTCGGCTGACGAGATCAAGAAGGCCTATCGCGGCAAGGCCAAGGAACTGCACCCCGACCGCAACAAGGACAACCCGGATGCCGAGGCGCTGTTCAAGGACGTGAACGAGGCCTATGAGGTCCTGAAAGACGCCGAGAAGAAGGCGGCCTATGACCGGTTCGGTCATGCCGCGTTCGAAGGTGGGATGGGCGGCGGCCAGCGTCCCGGCGGCGGTTTTGGATCGGGCGATTTCTCCAGCGCATTCTCGGATGTGTTCGAGGACCTGTTCGGCGATTTCATGGGTGGCCAGCGGGGAGGCGGTGGTCGTCGCGCGGCGCGCGGTTCGGACCTGCGCTATAACTTGCGGGTCACGCTGGAAGAGGCGTTCTCGGGTCTGCAAAAGACCATCAACGTGCCCACCGCGGTTGCCTGTTCGGCCTGCGAGGGAACCGGCGCCGAAGGCGGGGTTGAACCCACCACCTGCCCGACCTGTTCGGGCATGGGCAAGGTGCGCGCGCAACAGGGCTTCTTTACCGTCGAGCGGACCTGTCCGACCTGTTCGGGTCTGGGTCAGATCATCAAGAACCCGTGCAAATCCTGCCGGGGGCAGGGCCGGGTCGAAAAGGACCGCGCGCTGAGCGTCAACATCCCCGCCGGGGTTGAAACCGGCACCCGTATCCGCCTGGCGGGCGAAGGCGAGGCCGGGATGCGCGGTGGCCCTCCGGGCGATCTCTATATCTTTGTCGAGGTGGCCAAGCATGATCTGTTCGAACGCGACGGTGTGAACCTCTATTGCCGGGTGCCGGTCAGCATGGCCAAAGCGGCGCTGGGCGGTGCCATCGAGGTGCCGACCATCGACGGCGGTCGTGGCCGGGTGCAGGTGCCCGCCGGCAGCCAGTCAGGCCGGCAGATGCGCCTGCGCAGCAAGGGCATGCCCGCCCTGCGTGGCGGCGGTATCGGTGACATGTTCATCGAATTGGCGGTGGAAACGCCGGTCAACCTGACCAGCAAGCAGAAAGACCTGCTGCGCGAGTTCGAGGAACTGAGCGAGGACAACAATCCCGAGACCAAGAGCTTCTTTTCCTCGGTCAAGTCGTTCTGGGACGGGATGAAAGGCTAGGGGGCGCTGCCCCCGCCGCCTGACGGCGACTCCCCCGGAGTATTTTGGGCGGAATGAAGACAGGGGCGGGTGCCATGTGGTGCCCGCCCTTTTCCGTTGGTCAATTTCCTCTTGATTACCGCGACGTCACCTGAGAAGGTGCGCATAACCGTTGGGGTGCCCCGTTTGGGGCTGAGAGGCGCGGCTGCGTCAACCCATCGAACCTGATCCGGGCAATACCGGCGTAGGGAACGGTCTATCGCTATCGGACGTTTTCCATGCCCCCGTTGCCCCTGAACCGGAGTAGCGGACATGGCAGCGATTGCCCTGACAATAGCGGGATCCGATAGCGGCGGCGGCGCGGGGATCCAGGCCGATCTGAAGGCGATGTCGGCGCTGGGCGTCTATGGCGCCTCGGTGATCACGGCGGTGACGGCGCAGAACACCTGCGCGGTGACGGCGGTGCACGGTATCCCAACGCAAGTGATCCGGGCGCAGATCGACGCGGTTCTGGGCGATCTTGACGTGAAGGCGATCAAGATCGGCATGCTGGCGACGCCCGAGATCATCGGGGTTGTGGCCGATGCCATTGCCGGGTTTGACGGGCCAATCGTGCTGGATCCGGTCATGGTTGCGAAATCGGGTGACGCGTTGCTGGCGGCAGAGGCAATCGGGGCGCTCCGGCGTCTGCTTGTGCCGCGCGCATCGGTGCTGACCCCAAATCTGCCCGAAGCAGCGCGCTTGCTGGAGACCAATGACGCCGGGCCCTTGAACGAGGTAACCGCTCAAGGTCGTGCCCTGGTTGCGCTGGGCGCGGATGCGGTTCTGATGAAGGGTGGGCATGCGAGCGGAGCGATCTGTCATGATCTACTGGTGGGCCCTGAAGGCGTGTTGGCCGAGCTTACCGCGCCGCGCCTGGCAACGAAGAACACCCATGGCACAGGCTGTACGCTGAGTTCGGCGATTGCCGCCGGTCTTGCCAAGGGGCTGACCCTGAAAAGCGCGGTGCAAGAGGCGCATACCTATCTGCAAGGCGCGATTATTGCCGCCGATGATCTGCAAGTGGGGCAGGGTCACGGCCCGGTGCATCATTTCCATCGGGTCTGGCCCGCATGACGCTCTGGTCGGTCATAGGCGCGGGCGTTGCTGGGTTAGCGGTGGCGACCGAGTTGGTCGCGCGCGGCGCACAGGTGCAGGTGTTCGACCCCTCCGGCCCTCCCGGCCCGCATGGGTGCAGCTGGTGGGCGGGCGGTATGCTGGCGCCCTGGTGTGAGTATGAGAACGCCGAGGAACCGGTCTTGCGGTTGGGTCAGCAGGCGATCGGCTGGTGGGAAGAGCACACCACCGTCACCCGGCGCGGCACGCTGGTGGTGGCCAATCCGCGCGATCTGCCGGACCTGCGCCGCTTTGCCCGCCGGACGGAGGGGTTTACCGAAGTCATCCAAGAAGAAATCACCCAATTAGAGCCTGATCTGACCGCCTTCTCCAAAGGCTTGCATTTCCCGGACGAGGCGCATCTGGACCCGCGTCGCGCGCTGTCGGACCTCTATCGCGGCCTCACTGACAAGGGGCTCCAGTTTCACCGCAAACCCGCCCCCGCCGGGTTGGAGAATGCCATCGACTGTCGTGGCCTGCACGCGCGCGAGGTCCTGCATGACCTGCGTGGCGTCAAGGGCGAGATGCTGGTTATCCGTGCACCAGATGTGGCTCTAACACGGCCCATTCGCCTGTTGCACCCGCGCATGCCGCTCTATGTCGTGCCGCGCAGCGACCATGTCTACATGCTGGGTGCCACGATGATCGAGAGTGAGGACAGCGGTCGCATCACCGCGCGCTCGATGCTGGAACTCCTTAGCGCCGCCTATGCCCTGAACCCCGCCTTTGGCGAGGCCGAGGTGTTGGAAATCGGCGTCGATCTGCGCCCGGCCTTTCCCGACAATCTGCCGCGCATCCGGCGGCTGGGGCAGACCATTTATGCCAATGGCCTATATCGCCACGGCTATCTTCTGGCGCCCGCCTTGGCGCAGGGGGTGGCCGACCTGGCGCTGAACGACACACATACGGAGTTGGTCGATGAAGATCGTGCTTAACGGCGAACCGCGCGAGGTCGAGGCCGAAACCCTCGCCGCACTGCTGGCCGAATGTGGCCTGTCAGGCCGCGTGGCCACTGCGGTGAACGAAAGCTTTGTGCCCGCGTCCCTGCGCGGCGGGCACCGGCTGAACGACGGCGACCGGGTCGAGGTGCTTGCCCCGATGCAGGGGGGCTGAGACATGCGTGCATTCTACGGAACCGAATTGCCGAACCCGCTGATGCTGGGCACCGCGCAATATCCCAGCCCCGCGATCCTGGAACAGGCGTTCCGCGCCAGCGGAGCGGGGGTGGCCACCGTGTCGCTGCGGCGCGAATCTGGGGCGGGACAGACATTCTGGTCGCTGATCCGCGATCTGGGCGTGCTGATCCTGCCCAACACCGCCGGCTGCCACACGGTGAAAGAGGCGGTGACCACCGCCCATATGGCGCGCGAGGTGTTCGGCACACCCTGGATCAAGCTGGAATTGATCGGCCATACCGACAGCCTGCAACCTGACGTTTTCGGCCTGGTCGAGGCCGCGCGCATCCTGACCGAGGATGGGTTTCAGGTGTTCCCGTACACCACCGACGACCTGATCGTCGGCGAGCGCCTGCTGGCGGCAGGCTGTGAAGTGCTGATGCCCTGGGGCGCGCCTATCGGTTCGGGCCGGGGGCTGAACAACGAATACGCGCTGCGCGCCATGCGGGCCGAGTTTCCCGACACGCCGCTGGTGGTCGATGCGGGCATCGGCCTGCCCAGCCATGCCGCCCGCGCGATGGAGCTTGGCTATGACGCCGTCCTGCTCAACACCGCCGTGGCGCGGGCGGGCGATCCGGCGGATATGGCGCGCGCCATGGCGCTTGCCGTTCAGGCCGGGCAACTGGCGCATCGCGCCGATCCGATCGAAGCGCGCGATATGGCCAGCGCCTCGACCCCTGTCATCGGAAAGGCCTTCCTGTCATGACGCTCGACCGGTTCTATCCGATCTTCGACCATACCGACTGGCTGCGCCGGATGCTGCCGTTGGGGGTCAAGCTGGTGCAGCTCAGGATCAAGGACCGGCCCGACGCAATGATCCGCGCCGAGATTGCCACCGCGCGCGACCTCTGCCGCGCGCATGGCGCGGTGCTGGTGGTCAACGACTATTGGCAGATCGCGATCGACGCGGGCTGCGAATGGCTGCACTTGGGGCAAGAGGATCTGGATCAGGCCGATTTGCCCGCGATCCGCAAGGCGGGTCTGCGGCTGGGCGTCTCGACCCATGACGATGACGAGTTGGAGCGGGTTCTGTGCATGGATCCCGACTATGTGGCGCTTGGCCCGGTCTATCCGACCATCCTGAAACAGATGAAATGGCACCAGCAGGGCTTGCCGCGCGTCACCGAGTGGAAGGCGCGTGTCGGTGCCATCCCGCTGGTCGGTATCGGTGGCATGAGCGTCGAGCGCGCGCCGGGTGTGCTGGCCGCCGGCGCCGATATCGTTTCGGTCGTCACCGACATCACCTTGAATGCCGACCCCGAGGCACGCGTGCGCCAGTGGATCGAGGCCACCAGATGAGCCGTTATGCCCGCCAGATGATGCTGCCGCAGGTCGGGGCCGAGGGCCAGGCCCGGCTCGCCGCCGCCCGCGTGCTGGTCGTTGGCGCAGGAGGTCTCGCAGCCTCGGCGCTTCCACTGCTTGGCGGGGCAGGCGTGGGGCGGATCGATATTTTTGATGGCGACACGATTGAGCTGTCGAACCTGCATCGTCAGACGCTGTTCAGCGAGGCGGATATCGGCCGGGCCAAGGTCGAGGTCGCCGCCGAACGCTGCCGCGCGCTCAATTCGGGGATTGTCCTGACCGGTACAAAACGATCAATCACCCCGGAAAACGTGATCGGGGCCTGTCGGGATGTTGATCTGGTACTGGATTGCGCCGACAGCTACGCCGCCAGCTATCTGCTCAGCGATACATGTATGGCGCTTGGCAAGCCATTGATCAGCGCCTCGGTCCTGGGGTTGGGCGGCTATGCCGGCGGTTTCTGCGGCGGCGCGCCCAGCCTGCGCGCGGTTTTCCCCGAAGCACCGGACAGTGCGGCCAGTTGCGCAACCGCTGGCGTGCTGGGGCCGGTTGTTTCAATACTAGGCTCTATACAGGCGCAAATGACGCTTTCGATGCTTCTCGGGCTGGATCCTTCGCCGCTTGGCCAGATGGTGCAGATCGACGCGCAAACCTGGCGCAATAGCGCGTTCCGATTTGATCACGCACCGGAACCAGAGACCGCCTTTCGTTTTGTGGCGCCCTCGGGCCTGACCGCCGATGACCTCGTCATCGAGTTGCGCAGCGAGTCCGAAGCGCCCCATCCAGCACACCCGTCAGCCCGCCGCATGACGACATCCGAGATCGAAATAACAGACACTAACCAAGGAAAACGACTGGTTCTGTGCTGCGCCACCGGCCTCCGGGCCTGGCGCGCCGCGGAACAGTTGCAACCGGATTGGCCCGGCGAGATCGTCCTCGTCGCGGCTGCCACATCATGAAAGGAAACGCGACATGAAACACTTGGTAACTGCATTGGCGTTGCTCGCTGCAACGCCCGCCTTGGCGCAAGACAAGATGACCCTGCTGCTCGATTGGTTCATCAACCCCGATCACGGCCCGATCATCGTGGCACAGGAAAAGGGATATTTCGCGGAACAGGGTCTAACCGTGGAAATTGTGGCCCCTGCCGACCCCTCCGCGCCGCCGCGCCTGGTGGCTGCCGGGCAGGCCGACCTGGCGGTCAGCTATCAGCCGCAGCTGCACCTGCAAATCCACGAAGGCCTGCCGCTCAAGCGCGTGGGCACGCTGGTCGCCACGCCGCTCAACTGCCTTCTGGTGCTTGAGGACGGCCCGATCAAATCGCCTGCCGACCTCAAGGGCAAGAAAATCGGCTTCTCTGTCGCGGGCGTCGAAGAGGCGATCCTGACCACGGTTCTGGGCAAGTATGGCGTCGCGCTCAGCGATGTAGAGATGATCAACGTGAACTTCTCTCTCTCGCCCGCATTGATGAGCGGGCAGGTCGATGCCGTGATCGGTGCATATCGAAATTTCGAGCTGAATCAGATGGATATCGAAGGCGAACCGGGCCGCTGCTTCTATATCGAGGAAGAGGGCGTGCCGTCTTATGACGAGCTGATCTATGTCGCCAACCCCGAGCGGATGGATGCCGACAAGATCGCCCGCTTCCTTGAGGCGACCGAGAAGGCGACGCAATTCATCGTCAACAACCCGCAGGCCAGCTGGGAGATCTTCGCCGCCACCTCGCCCGAATTGCAGGACGAACTGAACAAGCGCGCCTGGGTCGATACGCTGCCGCGCTTTGCCCTGCGTCCCGCCGGGTTCGACGCGGGCCGCTATGCCCGGTTCGAGGCGTTTCTGAAGGACACCGGCCTGATCGACAGCGTCAATCCGGTCTCGACCATCACCATCGACGTGACCGCTGAATGAGCGCGCCGGATTATGGCCACGCCTTTGGCCTGATGCGTGCGGCGGCAGGGCAGCCGTGGCGGGATTATACCCGCCACGCCTTTGTCGAAGGGATCAAGGATGGCAGCCTGCCGCACGATGCTTTCCTGCATTATCTGCGGCAGGATTACGTGTTCCTGATCCATTTCGCGCGCGCCTGGGCGCTGGCGGTGGTCAAGGGCCAGACCCATGCCGAGATGCTGGCCGCCGTTGGTACCGTCAACGCCTTGGTGGCCGAGGAGATGCAGCTCCATATCGGGGTGTGCGAGGCGGCGGGGATCTCGAAGGACGCGCTGTTTGCCACCCCCGAGCGGCCCGAAAACCTCGCCTATACCCGCTTTGTGCTCGAGACCGGGTATAGCGGTGATCTGGCCGATCTGCTGGCTGCGCTGGCGCCCTGTGTCATGGGCTATGGCGAGATTGGCACACGGCTGGCGGCAGAGGCGACGAGTGATCGTTACAGGGATTGGATCGACACCTATGCCGGGGCCGAGTATCAAGCGGCTTGCAAGGCTGCGGGTGAGTTGATGGATCAGGCTCTAACAAGGCGTATTGGCGCAGATTTCGAGGCCTCGCCGCGATGGGAACGTCTGTGCCGAACCTTCTGCACCGCAACGGAACTCGAGGTCGGTTTCTGGCAGATGGGGCTTACCCCGTGACCCCGGCCCCCGCGATAACTGTTGCCGGCAGCGCCAGCATCGACGGTGGGTCTTTGTTCGCGCCGTTGGCCCTGACATTGGAAGCGGCGCAATGGACCTGCCTTTTGGGCGGGTCCGGCGTCGGCAAGTCGACGGTGTTGCGGCTGATCGCGGGGTTGGAAACAGGAGCGGAGTTCAGCGGCACGATCACGGCGTCGGATAGTTCCCCGGTGGCGGCGCGAGTTGCCTATATGGCGCAGGACGATCTGTTGTTCCCTTGGGCCAGTGTAGCGCAGAACGTGGCGCTGGGCGCTCGGCTGCGGGGCGAGCAAGTGGACCTTGCCCGGCTCGACGACCTGCTGCGTCGGGTGCGCCTGACCGACCACGCCGCCAAGCGCCCGGCGGAACTCTCGGGTGGCCAGCGCCAGCGGGTGGCATTGGCGCGCACCCTGATGGAGGACAAGCCGGTTGTATTGCTCGACGAGCCCTTCTCGGCCCTCGATGCCCGGACCCGCGCCGATATGCAGGAGCTGGCCGCCGAGCTGCTGGCCGGGCGGACCGTGCTGTTGGTGACCCACGACCCGGCCGAGGCCGCGCGGCTGGGGCATTCGATCCAGGTGATGACCGCCGATGGGCTGACACCGGTCACACCGCCGACCGCGCCGATGCCCCGCGCGGTGGACGATGCCGAAACGCTGCTGTGCCAGGGCGCGCTGCTCAGGATGCTGCGGGAGGGAGGGGAATGACACGCTGGCTCCCTGCTCTGGCCGCGACCCTTTTTGCGCTGGCGATCTGGCAGGCGGTGGTCAGCCTGACCGACCTGCCGCGATTCATCCTGCCCGGCCCTGCTCTGGTGGCCGAAACCTGGTGGCAGAGCCGCTGGCTGATCGCCGAGCATACGGCGGTGACCGCGCTCGAGGTTCTGATCGGCCTTGCCTGCGGTGCAGTGCTGGGCGTGGCGACGGCGCTGCAACTGGCCAGTTCGCGGATTGCACGGGTACTGGTGCAGCCGATGCTGGTCTTTACCCAGGCGCTGCCGGTCTTTGCGCTGGCGCCGATCCTGACGCTGTGGCTGGGCTACGGGCTGTGGTCCAAGGTGGCGATGGCGGTGCTGATCATCTATTTCCCGATCACGGCGGCGTTTTTCGACGGGCTGATGCGGACGCCTGTGGGATACCTTGACCTTGCCCGCACCATGCAGGCCAGCCCGCGTGCGGTGCTTTGGCATATCCGGGTGCCGGCGGCGCTGCCGCAGCTGGCCTCGGGCCTGCGGCTGGCGGCGGTCTATGCGCCGATCGGCGCGGTGATCGGGGAATGGGTGGGTGCGTCAAAAGGGCTGGGGTACCTGATGCTCCTGGCCAATGGCCGCGCCAAGACCGACCTGATGTTTGCCGCCATGCTGACGCTGGGCGTGCTGTCGGTGCTGCTGCATCTGGCGATGCGACGGGCGACACGGCAAATGGCGGGCGAGCGTTAACCTCTCGGAAACCGATTCTGGACGACGCTGCGTGCCATGCGCCAGACTGGTCTGTCCGAGGCCCCGATGCTGTTCGACATGGACGAAGCGCCGGAGATGCCGCTGCCCTCGGGGCGGTTGCCGTCCTATATCCGGGATCATCGCAAGCGCTTGCGGGAACGGTTCATGGCCGGTGGTGCGGCGGCGCTGCCGGATTACGAGTTGCTGGAGCTGGTGCTGTTCCGATCGATCCCCAGGCAGGACGTCAAGCCGCTGGCGCGGCTGCTGCTTGATACGTTTGGCGATTTCAACCGGGTGCTGACCGCCCCTGTGGAGCGGCTGGCCGAGGTCAAAGGCGTGGGCGAGGCGGTGATCACCGATCTCAAGATACTGGAGGCCAGTGCCCACCGCATGGCCCGCGCCCGGGTGATGCAGCGGCAGGTGATCTCCAGTTGGGATGCGCTGCTGGATTACTGCCACACCACCATGGCGCATCGCGAGACCGAGCAGTTCCGGGTCTTCTACCTCGACCGCAAGAACGTGCTGATTGCGGACGAGGAACAGGCGCGCGGGACGGTCGATCACGTGCCGGTCTATCCGCGGGAGGTTGCCAAGCGGGCGCTGGAGTTGAACGCCTCGGCGCTGATCCTGGTGCACAACCACCCATCAGGAGACCCGACACCGTCGCAATCGGATATCGACATGACGGCGCGGATCCGGGCCGCGTGTGAGGCGCTGGGGATAACGCTGCACGATCACCTGATCATCGGAAAATCGGTCGAGTTGAGCTTCCGCTCCGAAGGGTTTCTATAGGGGGCGCTGCCCCCGTCGCGGCAGGGCCGCGACTCCCCCGGAGTATTTCAGGCGAAATGAAGGGGTTACTTGACCCAGACCTCGACCCGGCGATTGACCTGACGGCCCCAGTCGCTGTCATCGCAGGCCATCGGCAGCGCCTCGCCAAAGGCATCGACCGAGATCTCGACCCGCGCCGGGTCAAGCGTTTCGGCCGCCTGCAACACCGCGTCACGCACCGCCTCGGCCCGTTTCAGGGCAATGCGGGCGTTGCCCTCGGCGGCACCATCACCGTCGCTGAACCCGACAAAGAGCATTTGGCGCGCGTCATAGGCACCGCTTTCAAGTTCCTGAGCCAATTGTGCGATATTGGTCCGCGACTGCGCATCAGGGCGCGAGGATCCGGTCTCGAATCGGAAAGAGAGGCTGAGCCGTTGCATCCCAGACAGCGTGGATACGAGTCGTTGCAACTCGGTGAGAGGGACCTCGGCACCAGCGGCTGCGATGGCATTGGCAAGCCGGTTTCCCTGGACCGCGACCGGGATCAACTCTGGCGCCTGATCGACGAAACCGGCACGGCGAATCACGATCTGGGCAGCCGGGCTGCGCATGTAGGCCATGAATTCCCGTGCCAGTTTCGGCAGGCGGCGCGCGGGCATGTAGAGGAACATGGGCGAATTGAGCGGATAATCCTCGGTCTTGATGTTGCGCCGGGTTGCGGCGACAGAAAAACCGCAATCCCCTGTCAGGGTCAAAGCCCTGGCGGTTCCGGTTTCGGAATAGCTGGCGATGCCGATGGCAAACGGGTCGACGGCGACCGCACGGGCAAGCAGGCTGGAACGGTCATGGCGTGCGACCGTCTCGGGCAGCGTTTTGCCGACTGGTAACAGCAAGCGGTCCTCGACGGCCTGCGCCAGTCCCGAGCCTGCGACCGGCAAGTGTAGCGCGATGGGGGCATCGGGGCCGCCGAGTTCGGCCCAGTTCTCGATCTCGCCGGCAAAGACCTGTGCCAGTTGCGGGGCAGAGATCTGTCGCACCGGATTGACCGGCGCCACCACGGGCACCATCGCATCCAGAGCCAGAACCCGCGAGCGGTTGCTGTCGGTCATGTCGCCCAGGCCCAGTTCCAGCGCCCGTCTGCGCTCTTCTGGCCGGATCTCGCGCAGGGCCATGACCAGATCGGCCTCGTCGGCCAGCAGGTCGGCAAAACCTTCGTCGGTGGTGCTGACGCGAAAGGTGAATCTGGCCTGAGGTCTGTCACTGCCGGCCTGGAACAGAAGATAGCTGAACCGGGCCTCGCTTTCGGTTTCGCGCCGGGTCTGCATGCGGTTGCGCAGGGCAAAGCCTTCGATCAACGCGGGCAGCAGCACCTCGGCCATGGTCGAGGAACCGCTGAGCGCCAGTTCGGCGACAAAGTCGGTCAGGTTCGGGCAGGCCGGACCGTCGCAGGTGACGCCCGAACCGTCCACCGTCAGTTCGCCGAACCGGGTTTCGACGCGATAGAATTCTCCGTCGAAGCCAAGCAGATTGCCGCTGATCTCGACCTTGCCATCATGCGAGGTGAGGGTGATGTCCTGAGCGGTGGCCGGAAGGGCCGGGAAAACGGAAAGTGCGGCGAAAGCCGCCGCACGAAGCCAATTCATGTGAAACCTGAAAATTGCCTGCGGATTACCTGGCGGCGATCTTCAGGTCTTCGACCAGATTATTCAACACCAGAAAATCACCGGCAGCAGAACAATCTGGCATGGACATGTTCAGATCATGGGTTGTGAGCGACCCGGTCCCGCGCAGTTCCAGCGATTGAGCCGAGATCTCGCGCCCACAATTGCTGGCTGTCACCTCGGCCTCGATCGATAGGGCGATGGTGCCTGCGGTGTCGCTCTCGCCGGAGGGATAGCTGTAGATTTCGGCCAGTTGCGGCTCCAGCGTGTCGGGTTCACCCAGCCGGATCACCTGGCCGATCCCGCCGGCTGATGCTTCGGACCAGACATGGCCGGTCTCGCCATAACCGGCGCCGAACTCGCGGGCATGCAGCTGAAAGCCCGCAGCGCCAGACCATTGCACCACGACCCGGTCGATCCGGTCGAGCCCCTCGACAGGGCTCATGGCGACGGTGCCACGGCCATTCTGGAATGCCACGACAAAAACGGCGGTTTCGGACAGGGCCGGGACGGTAACCGACAGGTTGCCCGCGTCATCGGTGGTATCGGTAAAGATCAACCCGCTGTGATGCACGGTGACGCGCTGGTTGCCATAGCAGGGCGCGCTGACGTCAAGGGCGATGCTGGCCATAGGGGCAGGCGCGGCGTTTGCGGTAATCGCGCAGCCCAGCTGCGGCTCTTCGGGGTCGCTGGGCGCGTCGGGCAGCAGGATGTCCCGCGCGGGCAGGGGCAGGGCGCCTTCGAGCGCCGGTTCGGGCAGGCGGCGGGGCTGTTCCAGGGTGGGCTGGGCCGAGGTCAGCTTGATCGCGTGCAGTTCGAACTGGGCAAAGTCATCCACATCTGACGCGCCCGACGGTTTCAGAACCGATTGCTGGATAAGCGATTTGCGTGCCGCAATCTGCTGCGTCTCGCGCGCGGCGTTCTGCTGCATCAGGAATCCGATCAGCGCCGCGCAGAGAACGGTCCCGCCAGCTGTCAGAATCTTGCGTCGTTGTGCCATAACCACACTCCATCGCCCATTGGTCCGCGAGAAGTGTCGTTAAAGAAGGCGGCCAGTTTATGGCCGCCGGGGGGAGTCATTGTGGCGGGGGCCTCAGGCCAGCCGCCCGTGGCAATGCTTGAATTTCTTGCCAGACCCGCAGGGGCACAGGTCGTTGCGCGAGGGGTTGCCCCATGTGCTGGGGTCGTCCTCGACAAAGCCGGGGCGCGCATCGCCCGAGGCCTTGGCCTCGGCCACTGCTTCGGCTTGCTGCGCTGCATGTTCCGCCTGGTTTTGCTGGGCCATCATCTGCGCCATCATCTGGCGTTGTTCCTCTTCGCTCAGCATGCGAATGCGGGACAATTGCTGTGTGACGGTCTCGCGAAGGCTATCCAGCAGCCCCTCGAACAGCTGAAAGCTCTCGGTCTTGTATTCGTTCAGCGGATCGCGCTGAGCATAGCCGCGGAAACCGACGACCGAGCGCAGGTGCTCCAGCTTGAGCAGGTGTTCGCGCCATTTGCTGTCGATGGTCTGCAACAACACCTGTTTTTCGATGTTGCGCATGTTCTCGGCACCGAAGTCGGCGGCCTTGCTTTCCATGTATTCGCCCGAGGCCTTGATCAGGCGTTCGCGGATCTCGTCATCGTCCACGCCCTCTTCGGCGGCCCATTCGATCACCGGTACGTCGATGCCCAGTTTCTCGATTACCGCGGCATAGAGGCCCTGGGTATCCCACTGGTCGGCATAGGTCTTGGGTGGCATGTATTGGTCGATCAGGTCGTCGATCACCTGCTCGCGCATATCCGCGACCACGTCCGACAGGTTCTCGGTCGCCATGATTTCGCGCCGCTGGTTAAAGATCACCTTGCGCTGATCGTTCATCACGTCGTCGAATTTCAGCACGTTTTTCCGCATGTCGAAGTTGCGGCCCTCGACCTTGGCCTGGGCGCGTTCGAGCGACTTGTTCACCCAGGGATGGACGATCGCCTCCCCCTCCTTCATGCCCAGCGTGGTCAACACCTTGTCCAGCCGTTCCGAGCCGAAGATACGCATCAGGTCGTCTTCGAGGCTGAGGTAGAACACCGTGCGCCCCGGGTCGCCCTGACGGCCCGAGCGACCGCGCAGCTGGTTGTCGATGCGACGGCTTTCATGCCGTTCGGATGCCATCACATAAAGACCACCGGCATCCAGCACCTTTTGCTTTTCCTCGGCGTGGCGGGCTTCCTCGGCGGCGCGAAGCTCTGCCGGGTCGGCATCTGGGTTTTCGGCCAAGGCGGCCAGAACCTTCATCTCGACATTGCCGCCCAACTGGATGTCGGTACCGCGACCGGCCATGTTGGTGGCAATGGTCACCGCGCCATAGCGGCCGGCCTCGGCCACGATCTGCGCCTCGCGCTCGTGCTGGCGGGCGTTCAGGACGTTGTGTTCGATGCCTTCCTTGGTCAGCATCTGGCTCAGCATCTCGGATTTTTCGATCGAGGTGGTGCCGAGCAGAACAGGCTGGCCCTTCCCATGGGCCTTCTTGGTCTCGGCGATCATGGCGGCGTATTTCTCGGCCGCGGTACGATAGACCTGGTCGTCCTCGTCCTTGCGTGCGATCGGTTTGTTGGTCGGAACCTCGACCACGCCCAGCCCATAGATCTCGGCAAATTCCTCGGCTTCGGTCAGCGCGGTGCCGGTCATGCCCGAAAGCTTGTCGTAAAGCCGGAAGTAGTTCTGGAAGGTCACACTGGCCAGCGTCACGTTCTCGGGCTGGATCTGCACGTTTTCCTTGGCCTCGATGGCCTGGTGGAGGCCATCGGACAGGCGGCGGCCCGGCATCATGCGGCCGGTGAATTCGTCGATCAGCACAACTTCGCCATCGCGCACGATGTAGTCCTTGTCGCGCTGGAACAGCTTGTGCGCGCGCAGGCCCTGGTTGACGTGGTGCACGATGGTCGTGCTTTCGGGATCATAGAGTGACTGACCCTCGGGCAGCAGGCCACGCGCGACCAGTTGCGCCTCGAGGAACTCGTTGCCCTCGTCGGTAAAGGTGACGTTGCGGGTCTTTTCGTCCAGTTCGAAATGATCGTCCGACAGCGCGGGCAGCAGCGCGTCGATGGCGACATACAGGTCAGAGCGGTCCTGTGCGGGGCCCGAGATGATCAGCGGCGTGCGCGCCTCGTCGATCAGGATCGAGTCGACCTCGTCCACGATGGCGAAATTGTGCTGCTTCTGATAGACCTCGCTCAACTCGCCCTTCATGTTGTCGCGCAGATAGTCAAAGCCAAGCTCGTTGTTGGTGGCATAGGTGATGTCGCTTTCATAGGCGGCCATCTTCTCGGCATCGGGCTGGCCCGACCAGATCACGCCGGTGGTCATGCCCAGTGCGCCAAACACCTTGCCCATCCATTCCGAGTCGCGTTTGGCCAGGTATTCGTTCACCGTGACCACATGCACGCCCTTGCCGGTCAGCGCGTTCAGATAGGCGGGAAAGGTGGCGACCAGAGTCTTGCCCTCGCCCGTCTTCATCTCGCTGATATTGCCCTGATGCAGGAACATGCCGCCCATCAGCTGGGTGTCGAAGGCGCGCAGGCCAAGCGCCCGCTTGGCGGCTTCGCGGCAGTTTGCAAATGCCTCGGGCAGCAGCGCATCCAGGCTTTCGCCGTCCAGCGCGCGTTTGCGCAGTTCGTCGGTCTTTTGCTTAAGCCCCTCGTCGGTAAGCTTGGCAAACTCTTCTTCCAGCGCGTTGATCTGGGCGACCACCGGGCGGGTTGCCTTGATCTTGCGGTCATTCGGCGTTCCGAACACCTTTTTGGCAAGCGTTCCAAGTCCCAGCATGTGCACTCCAGCGGATTTGTTCTGTCATGGTTACGACAGGCTTGTCCGCCTTGCGCGCAACCCATAGATACGGGGGGTGAAGGCGGTCCTGTCAAAGGCTTCAAGCGATGTAAGCGGCAGGGTCCAGAGTGTCAACGCCGCGACCCGTTGCGGCCTGGAAATAGGATGAATCAATGCCCAAAGGTCTCACAATCTTGCCATCGCTGGCGCTTGCGCTGGTGCTGGCCCTGCCGGTCGCGGCCGAGACAAAGGCCGAGGCGGACACGGTTGTGGCCCGCGTCAATGGCGAAGAGATCACGTTGGGTCACATGATCATCGCGCGTGCCTCGCTGCCGCAGCAGTATCAGCAACTGCCCGACAATGTGTTGTTCGACGGCATCTTGGACCAGCTGGTGCAGCAGACCCTGTTGAAACAGCAACAGACGGGTGAGACCCCGAAACAGGTCGTGTTGTCGCTGGAGAACGAGGAGCGCTCGTTGCTGGCGGGTGAGACCATCGAAGAGATCATGGCCGCCGCCACCACCGACGAGGCGATCCAGTCGGCCTATGACGCGCAATATGCCGACGGGTTCGGTGGCGAGGAATACAATGCCTCGCATATCCTGGTCCCGTCCGAGGACGAGGCCAAGGCCGTCAAGGAGCTGCTCGACAACGGCGCTGATTTCGCAGCCACCGCCAAGGAGAAATCCACCGGTCCGTCCGGGCCGAATGGCGGCGCGTTGGGCTGGTTCGGAGCGGGCGCGATGGTGCCGGAATTCGAACAGGCGGTCGTGGCGCTGACCGCGGGCCAGATCTCGGACCCGGTGCAGACTCAGTTCGGCTGGCATGTGATCATCCTGAACGAAAAGCGCAAGTCCGAGGCCCCGGCGCTGGACGAGGTGCGCGACGAACTGGCAGGCCGCATCCAGCAGGATGCCATCGACGCGCGACTGGCCGAGCTGACCAAGGACAGCGAGATTGAAAAGCCCGATCTGAACGGGATCGAACCCGGCGTGCTGCGGCAGCTGGAACTGGTGCAGGAGTAAGGCCGAAATGGCGAAGATCACCAAGGTTTCCCCTCTGGCCCCGGCCGCGTTTCCGACGCTGCCCGTCATCGACGGTGTGCAGCTGGCCAGTATCGCGGCGGGGGTGCGCTATCAGGGTCGCACCGATGTGATGCTGGCGGTGTTGGCTCCGGGTACCTCGGTTGCGGGGGTGTTCACCCGGTCGGCCACCCGCTCGGCGCCGGTGCTGGACTGTCAGGCCAAGATCGGCGGCGCCAGCGACGGACCGGCCGCGATTCTGGTCAATTCAGGCAACTCCAACGCCTTTACAGGCCATTACGGCCAGACCTCGGTGGCCGAGGTGACGCAGGCGGTGGCAGATGTGACAGGTGTGCCGGTCGGGCGGGTCTTTACCTCGTCCACCGGGGTGATCGGCGAGCCGATGAAGCACGAGCGTATCGTGGCCAAGCTGGGCGATCTGAATGCGGCGCTCAGCCCCGACGCGCTGGAGGATGCCGCCCGCGCCATCATGACCACCGACACCTTTGCCAAGGGCGCCAGCCGGACCGTCGGGATCGACGGCAAGATGGTCAAGATCGCCGGGATCGCCAAGGGTTCGGGCATGATCGCCCCCGACATGGCGACGATGCTGGTCTATATCTTTACCGATGCCCGCGTCGAACAGGGTGCGTTGCAGGCGATGCTGTCGGCAATGACCGACCGCACTTTCAACTGTATCACCGTGGACAGCGACACCTCGACCTCGGACACGTTGCTGTTGTGTGCGACCGGTGCCTCGGGCGTGGATGCGACGGGCAATGCAGAGTTCGCCGCCGCGCTGGAAGAGGTGATGCTGGACCTGGCCCAGCAGGTCGTGCGCGACGGAGAAGGTGCCACCAAGTTCGTCGAGATCCGGGTGACCGGCGCGGCCAGCGATACCGATGCTAGGGTGCACGGTCTGGCGATTGCCAACTCGCCGCTGGTCAAGACCGCGATCGCAGGTGAGGATCCGAACTGGGGCAGGGTGGTGATGGCGATCGGCAAATCCGGCGCTGCTGCTGACCGTGACCTGTTGAGCATCTCGTTTGGCGATATACTGGTGGCGGAGAAAGGTTGGGTGAGCCCCACCTACCGCGAAGAGGATGCCGCCGCCTATATGAAGGGGCAGGAGCTGGTCATTGGTGTCGATCTGGGCCTTGGCGAAGGCAAGTCCACCGTCTGGACCTGCGATCTGACCCACGGATATATCGAGATCAACGCGGATTACCGCTCGTGAAAACCGTCCTTGTTTCCGCCGTCGCGCTGATCGACGTGGATGGCCGGGTGCTGCTGGCGCAGCGCCCGGAAGGCAAGTCGATGGCCGGTTTGTGGGAGTTTCCCGGCGGCAAGGTCGAACCCGGCGAGACGCCCGAACTGGCGCTGATCCGCGAGCTGCACGAGGAACTGGGGATCAATACCTGGGCCTCATGCCTGGCGCCACTGACCTTTGCCAGCCACAGCTATGATGATTTTCATCTGCTGATGCCGCTGTTTGCCTGCCGCAAGTGGGAGGGGATTCCGCAATCTCGCGAAGGGCAGGCGCTGACATGGGTACGGGCAAACGAACTGCGCAACTACCCGATGCCAGCAGCGGATATCCCCCTGATCCCGATCCTGCGCGACTGGTTGTAACGGGTTCTTGTCACATTCATCATATCTTGACGCTTGGTAATCTGTGCAAATTTGGCATTCCAAGCAAACATTTAAGCTAGATACTGTTTTCTTGCGGCGCTTTGAACACTGTTTTCGGGCGAATTCTCATGTGATTCCTCGTGCGCGATGGTGTATATGTGGCATGCCGGAAGTATCGGGTCAGAACGTTGTGTCGATCCCTTCCTTGCCGGAGGATATGGATGTTTGATGCGGCGCGCTTCTGTACGGAGAAGCCATGGTTCGCAGCAAGAAATCCGAAGCGGATATGTCGCAAGGCTGGCAGCCCAAGGCGTGACGTGGAAAGTTCGAGAGTTTAAAGACCACCACTCACACGGGTCTTGAGGGCAAGAAGAGGCATGGGGCCTTTTCTTGCCTCTTTTTTTGGGTAACTCCCTGATCTCGAAATGAAAAAGGGCGGCTCTCGCGAGCCGCCCCATCAGTCTGATTTCCGTCTCCGATCAGGTCAGCGACCGGGTGACTTCCTCGCGCTCGAAGATCTCGATCACGTCGCCGGGGCGGATATCGTCGTAGTTTTCAAAGGCCATGCCGCATTCCTGGCCCGACTGAACCTCGGCCACTTCGTCCTTGAAGCGTTTGAGGGTTTTCAGCGTGCCTTCGTGGATCACCACGTTGTCGCGGAGCAGGCGCACACCGGCAGAGCGGCGGGCGACACCTTCGGTGACGAGACAACCGGCGACCTTGCCGACGTTGGAGACCTTGAACACCTCTTTGATATTCGCGTAGCCGATGAAGTTCTCGCGAATTTCCGCGCTCAGCAGGCCGCTCGCGGCCGCTTTGACGTCGTCGACCAGGTCATAGATCACCGAATAATACCGGATCTCGACGCCCTTCTGGTTGGCGGTGTTACGCGCGCTTGCGTTCGCCCGGACGTTGAAGCCCATGATCGGCGCGCCCGAGGCCTCGGCGAGGCCCACATCGGTTTCGGTGATGGCACCGACGCCCGAATGCAGCACGCGCACGCGCACCTCGTCGTTGCCGATCTTTTCCATCGCCTGAACGATGGCCTCGGCAGAGCCCTGCACGTCGGCCTTCACCAGGATCGGCAGTTCGGCGACATTCTCGTCCGCCTTGGCCTTGGCCATCAGCTGCTCCAGCGTGGTGGCGGCACCGGCGGCGGCGCGCTTGTCCTTGGCGACCTGAGCGCGGTATTCCGCGATCTCGCGGGCCTGCGCCTCGGTCGAGGTCACGTTCAGGACGTCACCCGCCTCGGGCGTGCCATTGAGACCCAGCACCTCGACCGGAACCGAGGGGCCGGCTTCGGTGACGCGCTCGCCCTTGTCGTTGATCAGGGCGCGAACCTTGCCGTACTGCTCGCCCACGACAAAGATGTCGCCCTGGCGCAGCGTTCCCTTCTGGATCAGAACGGTCGCAACCGGGCCACGGCCCACATCCAGCTGCGCCTCGATCACCGCACCCTGTGCCGGGCGGTCGGGGTTGGCCTTCAGCTCCAGGATCTCGGCCTGCAGAGCGATCGCTTCGAGCAGCTCGTCCAGACCTTCGCCAGTCTTGGCCGAAACCTCGACATCCTGCACTTCGCCCGACATCGCCTCAACCACAACTTCGTGTTGCAGCAGATCGGTGCGCACCTTGGTCGGGTTCGCCTCGGGTTTGTCGATCTTGTTGATCGCCACGATCATCGGCACACCGGCTGCCTTGGCGTGGTTGATCGCCTCGACGGTCTGCGGCATCACCGCGTCATCGGCAGCGACAACCAGAACCACGATATCGGTCACCTGAGCACCGCGCGAGCGCATCGAGGTAAAGGCGGCGTGGCCCGGCGTGTCGAGGAAGGTGAGCGTTGTGCCGCCATCGGTTTTGACCTGATAGGCACCGATATGCTGGGTGATGCCACCGGCCTCGCCCGCAACAACCTTGGCGTCGCGGATGGCATCCAGAAGCGAGGTTTTGCCGTGGTCCACGTGGCCCATGATGGTGATGACCGGAGGACGCGGCTTGAGGTCTTCTTCGGCGTCCTCGATATCGGAGATGACGTCTTCGACGTCGGAATCCGAAACCCGGACGACCTTGTGGCCGAATTCCTGTATGATCAGTTCGGCGGTGTCGGCGTCGATGGTCTGGTTCTGGGTGACCATCATGCCCATCTTCATCAGTTCCTTGACCACATCGGCCACGCGTTCGGCCATGCGGTTGGCAAGCTCCGAAACCACGATAGCCTCGGGCAGCTGAACCTCGCGGATCACCTTTTCACGCTCAGCGCCGCCACCCATTGCTTTTTGGCGGGCGCGTTCCTGCTTGCGCTTCATCGCGGCCAGCGATTTCTGGCGTCCGCCTTCGCCGTCGGTGACTTGGCTGAGCGTCAATTTACCCGAGCGGCGACCATCCTGACGGCCCTTGCCGCGGGTCTGGCGCTGCTCGCGTTCGCGTTCGCGGTCGACCCGGCGGGCATTGTCGCCGCTGTCGGGGCGGGCAGAGGCCGGCGCACGCTCGGCGCTGCGTTCGGCCTTTGGAGCGTCCTGCTCGGCGGCAGCGCGCACTGCGGCACGCTTGGCCTCTTCCTCGGCCTCGCGGCGCTGGCGTTCTTCTTCCTCGGCCTTTTCACGGGCACGCTGTTCGGCCTCGCGCTGTTCACGCTCTTTGGCCTCTTGTTCGGCCCGGCGACGTTCACGCTCTTCGGCGCGCGCCTTTTCTTCGGCCTCTCGCTGCGCCGCTTCTTCGGATTCGCGGGCCTTGGCGGCTTTCAGCGCGTTAAGCCGACGCTCCATCTCGGTGTCAGAGATCCCAGCAGGGCGGCGCGAAGGGTCACCGGCCGGCGAGGAGCCGCCGGCGCTGGGCTTTCCGGCACCTGGCTTGGGGACCACCACGCGCTTGCGCTTGGTTTCCACCACGACATTCTTGGTCCGTCCGTGGCTGAAACTCTGTTTCACGTTCCCGGGGCGGGAACCACGCAGACCCAATGTCTTTTTGCCGTCAGTATCGCTCATAAAGCTTCTTACCCTTCCGCGCGGCCCTTGCCGCCGTCATCCGTTTTGCGCATTCCACGAAGGCGTTGCGCTTCCTCTACAACACGTTTGGCGAGTCCACCAGAGGCCAGCGCCGCATGTATCACTGTTTGGCGGCCAAAAGCCATGCCCAATTCATCCGCCGTGAGCCAACCAATGTATTTGCCGAAATGTGGCGTGCTCAGTTTGGTCTTGCCTCGGCCCGATCCGTCCGAGGCCTGGATCAGGACCTGCGCCTCTTCCTTGTCGAGCCAGGTCTTGACCTTTTCGTATCCCGCGACAGCGTCGCCGGATTTGCGTGCCAGGCTGAGCAGGTCGACAACGCGGCGGACCAGTTGTCGCTCGACCTCGTCCACCAGCCCGTCGGGCACCTGCACCTGCTGTTTCAGGCCGCGGGCAAAGAGTTTCTTGTCCACGGCCTTTTGCAGCACGTCCCGGTCTGCGGCCACATAAGTGCCGCGTCCGGGCAGTTTGCCCGCGATATCGGGCACCAGTTGCCCGTCGGGACCGGCCACGAAACGGATAAGCCCGTATCTAGGCCGTGCCTCGCCCGTGGCAATGCACTTGCGTTCGGGACCCTCGGTCCGGTCTTTATGTGCACCGCCACGTGTCATGTATTATCTCCGTCGACCCGGAATCAGGCCTCGGCCTCCTCGTCGGTTGCGGTTTCGCCCTCGTCGGTCTCTTCCGCCTCTTCGAGGAGTTCTGTCGGATCGACCCAGCCCAGCATGACGCGGGCGGTCATCACCATGTCCTGCGCATCTTCCAGCGAAACGCCGAAGGGCTCCAGAATGCCGTCATCCTTGACGCGCTGACCGTCGACCGTGGTCCAGCCTCCGGCCAGTTCCCAGTCGGCGCAGGTCGCGAAATCTTCCAGCGTCTTGACGTCGTCCTTGGCCAATGCCTCGACCATTTGGGGTGTCAGGCCCTCGAATTCAATAAGGCTGTCCTCGGCTCCCAGGGCGCGGGCATTGTCCAGCGCCACCTTGGCCTGTGCCTCGAGATAGTCGCGGGCACGGGCCTGAAGCTCTTCGGCGGTGCCTTCGTCGACCCCGTCGATCACCAGAAGCTCGTCAAGCTCGACATAGGCGACCTCTTCGAGATTGGTGAAGCCTTCGGAGACCAGCAGCTGGGCAAAGAACTCGTCCAGATCGAGGGTTTCCATGAACAGCGCGGTGCGGCTCTCGAATTCCTTCTGACGGCGCGCCGATTCCTCGGCCTCGGTCATGATGTCGATGTCCAGACCGGTCAGCTGCGATGCAAGGCGCACGTTCTGGCCGCGACGGCCAATGGCCAGGCTCAGCTGTTCCTCGGGGACCACGACCTCGATCTTGCCGGCTTCTTCGTCCAGCACCACCTTCGACACCTCGGCCGGTTGCAGCGCGTTCACCAGGAAAGTCGGCTGATCCTCGTTCCACGGAATGATGTCGATCTTTTCGCCCTGCAATTCATTGACCACCGCCTGTACGCGGCTGCCGCGCATACCGACGCAGGCGCCGACCGGGTCGATCGAGCCGTCGTAAGAGATCACGGCGATCTTGGCGCGCGAACCGGGGTCGCGGGCCACGGCCTTGATCTCGATGATGCCGTCATAGATTTCCGGAACTTCCATCTTGAACAGCTCGGCCATGAACTCGGGCGCGGTGCGCGACAGGAAGATCTGCGGGCCGCGCGGCTCGCGGCGTACGTCCTTGATGTAGCAGCGGATACGGTCGTTGGGGCGATAGCTTTCGCGGCCGATCTTCTCGTTGCGGCGCAGGATCGCCTCGCCCGCGCCCACATCGACGATGACGTTGCCATATTCCTCGCGCTTGACGAGGCCATTGATGATGGTGCCGGCGCGATCCTTGAATTCTTCGTACTGACGATCCCGCTCGGCTTCGCGCACCTTTTGCAGGATCACCTGCTTGGCGGATTGCGCGGCGATACGACCCATCTCGACCGGCGGCACCTCTTCGACGAAAGTATCGCCGATCTGCGGATTTTCCATGTACTGCTTGGCCTGTTCGACGGTGAACTCGGCCTGGTAGTTTTCCAGCTCGTCATCGGCGACAACGGTGCGGACACGGGTAAAGGTCGCCTTGCCGGTCTTGCGGTCGATATGGACGCGGATGTCCATCTCGGCGCCATAGCGGCTCTTGGCCGCGCGGGCGAGGGATTCTTCCATCGCCTCGACCACCAGACCGGGGTCGATCATCTTTTCACGGGCCACGGCCTCGGCGGTTTGCAACAGCTCCAGCTGGTTTGCAGAGGTGATTGCCATTAGTTCGTCTCCTCTTCGGACCCGTCGCGGGCCATGGTCGTGGCGCCCGTTTCGGGCGCTTCCTCTACGATTTCGTCGAATTGGTCTTCGTTCAGAACGCCGGCGGCCTTGCGCTGACGCAGCATTTCCTTGATCAGGTCGTCGGTCAGAACCAGCTTGGCATCGCTCAGCCAGTCGAATTCCAGGCCGATGGTCACCGTTTCGCCATTCTGGTCGATGTTGATCAGCACCTCGTTGCCCTCGACACCGGCCAGTTCACCCTTGAACCGGCGGCGGCCGTCGATCAGCTCGGTGGTTTCGATCTTGGCCTCGTAGCCTTCGAACATCTCGAAATCCTTGAGCCGGGTCAGCGGCCGGTCGATGCCCGGGCTCGACACTTCGAGCGTATAGGCATCCAGAATCGGATCCTCGACATCCAGCGTGGCGCTGACCGCGTTCGAGATCGCGGCGCAATCGTCCACCTCGATACCGCCATCGGGCTTGTCGGCCATGATCTGAAGCGTGGTGCTCTTGCCGCTCATCAGGCGAATGCGCACCAGCTCGTATCCCAGATCCGCGATCACGGGGCTGACGATCTCGGCCAGGCGCCGGTCGATGGCGGCCTTTGCTATCAGGTTGTTGGTCATCTCGTGTCTTACCCAAGCTCCGGGCACAAAAAAACGGGCGCGCGGCCCGTCGATCTATTCCGGTGGAACCCCAGGCCAGTGCCCGACGCGCCGCTGTTGTCAAGGCATATACGCGGGATGGGGTGAGTCTGCAAGGGGGGTGGGATTCGAAAGCTGGATTACCCCACCCACCAGCGTTCCGCGATGCGGCCATCGTCCAGCGGACTGCGGCTGCTGATCTGGCGCGGCAGGCCGACCGAGACGGCGGCGGCGAGCGTCATGTCGTCCTCGGAGGGGTGATAGCGGAACCGGGTGCGGTCGCGCAGCCCGTCGGGCAGGGGCAGGGTGGCGACATCGACATAGCCGTCGTGCAGCGCCTCGGCCCGGACGGCGGGGTCGGGGATCACGATCACCTCGACCATGTCGGCCCAGCCGGCCTGACCCTGCTTGTAGTGATCGGCAACCTTGCGGCCCAGGAAATGTCGCCCGTCCTGCGCCCGTTCGACCCGGTAACAACCGGTGCCGTTGGCCTGTTCCAGCGGCGTGACCGCTCCGCCCGCGCGGGTGATGGCAAAGCGGATATCGGCCAGCCGAAAGGGCAGGCCGGGATCGGCCTCGGCCAGTTCCAGCCGCAGCCGCGTGGGGTCAAGTGCCTCGGTCAGGCCGATTTCGGCGAGCGACGCGGCGGCATCGCTGGCAGAGAACCGCGTGCCATCGTGAAAGGTGACGTCGTCGCGCAGATCAAAGCTCCAGACCCGGGCGCTGTCGTCGGGTTGCCAGCCGGTCGCCAGCTCTCCCCTGAGGGTGCCGTCGGGCGCGATCTCGGTCAGGGTGTCGAACACGGCACCGCGCGCGATCCGTTCCAGACTGTCGTCTCGCGGTACCGCCAGACGCAGGGTGCCCCCCTCCCGGGGCCGGTCGGCCAGCGACATGCCCGTCGAGGCCAAAAGGGCTGCGGCAGCACCCGAGGCGAACAGCGCGCGGCGGTCGATCCGGGTCATGTCGCGACCTCCTCGGCGATGCCGTCCATGATCCGCACCAGCTCGGCGCTGATGCCCGGTTCGGACAGGGCGTGGCCGGCATTGCGGATCATCCGAAGTTCGCAACTGGGCCACAGCTCGCTGAGCTTCCAGGCCGAACTGGGTGGGCAGATCATGTCATAGCGCCCCTGCACGATATGGCCGGGGATATGCGAGATACATCCCATGTTCGCGAGGATCTGGCCGTCGAATTCCAGGAAGCCGTCATTGATGAAATAGTGATTCTCGAGCCGGGCAAAGGCACGGGCATAATCGCCGGGACTTTCGCCCGTGGTGCCGTTGGAGTGGATCGAGGCAAGCGCATTCTCCCAAGCCGACCACGCGCGGGCATAGCGGATCTCTTGCGCCATATCCCCCGAGAACAGGCGCTTGTGATAGGCGGAAATCATGTCGCCGCGTTCATTTTCCGGGATCAGCGCGGCAAAGCGCGACCAGGGTTCCGGCCAGAACCGCCCGGCGCCGCCGCCATAGAACCAGTCAAGCTCGGCCCGGGTCATCAGGAACACGCCGCGCAGCACCAGCCGGGTAACGCGATCGGGATGGGTCTGGGCATAGACCAGTGCCAGGGTCGCGCCCCAACTGCCTCCAAAGGCGATCCAGCTGTCGATCTCCAGCGCCTTTCGGATGCGTTCGATATCGGCAACCAGATGCCAGGTGGTGTTGTCGGTGACCGAGGCATGCGGTCGCGACCGGCCACAACCGCGCTGGTCGAAAAGAATCACCCGGTAGACCGCAGGATCGAAATAGCGCCGCATCGCCGGGCTGCATCCGCCGCCCGGACCGCCATGCAGAACCACGACAGGGATCCCGCGGGGATTGCCACTTTGCTCGACGTATATGCGGTGACCCTGACCAACATCCAGCATCCGCTGGTCGAACGGGTCGATCGGCGGATAGAGATATTGCATTGCGCGCTTTTGGTCCGGGTATTTGTCCATTACAGGCCTATATAGTCCGCAATGGGTAAAAGAGCACACGGAGACAGGAATGCAAGCGCATCCGAACACGGTCGACCCGTCAGAGATCGCGAAATTCGAGGCGATGGCCGCCGAATGGTGGGATCCGCATGGCAAGTTCAAACCGCTGCATATGCTCAACCCTTGCCGCCTGGACTATATCACCCGGCAGATTGCCGGCGAATTCGACCGGGACCTGACCGGACACCAACCCTTTGCCGGATTGCGGCTGCTCGATATCGGTTGTGGCGGCGGGCTACTGAGCGAACCGATGGCAAGGCTGGGGGCCGAGGTGGTTGGAGCAGATGCCGCCGAAGGCAATCTGCCGGTAGCGCGCATCCATGCGGAACAGTCGGGCCTGGAGGTTGACTATCGCCACACCACAGCCGAGGCGTTGGCCGAGGCGGGCGAGCTGTTCGACGTGGTGCTGAACATGGAGGTGGTCGAGCATGTGGCCGATCCGCTCTCCTATTTACGGGCGACCCATGATCTGTTGAAACCGGGCGGCCTGCAGATCTGCTCGACAATCAACCGCAATCCCAAATCCTATGCGATGGCGATCCTGGGGGCCGAGGTGGTGATGCGTTGGTTGCCGCGGGGAACGCATGAGTGGTCCAAATTCATCACCCCGGATGAATTGTTCGACCTGCTGCGGCAGGCGGGGCTGGATCCGGTGGATCGCAAGGGATTCGTGTTCAATCCGATCTCGTGGCAGTGGTCTATCTCGGATCGCGATCTGAGCGTCAACTACGTGACCGCCAGCCTGCGGCCGCGCTAGGCGCGCCGTTTTCCGATACGGAAAACGGCCAGGAAAATTGAGAATTTTCCTGGCCGGAAATCTTTGATTTCCGGTTTGGTTCCGGTTCAGTTGTTTTCCAGTTTGATCCGTAGATCCCGCAGCACCGGCAGGGCCAGCCGAACGCGCTCGCTACCCAGTTCGCCCACCACTTGGTCGATCAATGGCGCAATCATCGAGATTGCCTGATCGCGCGCCTGCCGTCCCGCCGGGCTGATCGCCACCATCTTGCGCCGGGCATCGTCCCAGTCCGGGCGGATATGGATATACCCGGCCCATTCCAGCTTGGCGAGCGTATTGGTCATCGCCCCCCTGGTCACGTGAAACGTGCTGGCCAGCTGTGCCGGGGTGCGCTCATCTCCGACAAAGACCAGATGGTTCAGGACCGAAAAATGCGAGATTTCCATACCTTTGGGAAGCACCCGGCTGAGCCGGTTGCGCAACAGCTGATCTGCTGTCAGGATTTCGCTGAACAGCGATACCGCCAGGGTGTGGATTTCGTCAGCCATCTCGCCACAGGGTCAGGGTCCATCGAAGGCGCGTTTGTGAGTCAAACTTGGGACTCTGCGTCGCGCCTCTGTAACAGATGTATCATCCAGATCGAAGATGTGAATCCCCGGTTCGCTGCCTGCGTCGATCCGCACCTCTCCCCAGGGCGCAACGACCAGGCTGTGACCGTGAGTGCGGCGCGGTTTGCCGCGGCTGTTTGGGTGGGTGCCGGTCTGTGCCGGGGCCAATACCCAGCAGCCCGTCTCGATCGCGCGCGCCCTGAGGAGCGATTCCCAATGCGCGGCACCGGTCACCGGCGAAAAGGCTGCCGGAACGGTCAGGACGGTCGCCCCCGCTTGTGCCAGCGCCGCGTGCAGATGCGGAAACCGCAGATCATAACAGATCGTCATCCCCACGGTGCCGAATTCGGTCGGGGCCAGCACGGCCCGATCACCGGGTCGGTAATTGGCCGATTCGCGAAAGGTCTCGGTCTCGGTCACCTGCACGTCGAACATGTGGATCTTGTCATAGCGGGCCACGATCCCACCATCCGGCCCGATCATGAATGACCGGTTGGCAAACCGCCCGTCGGCATCGTGTGTCTTGAGCCCGAGCGAGCCGATCAGCAGCCAGATTCCCAGCTCGGCCGCCTGTTCCCTGAGCCCGGCCAGGGTGATGTCGTCCTCTTCGTGCTGCAACACCTCGCGCTGGCGTGTGGTGCTGTTCGAGACGCAATTGGTCACCTCTGGTGTCAGCACCCAGCGGGCGCCCCGCGCTGCGGCCTCGGCGACCATGCCCCGAACCATGTCCAGATTGGCCGCCGGGTCGTCCGACGAGGAGAGTTGCAGCAGCGCGGTTTTCATCCGGAGGCCAGCAGCGGATCGAGCTTGCCGTCCTGTTCCAGCGCATAGAGATCGTCGCAGCCACCCACGTGCTGACCGCCGATAAAGATTTGCGGCACCGTACGGCGCCCGCCCGCGCGCTGGATCATCTCGGGTTTGCGCTTGGGGTTGGTCAGCACGTTGATCTCGGTAAAGGCAATGCCTTTCTGATCCAGCAGCCTTTTGGCCGCGTGGCAGTAACCGCAAAGCGGCGAGGTATAGATTTCGACGGGTTTCATCCGGGTATCCTTCGTTTCGCGCCAATCTAGATCATTTCCGGCGAAAGTGGAGACCGGTTTTTGACAGGCGCGGGTCTGGTGATTGCGCAGCTATGCCTCGCGGGTGACCCGCGCCAGTACCAAAACGAAAACTTGATCGGCGCCCGCGTCGAGGCAGGCCCGTGTCGCTGCCGACAAAGTGGCTCCCGAGGTCATAACATCGTCGATCAACAACAGCTTGCGCGCCGTCAGCCCTTGGCGCCGTCGCGGATGGACCGAGATAGCGTTTGCAAGAGTTTCGGCCCTCTGGGTGGTGCTCATCCCTTCAAGCATCGGTGTGGCGCGCTCGCGAACCAGCAGGTCGGGACAGACCGGCAGGCCGGTCTGGCGCCCGACGCTCTGCGCCAGCAGGGCGGATTGGTTATAGCGGCGGCGCAGCAAGCGCGACCAGTGCAGTGGGACCGGCGCGATCAGCATGTTGGCGTGTAGCAGGGGCGCTGCCGAGCGGGCCATCCACAGGCCGCCGGGTCGGGCCAGTTCGGGCCGGTCGCCATGTTTCAGTGCCAGCACCATACGCCGGGCCCGCCCGGTATAGAGAAGCGCCGCGCGCCCATCCGACCAGGGGCGGGGGTGGGTCATGCAGTCGTCACATTCGATCCGGTGTCCGTCACGGGCGCCGGGCAGGGGGACGCCGCAACTGTCGCAGACGGTGCCGTCGATAAAGGGCGTGTCGCGCCAGCATTTGCCACACAGGCCGAAATCGGATGTTACCAGATCGCCGCAACCCAGGCAGCGCGGCGGATAGACCGTTTCGATCGCGGTTTGAATCTGTTGCCACATGCGTTAACTGCGCCTCATGACGACACCCGGTTCCTCACTGCCCCCCGCGCTGGTCGATCGCGTCGCATTGGCCGCGCGCCGTGCCCGCATGCGGGACGCGGCGCTGTTCCTGCACCGCGCCGCGCTGGACGAGGTTCAGGATCGCCTGTCTTTGGTTAACAGAACCTTTACGGACATGTCGGTGGTGACCCCGGCGCCGGCGCTTTGGGCCGAGCACTTTCCGACGGCCCGGATCGTGGCAGAGGGCGAGGTGCTCGACCTGGCCCCGCAAAGCTGCGATCTGGTGGTACATGCGATGGCACTGCACTGGGCCAATGACCCGGTTGGGCAACTGATTCAGTGTCGGCGCGCGTTGCGCCCCGACGGGCTGTTGCTGGCGGTCTGCTTTGGCGGCCAGACCCTGCATCAACTGCGCGCATCGCTTGCCGAGGCTGAATCCCTGCTCACCGGTGGTATCAGTCCGCGGGTGGCGCCGATGGCCGAGATTCGCGATCTGGGCGCGCTGCTCCAGCGGGCGGGGCTGGCGCTGCCGGTTGCGGATAGCTTGACGCTCACTGCCGAATACCGCGACCTGCCCCATCTGATGCGCGATCTGCGCGAGATGGGAGAGGCCAATGCCCTGTCCGCGCGTCTGCGTCACCCGACCCGGCGTGCGGTGTTCACACGGGCAGAAGACATATATTCCGCCCATTTCGCCACGTCCGAAAACCGCCTGCCCGCCACGTTCGAGCTGATCTGTCTGACAGGTTGGGCGCCGGATGAAAGCCAGCCCAAACCGCTGCGTCCGGGATCGGCCAGCGCCCGGCTGGCGGCTGCTCTGGGTACATCGGAAACGACCTTGCCCGATTGACGGCAGGGGATTTCCCGTTATCTCAGTGCAAACCCGTAGAAATTCAGGAAGCCAGATATGTTCGACGCCACCCGCCCCGCCCATGCGCCCGCTGACCACCCCAAGGTGAAAATGGGCCGCGTTGGCGTGTTGCTGGCCAATCTCGGCACGCCTGACGACTATTCCTATTGGCCGATGCGCCGCTATCTGAACGAGTTTCTGTCGGACAAGCGGGTGATCGATTATCCGGCCTGGAAATGGCAGCCGATCCTGCAGGGGATCATCCTGACCAAGCGGCCGTTCAGTTCGGGCGCGGCCTATAAATCCATCTGGAATCACGACAAGGGCGAAAGCCCGCTGATGACGATCACCAAGGACCAGACCGCCAAGCTGCGCGCGGCACTGGCCGAGCGCTATGGCGACCGGGTTCTGGTGGATTTCTGCATGCGCTACGGCAATCCCTCGACCAAGTCCAAGGTGCGCCAGATGGTGGCCGAGGGCTGCGACCGTATCCTGTTCTTTCCGCTCTATCCGCAATATGCCGGGGCCACGACCGCGACGGCCAACGACCAGTTCTTTCGCGCGCTGATGGACGAGGCCTGGCAACCCGCCGCGCGCACCGTGCCAGCCTATTTCGACGAACCGATCTATATCGACGCGCTGGCACAATCGATCGAGCGCGCCTATGCGGCGATGGACAGTCGGCCCGACGTTCTGGTCTGCTCGTATCACGGCATGCCCGAGCGCTATCTGATGCAGGGCGACCCGTATCATTGCCAGTGTGTAAAAACCACGCGGCTGCTGCGCGAGCGCCTGGGCTGGGACAAGGGCGAGGTTATCTCGACCTTTCAGTCGCGATTCGGCCCCGAGGAATGGCTGAAACCCTATACGGTCGACCACGTGGCAGAACTGGCGCGGCAGGGTAAGCGCAACATCGCCGTGGTCGCGCCGGCCTTTTCTTCCGATTGCATCGAGACACTGGAAGAGATCAACGAAGAGATTCGCGAGAGCTTTGAGCACGCGGGCGGCGAGAGCTTTACCTATATCCCTTGTCTCAACGACGAGGATGCCCATATCGCGGCGCTGGCCAAGGTGGTGGAAAGCAATCTGGGCGGGTGGCTGGACTGACAGCCAAGCTGTGCCCTGCGGGGCAACATGTTGAGCAGGCAATAAAAAAGGCGGTGGAGACCACCGCCTTTCTTACAACTGGCGCTAGGCCAATCTATTAGTTGTTGGCTGCAACAGCGGCGCCGACCAGAACCAGCAGGATCAGGGGCAGCAGGATGCCGCTCGACGAGCTCTGGGTCTCTTCGACGATGACCGGTGCTTCGACAACCGGCTCGGCCAGGTTGCCAGCAAAAGCGGTCGATGCGGCAGCGGACAGAGCAGCGGCGAGAACGAGTTTCTTCATGTTAACCTCCAGAATTTGCGCGATTCATCAATTTTTGAACCGCGCACCCAAGACTTACCTCGTGAGCTTTTTCTAATCAGCTATGCGGTTGGAATGCAAACGGTTGTTGCGCGACAAGCTGCTTTGCCCGCCGAAATGTCGTCAAATTAGCAACACCTGAGTGCCAACTTTGGCCAGATCGAACAGCTGGGCGATATGCTCGTTGTAAAGCCCGATGCAGCCGTTGGATGATCTGCGGCCGATCTTGCGCGTATCATGGGTGCCGTGGATGCGGTAATACTTCCAGCTGAGATAGAGCGCATGGGTACCCAACGGATTGTCTGGCCCTGGCGGAATGTAGTCCGGCCATTCCGGGTTCCGCTTCTTCATCGACGGGGTTGGGGCCCAGCTTGGACCGACGACCTTGCGAATCACGCTGGTGCGGCCCCGGCGGGTCAGTTCATCGGTCAGCGGAACAGACGACGGGAACAGCCGATAAACGCTCTGATCCTCGGACCAGTAATGCAGCGCCCGCGATACGGTATCGACCAGAATGGCACCGTTACGGGTGTTCGAGAAATAGGGCTGCCAGTCAAGCGCACGGAAGCTGGAGATATTCCGGCGGACTGGCGCTTCAGGCTCGGGCGCGGGGCGCAGGGGGTCTTCGGGCGTGAATTGGGCCAGCGCAGGTGTGCCGATCGCAGTGGCGGCACCGACAAGAAAGCTACGCCGGGTCGAAAGTGAGGTGGGTTTCTTGACCATCAAAAGGACCTTTACGCAGAAATTCACAGGACGAGCTACATAATATGGCCTAAGGGACGCAGTCGCAAATCAATCTGCGCCGATACTGGCACCGCATTGGAGGCAGGGTTTGCATCGGCCTCTGTCAAAGGCTATCTGAGTGGCCGACAATAGGATGCGGTGCGACCATGACACGACTGATTTCCCTTCTCCTTGCCGGTTTGCTGGCACTGGCCGCCTGTACAGATACCGGCGGGCCGACGCAGCTTGGCTCGGACGGCAAACCTTTGCCCAAGGTCTACCGGATTCGAGGTGAAGCCTCGAAACTGCAGTTCAGAATGCTCGATTCGGTCAACGCGCTGCGCCAGGCTTCGGGTCTGGGCGTCGTGCAGCTCAGCCCCGAGCTGAACGCCGCCGCAGCCACCCATGCCCGCGATATGTCGGTGCAGAACCGGCCTTGGCACTTCGGCTCGGACGGGTCATCGCCGATCGACCGTGCCCGCCGGGCTGGATACACCGGCATCTTCCTCGGCGAGGCGATCTCGGAGACTTACGAGACCGAGGTCGAGACCCTGGCCGCATGGATGGAGGAGCCGGGTTCGCGGTCGGTCATCCTGGACCCCAAGGCGATCATGATGGGTTTTGCCTGGTTCCAGGAGAACAACGGCAAGATCTGGTGGGCGCTGGAAATGGGGTCCTGACCCCCGACGCAACGTCACCAACCGAAAAGGGCCCCGTCGGGGCCCTTTGTCGTTTCTGCGCTCGCCTGTCACGCCGCTTGAAGCGGGTGTGATTCGGTCAGGATGGCATAGAGCTTGGTCGGATCCGGGTTGGCCCGCAGCTTGGTGCAGACCGCCTGCTCGCGCAGGGTGCGCGAGACCAGCGCCAGCGCCTTGAGATGCTCGACACCGGCGTCCTCAGGAGCAAACAGCGCAAAGGCCAAGTCGACCGGCTGGCGGTCGACAGCGCCGAAATCCAGCGGCTTTTCCAGCAGGACAAACACGCCCGCCACCTGATCCAGGCCCGCAACGCGTGCATGCGGCAGCGCCACGCCATGGCCGACGCCGGTCGGTCCCAGACTTTCACGCTCGAGCAGGGCCTCAAGGGTTTCTTGGGCGTCCAGTTTCAGGGTCGCCTCGGCCAAGTCCGTGATTTCCTGAAATAATCTCTTCTTACTCGACGCGGCACCGATAACGCGGACCGCGTTTGGTTTGAGGATGCTCGAAAGCTCCATAAAGTCTTGCTCCTCGCGCGCGCCGCGAGGTGGCCGGGCGCGCGCAGTTCGTGTCTTGCCTATTACGGATCGATCCAGCCGATGTTGCCGTCTTCGCGGCGGTACACGACGTTCAACCCGTCCTTGCTTTCATTCCGAAACACCAGCACCGGGGCACCAGCCAGTTCCATCTGCATCACGGCCTCGCCAACTGACAGCGACGGAATCTTGGTCTCCATTTCGGCAACGATCATCGGCTGCAGCGAGTCGGGCTCGCTTTGCGCGTCCGGTTCTTCCGAGGCGAGGATATAGGACGAGGCTCCGAAGAGTTCAACCGGCTCGGCCCGGTCCTTGTGGTGATCCTTTAGTCGTCGCTTGTAGCGGCGCAGCTGCTTGTCCATCTTCTCGCAACAGCTGTCGAACGCTGCATAGATCTCGGTTGCGTGGGCCTTGGCCTGGGCGGTCAGCCCGGTCGACAGATGAACGGTGGCTTCGCATACATATTCATGCGCCGAACGGGAAAACACGACATGAGCGTCGGTGGGACGCTGCGCATATTTCGACACCACCTCACCCAGTTCGGTCTGAACGTGGCTTTGCAACGCCGCACCAATGTCGATCTGTTTTCCGCTGATTTGATAACGCATGTGATCTCCTTCACAAATTTCACCCTTATTGACGCCGCGAAATGCGGCTTGCCTGTTATTTTCGGGTGACGGGAATTGACGCGGCGCCGGGTTGCGGCTGTTTGTTCCCTTCTCTGAAGGGGTGACCAGAAACAGCTTCGATCCGGTGCTTTGCCATAGCCCAATTGAGGCAAGAGACGCGCCCGCTGTCAATGGCAACCGCGCGGGCGCGACATGATTTCCACAAGTCGGCGGGTCTTTGCGAAGGTTCAGGAGATGCGGAAGTTCTCGCCCAGATAGACGCGGCGGACATTCTCGTTTTCCACCACTTCCTCGGGGCTGCCCGACATCAGAACCTGCCCGTCATGCAGGATATAGGCACGGTCGACGATCTCAAGCGTTTCGCGCACATTGTGGTCGGTAATCAGCACGCCGATGCCCCGAGTCTTGAGGTCCGAGACCAGGTGCCGGATGTCGCCGACACTGATCGGGTCGACCCCGGCAAAGGGTTCGTCAAGCAGCAGGTATTTCGGATCGGCGGCCAGGCAGCGTGCAATCTCAACCCGGCGGCGTTCACCGCCCGAGAGCGCTAGCGCCGGGGCGCGGCGCAGGTGTTCGATCGAGAAATCCGAGAGCAACTCTTCGAGCCGCTCGCGCCGCTTGTGGGCGTGTTTCTGGGTGATATCGAGCACCGAAAGGATGTTGTCTTCGACGCTGAGTCCGCGAAAGATCGACATTTCCTGCGGCAGATAGCCGATACCCATCCGAGCGCGGCGATACATCGGCAGGGTGGTCACATTCTGTCCGTCGATGATGACTTTTCCCGCCTCGGGAAAGACCAGCCCCGCCACCGAGTAGAAGGTGGTCGTCTTTCCAGATCCGTTCGGTCCCAGCAGTGCCACCACCTCGGATCGGCCAAGCGTCATAGTGACGTCACGGATCACCGTTTTCTTGCGGTAAGACTTCCGTAACTTCTCGATTCTGAGGCCCGAGGACCCTTCGGTCACGGTCAACTGAGGTTTGCTCATCAGTCGCCGTCCGAGTTGAGGATGGTTTTCACGCGCCCGACCATCTGGGCGGTGCCCGAGGTCAGGTTGACGGTCATCTTGCCCGAACTCAGCGCATTCTTGCCCTGGGTCAGCAAGACATCGCCTGTCATCACGATGACACCGGTACCGATGGTGTAATCGGCGCGCTGGGCCTGGGCGGCGTCTGGTCCGCTGACCAGCACAACGTCGCCGGTTGCCTCCAGCCGCTCGATCCCCGAGGCCTCCTGGTTGTAGATTACCAGCACCCGTTTGGCCGACAGACGCATCTCGCCCTGCGAGACCAGCACATTGCCCTGGAACTCGGCCGAGCCATCCTCCTGGCTCACATCCAGACTGTCGGCGGTCACCTCGACCGGCAGCGTCGGGTCGGCCTTGACCGTGCCAAAAGCAACCTTGGTGCCCTCGGCCTGCACCGCAACGGCACCAAGGGCAAGGACGAGGCCCAGGATCAATGCACGAATTTCGATCACACGTTATCTTTCCGCAGCTTTGGGGTCATATAACAGCTTCACGCCATTCTTGAAACGAATATGGATAGGGCTGTCCTCGTTTTCAGCCCCCATTTGCATAGAACCTGCTGTAAACTCTCCGATAGGTCCCGTTCCGCGCACGCTGCCGGGGGTTTCACCGGATATTCCGCTCAGCCCTGTGTTGAGCTGATCGGTGGTCACCGTCAGCCCGTCCGAGGTGGTGATGACCACATTGCCGGTGAAAATCGCCAGATCCTTGTCCAGTTGAACCGTACCCAGATCCGAGGTCAGCCGGATACGCTTGCCGCCGAGCAGAAGCAGTTCGGCGATCAGGTCGGTGGCCTCGGCGGGCGCGTTCTCGCCACCCGGGCGGGCCAGCGTTGCCTGCACCTGAATCTGTTCGCCCTTGGGGGTGACAGCCGAGAAAAACGGGCCGGTGATCTGCTGGCCGCGGGTGCGGTCGGCGATCTCGTCTTCGGCAAAGGGGATCGGGCTAATGGTATCCGTCCCACGCGACGACAGCAGGAACACGGCCGACAGCAGGCCCAGTGCCGTAAGCGGCAACAGCACCTTGAGGTATTGGACAACCCGGGAATAGCCGTCGACCGCCATCGCCTAGCCCAGTCCGACGCGCAGACAGTCGTGGATATGCAGCAGGCCGCGCGCGATACCCGGCTCGGCCGGATCGACCACGAAAAGCGAGGTGATCTTGCGCGCGTTCATGATCGCCACCGCTTCCTCGGCCAGCGAGTCGGGGGCAATGGTGGTCGGGGTGGCGGTCATCACCTGTGCGGCGGTCTTGTCCAGCAGGCCGGACATGTGTCGGCGAAGGTCGCCATCGGTGACGATACCGGCCAGATGGCCAGCATCATCGGTGACCCCGACCACGCCAAACCCCTTGCGGCTGATCTCCAGCAGCGCCTCACTCATCGGGGTGTCGGCTGCGATCAGCGGCACCGCCTCGCCGCCGTGCATGAGGTCCGAGACCCGACTCAACCGCGCGCCCAGCTTGCCACCGGGGTGGAAGACACGGAAATTCTCGGGCCGGAAATCGCGATACTTCATCAGCGCGATGGCCAGCGCGTCGCCCATCGCCAGCGTCAACGTGGTCGAGATCGACGGCACCATGCCGAACCCGCAGGCCTCACCCAGCGCCGGGATCAGCAGGTGCACATCCGCCTGCTGCATCAGCGAGCTCTCGGGTTTGCTCGACAAGCCGATCAGCGGGATGCCGAAGCGGCGGGTAAAGGCCAGCAGATTGGCCAGTTCAGGCGCTTCGCCCGAGTTCGAGATGGCCAGCACCACGTCATCCCCGGAGAGCATTCCCAGATCGCCATGGCTGGCCTCGGCCGGGTGCACGAAATAGGCGGGCGTGCCGGTGCTGGCCAACGTCGCGGCGATCTTGTGGCCGATATGGCCCGATTTGCCGATGCCCGAAACGATCACGCGCCCCTTGGTGCGCAGGATCAGCTCCACCGCCTCGGCGAAACCGTCGCCCAGGCTCTCGGATAGCGCATCAAGCGCCCGGGCCTCGTCCAGCACGACCTGGCGCGCGGTATCGATGAAAGAACTGCGATCGGTCATGAGTGGGCAAAGATATCGGTTTCGGGCCAGCCCACAAGGTCGAGCCGGGCCCGTGTGGGCAGGAAATCGAAGCAGGATTGCGCCAGATCGGCGCGGCCTTCGCGCGCCAGCCGACCATCCAGCGCCTCGCGCAGGCGGTGCAGATAGAGCACATCGGAGGCGGCATAGTCCAGCTGCGCCTCGGTCAGCGTCTCGGCGCCCCAGTCGCTCATCTGCTGCTGTTTCGAGATATCGACCCCGAGCAGTTCCTGGCACAGGTTCTTGAGGCCATGCCGGTCGGTATAGGTACGCACCAGGCGGCTGGCGATCTTGGTGCAATAGACAGGCGCGGTCAGGGCACCAAACGCGTGATAGAGCGCGGCAATGTCGAAACGGCCGAAATGAAAGAGCTTCAGCACATCGGGGTTTTCGAGCATCGCGCACAGGTTGGGCGCGGCGGTCTGGCCCTTTTCCACCTGCACGATATGGGCATTTCCGTCGCCGCCCGACATTTGGATCACACAAAGACGGTCGCGATGGGGGTTCAGCCCCATGGTCTCGCAGTCGATGGCCACCACGGGGCCCAGATCCAGCCCGTCGGGCAGGTCGTTCTTGTAGAGGTGATTTGCCACGGAAATGTCCTTTGCGCCGTATTGGCCCCGAAATAGGCGCTTTGGGCGCCGAACTCAACTGCGGGGAGGGGGCCTGCCGAATCCGCTGGCTTCAAGGGCGGCTCTTTTGCGGCAGCGGGCCGCAGGTCGTGCGCGGGGAATGAGTATTTATGACCAAAAAGAAGCAGCGGCATTCCGGCTTCTTTCTGGTCATAAATACTCCCGCCGGAGGCTCCTGCCCTCGCGGCTTGCGCTGAGGGCAGGGAAAGGGTGCGCGCTGGCCGCGTTCAATATGGCGCCTGGAGATCGTTCATCGAGACAAACACCGTCTTCATTTCCGAGAAGTGGTTGATCGCCAGTTTCGAGTTTTCGCGCCCCACGCCCGACTGTTTCGAACCGCCAAAGGGCGCCTCGACCGGGGCCAGATTATAGGTGTTGATATAGCAGGTGCCGGCCTCGAACCCGGCCACCATCCGGTGCGCACGGGTGATGTCACGGGTAAAGACACCGGCGGCGAGGCCAAACTCGGTCGCATTGGCGCGGGCCAGCACCTCTTCTTCGGTGTCGAAGTCGAGCACCGACATCACCGGGCCAAAGATTTCTTCGCGCGCGATGGTCATGTCATCGGTCACATCGGCAAACACCGCGGGTTCAATGTAGAACCCATCGCGCGCCAGCCGGGTGCCGCCATGAACCAGTCGCGCGCCCTCGGCTTTGCCCTTTTCGACATATCCCAGGACGATGTTCATCTGGGCCTCGCTGACCATGGGGCCGAAATTGGTGGCTGGGTCCATCGGGTCGCCGATCACCGCGGTTGCCAGACGCTCGGACAGGCGGGACAGGAACGCCTCCTTGATGCCCTTCTGCACAAAGACGCGGGTCCCGTTCGAGCAGACCTGGCCCGAGGAATAGAAGTTGCCCAGAATCGCGCCCGAGACCGCGTTTTCAAGATTGGCGTCATCGAACACGACCAGCGGCGACTTGCCGCCCAGCTCCATCGTCACGTGTTTGATGCTTTCGGCGGCGGCGGCATAGACCCGGCGCCCGGTCGGGACCGAACCGGTCAGCGACACCTTGGCCACGCGCGGATCGGTGACCAGGGACGCGCCGACATCACCATAGCCCTGAACCACATTGTAGATGCCCTTGGGGGCCCCGGCTTCGACGAGGATTTCGGCGACCTTCAGGGCAGAAAGAGGGGTGGTTTCCGATGGCTTGAAAACCATCGTATTGCCGCAGGCCAGCGCGGGCGCACCCTTCCAGCAGGCGATCTGGGTGGGATAGTTCCAGGCTCCGATACCGACGCAGACGCCCAGCGGCTCGCGGATGGTATAGGCGAAATCACCGCCACCCAGCGGGATATGCTCGCCGGTCAGCGAGCCGGCCAGCCCACCGAAATACTCCAGTGCATCGGCGCCCGAGGTGGCATCGGCCACGGTGGTTTCCTGAATGGGTTTGCCGGTGTCATGGGTCTCGATCACCGACAGATCATGGTTGCGGTCCCGCATGATATCGGCGGCACGGCGCAGGATGCGCCCACGCTCGGTTCCGGTCATTGCAGCCCATTGCGCCTGCGCCTGTCGCGCGGCCTCAAGCGCCTGATCGATGATCGCGGGCGTGGCCGAATGCAGCCGGGCAATCACTTCGCCGGTGGCCGGATAGATCACGTCGATCACGGCGCCCGCCGTGTCCTCGACATAGGCGCCATTGATGAAATGGCTCGCTTGAGGCTGGAACTTCATGATGCGTCCTTTGATGCGGTGCCGGAGATGTTGGGGAGTCGTCGCGGATCTTCTACGAGTTGTTTGATTGGCCAGTCAATAAAAAAAGATTCAGACGAACGGAGCTGTGGAAAAGATGGGCGGAGTTGAAAATGTTCCCTAAATGTTCTATATTGGTTCTATGGAACGTGGAGGGTGGATGCCATGACTCAGCATTACGACGCCATGCCCCAGATGGGGCCCAGCAACGACTATCACCTGCTGCCGGTGACCGAGAAGCAGTTGCGCTTTGCGCGCTCAATCGCTGCTCGCACCTCGCTCGACATCCCGGTTGAGGCGCAGCGCGACCGGCGCATGTTGTCGGCCTGGATCTCGGCCCATCGCGCGCCCGAGACCTCTCGGTTTGACAGGTACCCGTCGGGCAAGCAGGTCGCCTATGCCGAGCGGATCGCGCGGGCCAAACGCCGTGCGGTGCCGCCGGAATGCTTTCATGACAAGGCGGCAATGTCGGCCTGGATCGACCGCAACAAGTGACCGGCGGACAGGGGTGTTGACTTATCTGACAGATTTAGTCAGAAAAAAGCGAAGCCAGATTGGCCTTATGGCCGGATCCAGCCGCGCCTGACAACATCCCAAGGATATTCGCCATGAAAACCCGCGTGCTCGCCGCTACGGCGCTGGCTCTCTCGTGTTCCGCGCCTGTTTGGGCGGCCGACCGCTCCGCCGTTCTGACCACTTATGCCGATATCGCCGAGGCCAAGTATCAAGACAGCCTGACCACCGCCCGCGCGCTGCAGGCCGCTGTCGATGCGTTGATCGCCGACCCGTCGGCCCAGACACTACAGGCCGCGAAACAGGCCTGGCTTGCTGCCCGCGACCCTTATCAGCAGACCGAGGTCTATCGATTCGGAAATGCCATCGTCGACGATTGGGAGGGCAAGGTGAATGCCTGGCCTCTGGACGAGGGTCTGATCGACTATGTCGACGCCTCTTACCCCGGCGCGACCGATGAAAACGGCTATGCTGCGTTGAACGTGATCGCTACGCCCGTGTTCCATCTGTCCGGCACACCCATCGACGCCCACCAGATCACGCTCGAGCTTCTCTCGGGCACCCTGCACGAGGCTGACGGTGTCGAGGCCAATGTGGCCACCGGTTATCACGCTATCGAGTTCCTGCTCTGGGGTCAGGACCTGAATGGCACCGGCCCGGGCGCGGGCAACCGGCCCTGGACAGACTACGCGGCCGGCACCGATTGCACCGGTGGCAACTGCGACCGGCGTGGCGCCTATTTGCAGGCGGCCACCGACCTGCTGGTCTCGGATCTGGAATGGATGGCCGCGCAATGGGCCCAAGGCGGCGACGCACGTGCGTCGGTCCTGGCGGACGAGAGCGCCGGGCTGGTGGCAATACTGACCGGCATGGGCAGTCTCAGCTATGGCGAGCAAGCGGGTGAACGCATGCGGCTGGGCCTGTTGCTGAACGATCCCGAAGAAGAGCATGACTGTTTCTCGGACAACACGCATAACAGCCACTATTTCGATGGGTTGGGTATCCGGAACGTCTATCTGGGCAGCTATACCCGTGTTGACGGCACGGTGATCTCGGGCGCATCGCTGTCTGATCTGGTGGCCGATGCCGACCCGGCGCTGGATGCCGAGGTCAAGGACAGGCTCGACATCACGATGGAGGCGCTGGGCGCCATCCGCAACGCCGCCGAGGGCGGGTTCGCCTATGACCAGATGCTGGCGCGCGGCAATGCCGAGGGCGAGGCGCTGATCATGGCGGGCGTCGACGGGCTGATCGAACAGGCCCGTTCGTTCCAGCGCCTGTTCCCGGTGCTGGGCCTCGACGATATCGCCTTCGAAGGCTCGGAGTCACTCGATAACCCCGGCGCTGTGTTTCACTAACCCCATCCTCAGCACAGCAAGCGACACATGCCCGCCAAGCTGCTCATCCAAGAAAGTAGCATCATGACTTACAAACATCTTGCGGCGCTGACCGGCGTCGCCATGCTTTTTGCGGGAGCAACGCAGGCGCAAGAGGCGCCTGGCTTCACCTGGGAAGGCTCGCTGGAGCTGGAATATGCCCGCATTTTCAAATCGGACACGCCGGGCAATGAATTCGGTGCCGCCACCGGCACGCTGGACCTGTCGGGCGCCTATCGGTTCAACGACACCATCAGCGTCTTTGCTGCGCTGACGGGGGAGAGTCTGAATGACCCGGTTCCGGGTGACCGGTATTTCACCGACTGGGGTCTCTATATCAAAGAACTCGGCGTGCAGTTTGACACCGGCGCGGCCAGCTTCCAACTGGGCAAGGTCTCGCCTGTTTTCGGCATCGGCTGGGATCAGACGGCGGGGTTCTTTGCCGCCGATCTGGCCGAGGACTATGAGTTGACCGAGCAGCTGGGTGCTCTGGTCGCCGTTGATCTTGGCGCCGCGGGAATGCTGCATGCGGGTCTGTTCTATGCCGATGACACCGCGCTCAGCCGGTCTGCCGGGTTCCGCCGGGGTCGCAACACCAGTGCAGCTGGAGGCGCGGGCAATACCGGGCGGCTCGATAACGGTGCGCTCACCTGGATCAAATCCTTTGGCGAGACCGAGCTGCGACTGGGTGTGCGCCATCTCAGCCGGGGCGCTGGTGACGTGAAATCCGAAAACGGCGTGGTGGCCAGTGTATTTCATTCGTTTCATAACATGCCGCTCGACCTGTTTGCCGAAGTGGCCAGTTTCAGCGGCTATGGCGGCACCGCCGACGATGCCACCTATGCCACGCTCAACGCTGCCTATACGCTGGGCGACGTCACCCTGTCGGGCACCTATGCCCGGCGTGATATCGACAGCACCGGCCTGACCGAACTTTTCTCGGTCGGCGCCGAATACGAGTTTGGTGAACGCTACCTTGTCGGTGCTGCATTGGCACGGATCGAAGAGGCAGGGGCAGTGGATCATGTCTTTGGTGTGAACTTCGAGATCGCGTTGGGTGTATGACCGGAAGAGGACCTCATATTGTCAAGATGTGCCGGGTGATCCCCTCCCGATGCCGGGGTCTTCTTGTCTTGCCGCTCGCGATGGCGTTTGCCTTGCTCGCTCCGGTGGCCGAGGGCCAGACCCGTTCAGAATCCGAACGCAGGCGGATCGAGGCGGTCACCGCCCCGACAACCGGGTTTACAGCGGCGGAAGCATTCGAGCAGTTGCCCGGTGGGGCGGCTACCGTCTCTGGGGATCTCGGGCGCGAGGCGTTCTCGCGCCCTTCGGCCAATATGAGTTTCGAGCGAGAGCTTGATTTTCACCTGGGTCAGGCCCTGTTCGACAAGCTCTGGGTGGCCTCTCCCGCCTCGACCAAAGCGTCCGACGGGCTGGGGCCGCTTTACAACGCGCGCAGCTGTCAGGCCTGCCATATCCGCGACGGGCGCGGCCTGCCCACGGGCGGACCGGGGCTGGTGCTGCGGGTGGGCAGGGTCCGGGACGACGGGGTGTTGCCCTATCCGCTGTTCGGTCTTCAGATACAGGACAGTGCCGTTCCCCGCTTGCGGCCCGAGGCAAGCGTCAGGATGACATATACCGAGACAGAGGTGGCTCTGAATGGCGGCGAAGTGGCGGTCTTGCACAGACCCGATTATCGATTGGACGCCATGCAGGGGGCGCTGCACCCTGATAGCGCACTTAGCGCCCGGCTGGCGCCTCAGATGATCGGGCTGGGCCTGCTCGAGGCGATCCCCGAGGCGGAGATATTGGCATATGCCGATCCGGACGACCGGGATGGCGACGGCATATCGGGGCGACCCAACCGGGTAGTTGATCTGGAGACCGGGCAGGAGGCGCTGGGCCGGTTCGGGTGGAAGGCGGGCGCGGCCACGGTCCTTGACCAGTCGGCAGCCGCCTTTGCCTCGGATATCGGCATCTCCTCGCCACTGCTGCCCGCGCCGTGGGGCGACTGCACCGCGTTGCAGGTGGAATGCCGGAATGCTCCTCATGGCAATGGCGATCTGCGCGGCACCGAGATCGATGGCCCGGCGCTGGGGTTGACCGCGTTTTACAGCCGCAACCTTGCGGTTCCGGCGCGGCGGGATGTGGATGACCCTGAGGTGTTGCGGGGCAAGCGGGTGTTCTACAGCATCGGCTGCCCGGCCTGCCATGTGCCCAAACATGTGACCGCCCGATTGACAGACCAACCAGAACAGAGCTTTCAGCTGATCTGGCCCTATACCGATCTGTTGCTGCATGACATGGGCGACGGGCTGGCTGACGGGTTGCCGCACGGTGTGGCCACCGGGCGCGAATGGCGCACGGCACCGCTCTGGGGGATCGGCCTGACCGAACAGGTCAGCGGAGAGGCGCGTTTCCTGCATGACGGTCGCGCGCGCACATTGCTAGAGGCGGTGCTTTGGCACGGGGGCGAAGCAGCGGCGCAGCGCGATCGTGTGATTGATCTGACGCCCGAGGACCGCACCGCCCTGATCCGGTTTCTGGAGAGTCTTTGAGATGAAACAGCTTGTTGCCCTGATCCTATGCCTTGTCGCCGCAACGGCATCCGCCGACCCGGTCGGTCGGGTGCTTGACTCTCATGTGTTACCGGGGTTCGCGCGGCTGGCGAAAGAGACAGCATCGTTGGCTGCTGCTGCCGAGGTCGGGTGCGACGAGCGCGACCCTGATTTGCGCGCGGCGCTCAACGGCGCGCTTCGCGCCTGGGCCGGGGTCAGTCACCTACGTTTTGGCCCGACCGAGGCAGAGAACCGCGCCTTTGCGCTGGCCTTCTGGCCCGACAGCCGGGGTATGACCCCCAAGGCGCTGGCCGGGCTGATCGCGGCAGAGGATCCAGTGGTGCAGGATGCACAGGCGTTTGCCCAGGTCTCGGTCGCTGCGCGCGGGCTCTATGCGCTTGAGTTCCTGCTCTATGACGAGGATCCGGCGGGCAGCGACGCCTATCGCTGCGCGCTGATCCGCGCCATCGCGCGCGACAGTGCCGGGCTGGCACAGGCCATGGCGGCGGATTGGCATGACCGCTACGCGGCGCTGATGCGCGCACCGGGGCCGGACAGCCCCTATCGCAGCCAAGACGAGGCGATGCAGGAGCTGTTCAAGGCGCTGGGCACCGGGTTGCAGATCACCGCCGATCTGCGTCTGGGGCGGCCAATGGGGACATTCGACAAGCCGCGCCCAAAGCGGGCCGAGGCCTGGCGCGCAGGTCTTTCCCTGTCTCTGGTGATCGCCGCTTTGAACTCTCAGAAGCAGCTTGCCCTGATGCTGGCCGAGGGGGACGCCGGGCTGCAAGAGCGGCTTGGCGCAACCTTTGACCGTGCATTGGCCAGCACGGCGGCCTTGGACGATCCCGCCTTGGCTGGTGTCGCCACACCTGACGGACGTGTCCGGGTCGAGGCGCTGCAACAACGGGTCAACGAGATCCGTGAATTGGTGGCGCAGGAGCTGGGGCCGGAACTGGGGGTTTCGGCCGGGTTCAACGCATTGGACGGGGATTGAGCGATGACCACACGACGCGGATTTCTGGTCGGGTTGGCGGCGGCGGGTCTGACCCCGCGCGCCAGTTGGGCCGATGCGGGTGCGCCCGCTTTCCTGAGCGCCGGACGCGCCGCGGATGGCAGCTATAACCTCTATGGTCTGGATACAGATGGCAGGCCGCTGTTCCAGTTGCCGATCCCGGACCGGGGCCATGCCGCCGCCGCCCATCCCGAACGGGCCGAGGCGGTGGCCTTTGCGCGCCGACCGGGTCGGTTCGCGTTGGTGCTGAACTGTGTGAGTGGAGCGGAAATCGCCCGGCTGACTGCACCCGAGGGGCGGCATTTCTACGGGCATGGCGCCTTTGATGCCGAGGGCCGGACCCTGTTCACCACCGAAAACGATTACGAGGCCGGACAGGGCCGGATCGGGCTGTGGGACGCCAGCGCAGGGTATCGGCGGATCGGCGAGTTTGGTTCAGGCGGGGTCGGCCCGCATGACATCCGCCTGATGCCGGACGGCAAGTCTCTGGTGGTGGCCAATGGCGGGGTGGAAACCCATCCCGACACCGGCCGGGTCAAGCTGAACCTGCCGGTGATGCAGCCCAACCTGAGTTATCTTTCGCTGTCCGGCGAGGTGCTGGAGGTGGCCCATATGCCTCCCGAGCACCGGATGAACTCGATCCGTCACCTTGATCTGCGCGCCGATGGGCTGGTGGCTATTGCAATGCAGTGGCAGGGCGAGGCGAGCGATTTGCGCCCGGTTCTGGGTCTGCACCGGCGCGGCGCTCCGCCGATTGCGGTGACAGGGTCCGAGGCAGAGATGCGCGCCATGAACGGCTATGGCGGCAGCGTCATCTTCTACGACGGGAGCAGGCGCGTCGCGGTCTCCTCCCCCCGGGGCGGGCTGGTGCAACTGAGCGATGTGGCGACGGGCCGGATCACCGGAGGGGTCGCGATCACCGATGTCTGCGGGCTGGGCGTGACCGGCGGCGCGCTGGTCGCCTCGTCGGGCAGCGGTGTCTTCACCCGCGTCGGCGGCGAGGTCGCCGGCCGTTCCGCGATTGCCTGGGACAATCACCTGGTGGCGGTCAACGGAGGATGAGGCCGCGTTATTCTTTGGAATTCCTTTCGTGCGAGGCGACAGCCACCGCCGCCGACACAAACAGGCCGAGCAGAATGTAACCGGTCACAGCCTCGGCTACAGCCAGGCCACGGCACGTCCCGACTGGTTGCAGATCGCCGTAGCCGACCGTGGTAAACGTGACATACGAGAAGTACAGCAGTTCCGAGGGACGCTGCGCTCCGATAATGCAATTGTCCGAATACCCGAAGGACGCATAGACGGCAGCATAGAGAAAAGGCACGGACTGGATGAAGGATATGCCCATCAGCACGACCTGATGCTTGGGCTGACCGATCCGAACGACATAGGTCCAAAGCTGCATCAGCAGCCATGCCGCCAGAACGATCGTGGAAATGGAACCCAAGGTCCCGCCCGCGACCCCTTCGTCTACCTGTGACAGGATACGGAAGGCCAAGCTGCTGACGATGACCATTCCGGCCGCGGCGATCATGGTGCCGCGCCACTCGCGCGTCAGGGAGTGCGGTTTGGTCATGTGCTGTTCCTCGATTTCCGGCTTCGATCATCTCTTGCCGGCCGAGTTCAAGCAAGCATTCAGAAGCTTAATGCGAGGCAAGATGCTCCTCGCCCCGCGCACGGGCCAGGGCGATCTGTTTCTGCCGCTCTCGGAACCGCATCTTGTCAGCCTCCGAGGTCTCGTCGATGCACAGGTGGCAGCTGACCCCATGCTCGTATTCCGGGCGATTGCGATCCTCGGGCAGGATCGGACGGCGGCAGCCATGGCACAGCTCGTGCGGCCCCTCGACCAGCCCATGCCCGACCGAGACCCGGTTGTCGAAGACGAAACATTCGCCCTGCCAGGTGCTGTTGTCGGCGGGTATCTCTTCGAGATAGCGCAGGATGCCGCCCTTGAGGTGATAGACATCCTCGACCCCCTGACCCAGCAGGTAGTTGGTCGATTTCTCGCAGCGGATGCCGCCGGTGCAGAACATCGCCACCCGCTTGTTGTGGAACCGCTCCTTGTTGGCTTCCCACCAGGCGGGAAAGTCGCGAAAGCTTTCGGTCATCGGGTCGATGGCGCCTTCGAAGGTGCCGATGGCGACCTCGTAATCGTTGCGGGTGTCGATCAGCACCACATCTTCCGAGCGGATCAGGTCGTTCCAATCCTCAGGCTCGACATAGTGGCCGACGCGCGCGCGCGGGTCGACATCCGGCTGGCCCATGGTGACGATCTCTTGCTTCAGCCGCACCTTCATCTTGCCAAAGGGCGGGTGGTCGCTGGTCGCCTCTTTCCACTCAAGATCAGAGCAACCCGGCAAGGCGCGGATGTGGGCCAGCACCGCGTCGATCCCGGCGCGCGGTCCGGCGATGGTGCCGTTGATCCCCTCTTTGGCCAGCAGCAGCGTGCCCTTGACCCCCTGCGCCAGACACAGGTCAAGCAGGGCGGGTTTCAGGGTGGCCGGGTCGGCGAACCGGGTGAAGTGGTAGAGTGCGGCGATCGTGTACATGCCCGCGCCATACGCCGCGCCGCGCCCGATTTCAAGAGGCGCGGCAAGGGGTGAAACATGCGTTTTCGATGTTGTTTTATTGGTCTTCGCTGGCCAGTGCGAGGCCGTGAACCACGGCGGTGAATACTTCGGAATCCTGTTGTTGGGCGCCCGGCAGGACGCGCCCCAGCGCGGCGCGGATCACCCCCATCAGGCTGGAGCCGCCGACAAACACGACCTGATCGACGCTGTCCGGGGCAACACCCGCATCTTGTACCGTCTGCATGGCGCAGGTGGCGATATCATCGGCGTAACCGGCCAATGCCGCCTGCATCGCCGCATTGCTCAGATCGGCGCCCAGCCCACGTTCGACGATATCCAGCGCGATGCGGCCCGCCTCGGCCCCATTTGCGGCGATCTTGCCCGCCTCGACCGCATAGGCCACGTCATGGCCCAGATGCGATTCCAGCACATCGGCCAGCCGTTCGAACAGGCGGGGCTGTTCGGCCAGACGGACCCAGCGCCGCACCTCGCGCAGGGTGGCAGGGTCATAGACAAAGGCGATCTTTTCCCAGCTGGCCAGATCGTGGAACAGGGCCCGGGGGGCGCTGTGGCTGGCCTCGCCCAGCTCTGCCCCGATCCGGGTCTCGTACCCCATCAAGGGCATGGCGTGATCAAGGCTGAGTATCCGGTCGAAATCGGTGCCGCCGATGCGCAGGCCCCGGCTGGCCAGCATCCGGGTGGCGGTGCCCTGCCGGTCACACAGGGTGAAATCCGAGGTGCCACCACCGATATCGACGATCAGCATGCGGCCCTGACCCGCCACCGCCAGCGCCGCCGCCTCGGGTTCGGGCAGAAAGCTTACCTCGCGAAACCCGGCCAGCAGATAGGCGTCGCGCAGGTCGGTACAGGCCTGTGCATCGCGCTCGGCAGAGGCAGAGTGGAAATGCACCGGACGGCCCGACAGGGCGCGGTCAAAGCGCTCTCCGCTCAGCCGTTCGGCACGCGTTCGGATCTCGGCCAGAAAGCGGGCGATGACCTCGATCAGGGTCAGTCGCTCGTTCAGGAACATGCGCGGTTCGCGGGCCAACGGGGTGCCCAGAATGCTTTTCAGCCCGCGCAGAAAACGGCCCTCTTGCCCGTCCATCATGGCGCGGGCGGCGTCGCTGCCATAGACATAGCGGCGCGCGGCAAAGTCGATGAACACGGCGGTCGGCAGGGTCTGCGCGCCCGGTTCCAGCGGCAGAACCCGGGGATGTCCTGCCTGCACCAGCCCCGCAGCCGTGTTCGACGTTCCGAAATCCACGCCAAGACGTGCCATGACTTCCCTCCCGGTTTTTGCGAAAGGCGCCCGGATATCGCAGGGCGGCAGACAAGGCAACGGGGGTTTTCGCACACCGCCCGGCGCAAAGGGAGCTTTTCGGCGATCACGCCACGCGCTAGGCTCGGCCCCAAAAGGGAGGCGCAAATGCATGGCTTGATCGTGATCGACGTTCAGAACGATTTCTGCCCCGGCGGCGCGCTGGCGGTGCCCGAGGGTGATGCGGTGGTGGCGCCGATCAACGCCATGATGGCGGATTTCGATGCGGTGATCCTGACGCAGGATTGGCACCCGGCTGGGCATTCCTCTTTCGCTTCGTCCCATCCGGACAAGGCTCCGTTCGAGATGATCGACATGGCCTATGGGCCGCAGGTGCTGTGGCCCGACCATTGCGTGCAGGGCAGCCCGGGCGCCGCGTTTCACCCGGCGCTGCGGACCGATGCGGACCTGATCCTGCGCAAGGGGTTCCGTTCCGCGATCGACAGCTACTCGGGATTTTTCGAAAACGATCGCAGCACGCCCACGGGCCTGGAGGGCTATCTGCGCAGCCGGGGCATCACCCGGCTGACGCTTGTCGGGCTCGCCACCGATTTTTGCGTTCAGTATTCCGCATTGGATGCAGCGCGGTTGGGCTTTGCCGTCGAGGTGCGGATGCAGGCCTGCCGCGCGATTGATCTGGACGGCTCTCTGACCGCGGCTGTTTCCGCGATGAAGGCGGCCGGAGTCACGCTGACCTGAGGCACGGTTGCGATTTGTTAACGGACTGAAAGGTATAGATTCGGAGCGAAAGGTCATGATCTATCCTTGGGGTCGCCGATGCATGTTGCCGGGTCGCCCGATGTCGACCACCTATCTGACTATGAACGAAGATACAGCAGGCGCGGCCTGCTGATCCGCTACGCGCGCGGGCGGGTCAAGAATTTCGCCAGTCGCCAGATCATGACTTTTGCAGGTGGTTTCGTCCTTGCCATGACCGAGGGGCTGCGTACCGCCAGCCTGGCGGTGATCGTTGCCCTGTTGGGCGAGGTGATAGATTGTCTTTACCTCAATCGTTTGCCGGAACGATTGCGCAACGGGTACGGATATCGCCGGCTTCTGATCGGCAGCACCCTCACCGCCTTCGTTCAGGCTCTGACGATCAGCTATTGCGTCTGGCTGGCATGGACGGGTGCGCGCAGCGGGGTGTCACCGCTGTTCATCGGCTCGTTCCTGGCGGGGGCGGCCATCAATGCCGGGCTTGTGCTGCCGTTTCATCGCCCCGCCGCCGTGGCGCGGCTGGCGGTCTACGCCGGGATCACGCAATACCTCTTCCTGATCGAAGCGATAAAGCCGGGCAGGGCCGGGGATGCCCTGTTCCTGAACGCGGCCGGCGCGGTGATGCTGGCCTTTATGGTCGGGTTGTTCCTGAACTTCGTGAACTGGGGCTTTCGTCAGCACCGGCGCACCACGCTGGACCTGATCGAACAGGGTCGTGACCTCGTCCGGCATCAGAAAGAGGCGCAACTGTTGTCGCTTGTCGCCAAAAACGCCAATGACAGCGTCATTCTGGCCGATGCCGATGGTCGGATCGTCTGGACGAACGAGACGTTCACGCGCATCACCGGCTATTCCGTGGACGAAGCCAAGGGCTTCTACCCCGGTGATCTGCTCAACGGCGAGAAGACCGACCTTGAAGTGTCGAATGCAATTGCCGAAGCCGTCGAAGCGGGCCGCCCTTTTCGAACCGAGATCCTGAACGTGTCCAAGGATGGGCGCGAGATCTGGATGGAAACCAACCTGGTCCCGGTTCTGGACAAGAACGGTCGGGTCGAGGTCACCGTTGCCATCGAGCGAGACGTGACAGCGGCAAAAGCACAGGCCGAGGAACTGGCTGCGGCGCGTATTGCGGCAGAAGAAGGCGCCCGTGCCAAAGCGGAATTCCTCGCCACCATGAGTCACGAGATCAGGACTCCGATGAATGGTGTCGTCGGTATGGCAGAGCTGTTGTCCGATACCGAGTTGTCGGAGGAGCAGCGACAATATGTAAGCACGATCCGAAGTTCCTCGACGGCGCTGCTGGCGATCATTAACGACGTGCTTGAGCTTTCGCGCCTGGATGCCCGCAAGATGGAACTGCATCCCGTGAATTTCGATCCCAAGGCCTGCCTTGAAGAGACGCTCCGGCTTTTGCAACCGCAGGCCCGGGCAAAAGGGCTGAAGCTGGCTCTTGAAACAGAGACGGACGTGCCGCCGTTGGTGCATGGCGACGATGGCCGGTTGCGTCAGGTTCTGATCAACCTGCTTGGCAATGCGATTAAATTTACCGAGCGCGGCGGTGTGACCCTGCGCGTGCGGGCCGATGCGCAGGAACCTGGACACCTATTTGTCATCGTGGTCGAGGATAGTGGAATCGGCATCGCCGCAGACAAGATCGAGCGAGTGTTCGAACGGTTCTCGCAGGCTGATACCGATACCACGCGGCTCTATGGTGGAACCGGCCTGGGATTGACGATTTCACGCGAGCTGGTTGTCCTGATGGGAGGCCGGATCACGGTCGAGTCCACGCTGGGTCAGGGATCGTGTTTCACACTTCGCCTGCCACTCGGACCACCTGGCGATCCAGGTGCAGATGCGGACACCCAGACCCTGTCGCCTGACGAGCTAGATCGGTTGCGCGGATTATCGGTGTTGGTTGCCGATGACAACCGGGTCAATCGCCTTTTGATGGGCAAGTTCCTGGCCGATCTTCCGATCCGTCTGGATTTCGCCCATGACGGTCAGCAGGCGGTTGCGATGGCAACGCGGCAAGAACCGGATATCGTCTTTATGGATATGTCGATGCCGGTGATGAGCGGGATCGAGGCGACCAGCCAGATCCGGGCATCAAAGGGGGCGCAGCCGCTGATTGTCGCGTTGACCGCAAATACCTTTGACAGTGATCGCGCTGCTTGTCTTGCAGCGGGGATGGACGACTTCCTCAGCAAACCTGTGGGAAGGGCCGATCTGTTTCGCTGTCTGCTGAACCATCTGCCACCGCGGGACGCGACAAGAATGAAGGCTTCGGGTTGATCAAGCGCAGCCGCGACCGGGCGAATTGCCATGACCGTAAGGCTGGCGTATCCATGGGTGATCCATTCTGAACGAGGGCCATCCGTGGACATCGCAACCCGCGTCTATAATCACAAGTGGAAGATCGATCCGATTGTCCGCTCTCTGATCGACACCGATTTCTACAAGCTGCTGATGTGCCAGTCGGTGTTCCGGAACAAGCCCGACACACAGGTCACCTTTTCCCTGATCAACCGCACGACGCGGATCCCGCTGGCCCGGCTGATCGACGAGGGAGAGTTGCGCGAACAACTGGACCACATCCGGTCTCTGCGCCTGAGCCGGGGTGAAAGCACATGGCTGCGCGGAAACACGTTCTATGGCAAACGCCAGATGTTCCGTCCGGATTTCATGGAATGGTTCGAGGGGCTGCAATTGCCGCCCTACCATCTGGAACGCCGTGACGATCAATATGAGCTGACCTTCGAGGGCAATTGGCCCGAGGTGATGCTGTGGGAGATACCGGCGCTGGCAGTGCTGATGGAACTGCGCTCGCGCGCGGTACTGCATGATATGCGCCGGTTCGAATTGCAGATCCTCTATGCCCGCGCGATGACCCGGGTCTGGGAGAAGATCGAGCGCCTGCGCGGGATCGATGGGCTGACAATCGCTGATTTCGGCACCCGTCGGCGGCACTCCTTTCTGTGGCAGGATTGGTGTGTGCAAGCCATGATCGAAGGGTTGGGGGCGAAATTCACCGGCACATCAAATTGCCTGATCGCAATGCGGCGCGAGGTCGAGGCGATCGGGACCAACGCGCATGAACTGCCGATGGTCTACAGCGCCCTTGCTGAAAACGACGCCGAACTGGCCCGCGCACCCTATGATGTGCTGAGTGACTGGCACGAGGAACACGAAGGCAACCTGCGCATCATCCTGCCCGACACCTACGGCACCAAAGGTTTTCTCGAGCGCGCGCCGGATTGGCTGGCTGGCTGGACCGGCATCCGGATCGACAGCGGCGACCCGGTGGAAGGGGCGGAAACCGCCATCGCCTGGTGGAAGGAGCGCGGCGAGAACCCGACAGAGAAGCGTATCATTTTCTCGGACGGGCTGGATGTGGACAAGATCGCCGAGTTGCATGCCCGTTTTGCAGGACTGGCCAAGATATCATTTGGTTGGGGAACCCTATTGACAAATGATTTCAGGGGGTTGGCTGCCGATGATGGCTTGGCCCCCTTCTCGCTGGTCTGCAAGGCAATCTCGGCCGATGGGCGCCCAACTGTGAAGCTGAGCGACAATCCTGAGAAGGCGATGGGTCCGGCAGAAGAAATCGCGCGTTACAAGCGGGTGTTCGGAGTGGGTCGGCAAACCAGTTATGCCGTTGAGGTGTAAACCGAAATCCGGCACGGATTTCGGGTCGTTTTCCGACCCGGAAAACAGGACGAATTTCATTCTGAAATTCGTCGCCCTGCCCGTGATCTGATCCTTTCGCGCCAAACGATCATCAACCCACCACCCGCGATGAAAAACGCGCCAGGGAACAGATCGGCCCAAGGGGTTTCGTCGAACACCAGCCAGCCCGCGACAAAGGCGATGGGAATGCCGAAATAGCTGAAGGGGGCCAGATTGCTCTGCTCGGTCATCCGGTAGGAGGCCACCAGACACAGCACCGCTGTTCCTCCGAACCCTCCCATTGCAGCGATCCATCCCAGGTCTGACCATTGGACAAGCGGGGTGAACCCGCCGCTCAGCAGCGCCAGCGCCAGCGCCCCGAAGAGAGCGGCCACAACCGAATAGAGGTTGATCAGCGCGCTTGGCACCGCGCTGTCCATCTGCCGCGCCGACACCCCGGTCAGCGCATAGAGGAACGCAGCCCCCAGCGGCGCCAGCGCATCCGGCGAGAAACTGTCGCTGCCAGGCTTCATCACCATCAGCACCCCGGCAAAGCCCAGCAGCACCGCGGCCCAGCGCATCAGGCCGACACGCTCACCCAGCAGAGGCACCGCAAGCGCGGTCATGAACACCGCATTGGCATAGGTGATGGTCGAGGCGGTCGCAAAGGCCAACTTGCCCAGCGAATAGTAGAACAGGAACTGGGCAAAGGTCACATAGACCCCGCGCATCAGCCCCAGGCGCCACTGCCGGATCCGCAGAGGCCGCCCCGCACTGTGCCAGGCACGCGATGACCACAGTGCTATCAAGCTGGGAAAGACCCCGAAGAAGTTGCGATAGGCCGAAAGTTCCGCCGCCCCATAGCGCGGCGACAGGTACTTGATGATCAGCCCCATCATATCGAACAGGACCAGCGCCAGCAGCGACAGCAGGATGGCAAGAACCACGTTATCTCCGCTGCGCGCGCTCATCCTCAGCCGTGCCGCGCGGCGACTGTCTTGAGCTGCGAAAAGCCGTAAAGCGCCTCGAACCCTTTCTCGCGCCCGTGACCGGATTTCCCAACCCCGCCAAAGGGCAACTCGACCCCGCCGCCAGCACCGTAATTGTTGATAAAGACCTGTCCGGCGCGCAACCGCTTGGCCAGCCGCATCTGGCGCGCGCCGTCGCGGGTCCAGATGCTCGCGACCAGCCCGTAATCGGTGCCATTGGCGATCTCGACGGCCTGTTCTTCGGTGTCAAACGGGATCAGGACCTGCACCGGGCCAAAGATCTCGTCCCGTGCCAGCACATGATCGGGGGGCACATCGGCAAAAAGTGTCGGGCGGACATAGGCCCCTGTCTCGGGCGCGTGGTCCACGATCCGGCCCTGTGCTGCGATGGTCAGGTCGGCGCCCTTGCCCAGAAACCCGGTCACGATCTCCTTTTGCCGCGCCGAGATCAGCGGCCCCACCCGCAAGTCTTCCATCGCCGGGCCGACGGTCAAATCGGCATAGGCCGCAGCCATCCGTGTCTTGACCTCTTCATAGACGTCGCGCTGTGCCAGGATACGGGAAGAGGCAGAGCAGGTCTGACCGGCATTCTGGCATCCGGCATTCACCAGGAACGGCAGCGCAGCTTCCAGATCGGCATCGTCGAACACCAGTTGCGGCGACTTGCCCCCAAGCTCCAGCGTCACCGGCACCACGTTGCGCCCCGCCGCCTGTTGCACCAGCGCGCCGGTGGCGACCGATCCGGTGAACGAGATATGATGCACGCCGGGATGCGCCGACAGTGCCGCGCCCGCCTCGGCCCCCAGCCCCGGAACCACGTTCAGCGCGCCGGCGGGTAGCCCCGCCTGCATCGCCAGATCGGCAAAGGCCAGCGCGGTCAGACAGGCCTCTTCCGCCGGTTTCAACACGCAGGCATTGCCCATGGCCAGCGCCGCCCCGACCGAGCGGCCGATGATCTGCATCGGATAGTTCCAGGGTACGATATGGCCGGTGACCCCGTGCGGCTCGCGCAGGGTATAGACGGTATAGCCGTCGAGATAGGGAATGGTCTCGCCCATCACCTTGTCGGCGGCACCGCCGTAGAATTCGCAATACCGCGCCAGCGCCACCGCATCGGCGCGGGCCTGGGTCAGCGGCTTGCCCACGTCCGCGGCCTCGATCACTGCCAGATCCTCGACCCGCTCCAGCACCAACTGGCCCAGCCGAGACAGGATACGGCCCCGTTCGGTCGCGGTCATCCGGCCCCAGTCACCAGCCAGTGCAGTCTCTGCTGCGATTACGGCAGCGTCGATATCAGGCGCGGTGCCGCGGGCGATGCGACAGATCTCGGAGCCGTCAGAGGGGTTGATCAGTGGCAGTGTGTCACCGCTGGCAGCCGATTGCCATTGGCCACCGATGAGGCAGAGCGTGGGATCGAACCAGAGGGGAAGGGTCATTGCGGTCTCCTTGTCGATGGCAAAGCAATAGGTTTTCGAATTCGGCTATCGTTCGGGGGCAGGTCAGACTGATTGGTCAGAGCAGTTGCGCGGCTGTGTTCCCTGGCTTGGGGAATAACTGCGAGAAGAAGGGTCATGCCTGTCGCGCTCCGGTTTCGGGAAGCTGCGGCGCGGCGGCGATCAAGGCGCGGGTATAAGGGTGCGCGGGGTCGGAAAAGACCTGTTCTGTATCTCCTTGCTCCACGATGCGGCCCGATTGCATCACCAGCACCCGGTCGGTGATCGTGCGAACCACGCTCAGATCATGGCTGATGAACAGATAGGTGAGGTCATATTCGGAGCAAAGCTGCGCCAGCAGGTCGAGGATCTGCGCCCGGACCGAGACATCAAGCGCCGAGACCGCCTCGTCGAACAGGATCAGTTGGGGCCGGATGATCAGCGCCCGGGCAATGGCGATGCGCTGGCGCTGGCCGCCGGAAAACTCGTGGATGTACTTACCCGCGTCGTCGGGCGACAGGCCGACGGCGGTCAGCATCTCGGCGATGCGGTCGCTGCGGCCCGACCCGGTTGGTGGCGCATCGAGCAGGTGAAACGGTTCGGTCACCAGCCGGTCGACCCGGTGACGCGGGTTGAAGCTGCCGTAAGGATCCTGAAACACCACCTGCATGCGGCGGCGGATTTCGGGATTGGCACGTTTGCCGTCAAAGACCGGTTGCCCCGCCAGACGGATTTCGCCGCTCTGAACCGGTTCCAGCCCCAGGATGGCGCGGGTCAGGGTGGACTTGCCACAGCCGGATTCCCCGACCAGGCCCAGCCGCTCGCCCCGGTTCAGGGTAAAGCTGACATGATCGACGGCGCGGTGATGGCCCGGGCGCGCAAACAGCCGGGTGCGCGGCAGGGCATAGTCGCGCACCACCTCCGACACCTTGAGCAGCGGCGCGGGTGATGGTCGCGCCGGCAGGGTCACGCGGTGGTCCGAGGCAGCGAACAGCATCCTGGTATAGGGATGGCTCATACCGGTCAGCAGGCGCTGGGTCGGCGCGGCCTCGACCACCTCGCCATGGCGCATGACGGTGATATGGTCGGCCATGTCGGCAACAATGGCCAGATCATGGGTGATCATCAGCATGCCCATGCCATATTCCTGCACCAGCCCCTTGAGCAGGTCGAGGATCTGCGCCTGCGTGGTGACGTCGAGCGCGGTGGTCGGCTCGTCCGCGATCAGCAGTTTCGGGCGTAACGCGATGGCCATGGCGATGACCACACGCTGGCGCTGGCCGCCGCTGAGTTCGTGCGGATAGCGCGACAGCGGGAACCGGTCGGGCGGCAGGCCGACGCGGGTCAGAACCTCGCGCGCGCGCTCTTCGGCCCTGTCGGGCGTCATCGCCTCGTGGATCAGGATCGTCTCCATCACCTGATCGCCGATGGTCTTGACCGGGTTCAGCGCCGTCATCGGTTCCTGAAACACCATGCCGACCGCCGCGCCGCGCAAGGCGCACATCTGAGCCTCGGGCAGGGTCAGAATTTCTTGACCGTCCAGCCGGATCGAGCCACTGGCGCGCGCGCCTCCGGGCAACAGCTGCATCACTGCCAGCGCCGTCATCGACTTGCCCGAGCCGCTCTCGCCGGTGACAGCTACGATCTCACCCGGCTCGATGGTCAGGTTCACGCGCTTGAGGATCTCATAGGCATGGATCGAGAGCGACAGGTCGGTGATCTGCAACAGGCTCATGTGCGCGCCACCCTGAGCCGGGGATCAAGCCAGTCGCGCAGCCCGTCACCCATCAGGTTCAGCCCCAGCACGGTCAGGATGATGGCCAGCCCCGGAATCAGTGCGAGATGCGGCGCGAAACTGACCATGGTCTGTGCATCGGCCAGCATACGGCCCCAGCTGGGTGTCGGCGGTTGCGCGCCAAGTCCGACATAGCTGAGCCCCGCCTCGGCCAGAATGCCCAGCGAGAACTGGATGGTGCCCTGCACGATCAACAGGTTGGCCACGTTGGGCAGGATATGTTCGGCCGAAATGCGCGCCGCACCCTTACCCGCGACGCGCGCGGCCAGGATGAATTCGCGCTCCCACAGGCTGAGCGCCGCGCCACGGGTGATGCGGGCAAAGACCGGGATGTTGAAGATGCCGATGGCGATGATGGCGTTGACGGCGCCAGCGCCAAAGACCGCGGTGATCAGGATGGCGATCACTAGCGAGGGGAAGGCAAAGACCAGATCGTTGCCGCGCATGATCAACTCGTCCAGCCACGACCCCTTGCGCGCCGCGGCGGTCAGGCCCAGCGGTACGCCCAGGCTCATGCCGATGCCCACGGCCAACAGGGCCACCGCAATCGAGGTGCGCGCACCGACCATGATCATCGAAAACATGTCACGTCCGAAATGATCGGTACCGAACCAGTGTTGCGCATTCGGTGTTTGCAGTTTGGCCGGGATGTTCAGCGCGGTGTGGTCGTAGGGAGTCCAGATGAAAGAGATGAGCGCTGCCAGTACCACCAGCGAGGAGAGGCCCGTGCCCAGGATCAGGTTGCGGCTCATGTCCGGGACCTCAGGCGCGGGTCGACGAGAGCATAGGCCAGGTCGACCAGGAAATTGACCACGATCACGGCAAAGACCAACAGCATGACAACCGATTCCACCACGATCAGGTCGCGCGCCGAGATGGCCTGAAATACCAGCCGTCCGAGGCCGGGCAGATAGAACACCTGCTCGATGATGATCGATCCCGCCAGCAGGAACGAGAATTGCAGGCCGATGATGGTCAGCACCGGGATCAGCGCATTGCGCAGCCCGTGCCGCCACAGCGCCTGGCGGCGGGTCAGGCCCTTGGCCCGCGCGGTGCGCATGAAATCCTCGCCCAGAATGTCGAGCAGGGCCGAGCGCATCACCCGAGCCAGGATCGCCGCCTGAGGCAGGGCCAGCGCAATGGCGGGCAGGGTCAGCGAGTGCAGGCCCGCGACGAGCCCCTTGTCCCAGCCGGCAAAGCCGCCCGCGTTGAACCAGCGCAGGTTGATCGCAAAAATCAGCACCAGCATCATGGCGAACCAGAAATTAGGCACCGCGACGCCCAGCTGGGTCGCGCCCATCACCGCCAGATCGCCGGGTTTGCCCCGGCGGGCTGCGGCATAGATACCGGCGGGCAGGGCGATGGCGGTGGACAGCGCCAGCGCGTAGAGCGCGAGCGGCAGCGACACCCAGAGCCGGTCCGCGATCATCTGCGAGACAGGGGTGCGATAGGTATAAGAGGTACCGAAATCGCCGCGCAGCATGCCGGTCACCCAGCTGACATAGCGTTCGGCCTTTGACTGATCCAGACCCAGCTCTGTGCGCAGCGCGGCCAGCGTATCGGGTTGCGCGTTGACGCCCAGCATGAACGAGGCCGGATCCCCCGGGGCGATCTCGATCACCGCAAAGATGACCAGGCTTGCAATGGCCAGGCTGATCGTCAGCGAGAGCGCGCGTTTCAGGCTGTAGCGGAGCATGTCGGGTCGATGCCACCCATTCGGAAAAAAGACCCGCCGCCGGAGCGGCGAGCCAGAAAATCGCAGATTTTCTGAGCCATTTTCTGGGTCAGAAAATGGTCCCGCGCCTTACTCGGACCAGCTGATCGCCGACAGATCGGTCGCGGCGGTGGGCGCATTGGCCCACAGGCCCTGCACACCGGCCTTGGCCACGCTCAGTGCGGCAAGCTGGAACAGGTAGCCGTTCACGTAATCCTCGGAGATGATGCGCTGCGCCTGTTGCATCAGCTCGGTCCGCTTGTCCGGGTCGGTGGTCGAATTCAGCGTCGTCATCAGTTCCTGAAACGCTGGATTGTCGTACTGGAAGTAGTATTCAGGCCGGGCGTAGATGCCGATATCCATCGGTTCGGTATGGCTGACGATGGTCAGGCCAAAGTTCTTGCCCTTGAACACGGTTTCCAGCCATTGCGCCCATTCGACATTGATGATCTCGGCCTTGATGCCGACCTCGGCCAGCTGGGCCGCAATGATCTCGCCGCCGCGCCGCGCGTAAGAGGGGGGCGGCAAGTGCAGCGTGGTTTCGAACCCATCCGGCAGACCGGCCTCGGCCAACAGTGCCTTGGCCTTGTCCGGGTCATAGGCAGAGTTGCCGGTCAGATCGACATAGGCCGGGTTGTGCGGTGCGAAATGCGTGCCGATCGGGGTGCCATATCCGAACATCGCGCCGTCGATGATCGCCTGGCGGTCGATGGCATGGGCCATCGCCTGGCGCACCTTGACGTTGTCAAAGGGCGCCTGCTTGTTGTTGGTCGAGAGGATGGTTTCCCCCTCGGTCGACCCGACCAGCACCTGGAACCGAGGATCGGCCTCGAATTGCGGCAGGTTCTCGGGCGCGGGGAAGCCGGTGAACACGTCCACATCCTCGGCCATCATTGCGGCGAAGGCGGCTGTGGGGTCCGAAATGAATTTGAACGTCGCTTGTGCGAGCGCCGGCTGGTCACCCCAGTAACCGGTGTTGCGGTTCAGCACGATCTTGTCGCCCTGCACCCATTCGCCAAACGTATAGGGGCCGGTGCCCACCGGCGCGGTCTTGATGTTCTCGATGCTCTCGGGCGCCACGATCACCGCATCGCCCCAGGCCATGTTGAACAGGAAATTGCCGTTGGGTTCGGTCAGCGTCACCTTGACGGTCAGCGGATCGACCACATCAACGCTGTCGATCCCGGCGAACAGCGCCTTTTGCGCATTGGCGCTGTCTTCGGCGCGGGCGCGATCCAGGCTGAACTTGACGTCCTCGGCATCCATCGCCGAGCCGTCATGGAAGGTCACGCCCTCGTGCAGCTTGAAGGTATAGACGGTGCCATCCTCCGAGATCTCCCAGCTTTCGGCCAGGGCGGGGACGATCGATCCATCGCCCATAAAGCGGGTCAATCCCTCGAAAATATTTACATAGACCACCGAGTCGATGGCCTGCGCCGCGGCGCTGGTTGGGTCCAGATGCGGCGGCTCCAACTGCATTGCGATGGTGATGTCATCCTTGGCCCAGGCGGCCCCGGCGATCAAAGCGGCACTCAGCGCCAGACCAGAGACAAACCCCTGTTTTACAAACCGTTTCATTCCAACTCTCCCCGTTTGGTTTCGTCTGACGGGATCGTGAACCCGTCACGGCTTGCCTCACTGTTTCCGCAAATCCCGGGGCAATCAAGGAATTGTTGGCGCAATCGGGCTTTCGCTGCGATTGCGAAATATCTATGCTGCGATGCAACATTTTCTGCGGAGGACTGGAAATGAGTGCGACTGCCCGCAAGACCGCCCCCAATGCCCAGGATATCCGGGCGCAAAAGGGGGGCGTGCCGCTGGTCAGCCTGACCGCTTATACGACTCCGATGGCGCGGCTGATGGATGGGCATTGCGATTTCGTGCTGGTGGGCGACAGTGTCGGCATGGTGCTGCATGGGCTCAGTTCCACCCTGGGTGTGACCATGGAGATGATGATCCTGCACGGCCAGGCGGTGGCGCGCGGGCTGGAACGCGCGATGCTGGTCATCGACATGCCATTCGGCAGCTACGAGGAGGGTCCGGCACAGGCGTTCCGCAATGCTGCCCGGCTGATGGCCGAGACCGGTGCTGGCGCGGTCAAGCTGGAAGGCGGGGTCGAGATGGACGAAACCATCCGGTTTCTGGTGAAGCGTGGCATTCCGGTGATGGCCCATATCGGGCTGACGCCGCAGTCGATCAATACGCTGGGCGGCTACAAGGTGCAGGGCCGCGACGATCAGGCCCAGGCGGTGCTGGCCGATGCGCATGCGGTAGCCGATGCGGGCGCGTTCTCGGTCGTGCTGGAGAAGGTGCCCGCGACGCTGGCCGACCGGATCACCGCCGAGGTGGCGATTCCCACCATCGGCATCGGGGCCTCTGCCGGGTGTGACGGGCAGATCCTGGTGGTGGATGACATGCTGGGCTTTTTCACCGCGTTCAAACCGAAATTCGTCAAGCGATATGCCGATCTGGGGCCAATGGCCGAGGCGGCGATTGCCGAATATGCGGCCGAGGTCCGCGCGCGCAGCTTTCCGGCGGCGGAACATGTGTTTGGTGATCAGGCCCCGGCCAAGGGTGCAAAGACATGAGCGCGCCGATCCTGCGCAATCTAACCGATCTGCGCGCCGCCACCGCCGGTTGGAAGCGTGCGGGCGAACGCATCGGTGTGGTGCCCACGATGGGCGCGTTGCACGATGGCCACCTGTCGCTGGTCGCGGCGGCCAAGGCGGCTTGCGACCGGGTGGTGGTGACCATTTTCGTCAACCCGAAACAGTTCAACAGCCCCGAGGATCTGGCCAAATACCCCCGCACCGAAGAGGCCGACGCCGCCAAGCTGGCGCCTTATGGGGTCGATGCGATCTATGTGCCCGATCCCGATCAAATCTATCCAGAGGGGTTTGCCACGACCGTTTCGGTCTCGGGTCTGACCGATGTAATGGAGGGGGCGTGCCGCCCCGGCCATTTCGACGGCGTGGCGACCGTGGTGGCGAAACTGTTCCTGCAAACCGCGGCCGACCGGGCCTATTTCGGCGAAAAGGATTACCAGCAGATGATGCTGGTGACCCGCATGGCGCAGGATATGGATATCCCCATCACGGTGATTGGCTGTCCCACGGTGCGCGAGCCTTCGGGATTGGCGATGTCCTCGCGCAACATGCGGCTCTCGGCTGACGGGCTGGAGCGAGCGGGTCGGCTCTATCCCGTCATGCGGCAGGTGGCCGAGAAGCTGGCGGCTGGCGCCTCATTTGGTGATCTGGCGCCCGCGGCGCGCGAGGCGCTGGGCGCCGCCGGTTTTGTCGATATCGAGTATTTCGATCTGCGCGCAGCGGACAGTCTGCGCGCGCTTGACCGGCCCACCGAACCCGCGCGCCTGCTGGTGGCGGCCTGGCTCGACGGGGTGCGGCTGATCGACAATATCGCGGTTCCTCAACTAAACGATTAGTAGGGGCTTCCTGACACGCCGGAAATGCGGCTACAGTCCCGGGTCAAGAGACGATGACAGGGGGCAGAGAATGACCTTTATTCTGGCGATCGACCAGGGCACCACTTCGAGCCGGGCGATCCTGTTCGATGGCGAGATGCGGCGGGTGGCGACCGCTCAGCGTGAATTCACCCAGCATTTTCCCGAAGCGGGCTGGGTGGAACACGACGCCGAAGAGATCTGGCAAACCACGGTCGAGGTCTGCCGCGAAGTGATCTCTGCTCAGGGGATCGGACCTGAACAGATCGCCGGTATCGGCATTACCAACCAGCGCGAAACCACAGTGGTCTGGGACAAGGCCAGCGGTGCGCCCGTGCATCGCGCCATCGTGTGGCAGGACCGGCGCACCGCAGCCATCTGCGAGCGGCTGCGCAATGCGGGCTGCGAGGATGACTTTACCGCCCAGACTGGCCTGCTGCTCGATCCGTATTTCTCGGGCACCAAGGTGAAATGGATCCTCGACACCGTGCCGGGCGCGCGCGATCGGGCCGCGGCGGGAGAGCTGCTGTTCGGCACGATCGATTCGTTCCTGATCTGGCGGCTGACCGGCGGGCGGGTTCACGCGACCGATGCCACCAACGCCGCGCGGACGCTGATGTTCGACATCCATCAGGGGGAATGGAGCAAGGAGATCTGCGAGCTGCTGGACGTGCCGATGGCGATGCTGCCCGAGGTGCGCGACTGTGCTGCCGATTTCGGTACCACGGATCTGTTTGGCGGGCAGGTGCCGATCCTGGGCGTTGCCGGCGACCAGCAGGCGGCCACGATAGGGCAGGCCTGTTTCCAGCCCGGCATGATGAAATCCACCTATGGCACCGGTTGTTTCGCGCTGCTCAATACCGGGGCACAGCCGGTCGCCTCGCAAAACCGGCTGCTGACGACCATTGCCTATCAGTTGGACGGCCAGCGGACCTATGCGTTGGAAGGGTCGATATTCATCGCCGGGGCGGCGGTGCAATGGCTGCGCGACGGGCTGGGGATCATCGAGACCGCGGCGCAAAGCGGTGAACTGGCCGCCCGCGCCGATCCGGCCCAGAACGTCATTCTTGTGCCCGCCTTCACCGGTCTTGGTGCCCCCTATTGGAAACCCGATTGCCGGGGCGCCATGTTCGGGCTGACGCGCAATTCGGGCCCTGCCGAGTTCTGCAAGGCTGCGCTGGAAAGCGTCGCCTATCAGACCCGCGACCTGTGGGAGGCGATGCAGGGCGATTGGGGCGCAGATGCGAATGTGATCCTGCGCGTCGATGGCGGCATGAGCGCGTCTGACTGGGCGATGCAGGGACTGGCCGACCGTCTGGGCGCGCCGGTGGACCGCCCGGTGATGCAGGAGACCACGGCGCTGGGCGCGGCTTGGCTGGCCGGGATGCGGGCGGGGCTTTATCCCGATCAGGCGGGCTTTGCCGCGACCTGGGCGCTGGATGCCCGGTTCACCCCCAAGATGCCCGAGGGCAACCGCGAGGCCGCTTATCGCCGCTGGAAAGCGGCGGTTGCGGCGGCGATGACGGTCTAGGCTGTAACCCGAGCGCCTTCGGCGATGGTCCGGGGGCGCGCATTCAGCTCTTCTATCGAGAACCCGGCGATGGATTTGTATCTGGCCGCATGTGCGGCCAGATCCGCGTGGGGGATCACGGTGTCGATATCGTCGAAATCCCCGCCGCACAGATCCTCGACCCGTTGCAGCACCCCGTCCGGCCCCCCGCCCGCGCGATTGGCCTTGCCAACGGCGGTGGTCACCGGGCGGGTGTCGGCCTCATAGGCTTCCAGCGCCCTGGGCGTAATCCCATGCTCCAGCAGCCGGGCACCGATGATGCGGGCATCCAGAATCGCCTGACTGGCCCCGTTCGATCCCACCGGATAAGTGGGATGCGCCGCATCGCCCATCAGGGTCATCGAACCATCCGTCCAGCGGGGCAGCGGGTCGCGGTCGACCATCGGGTATTCATAGACCACCTCGGCCCCCCGGATCAGCGCGGGAACGTCGATCCAGTCGAACCGCCATTCTTCGAAATCGGGCAGGAAGTCACCGATATCGGCGGCACGGTTCCAATCCTCTTTCTTCCACGCGGCATCCAAGGGGAAGCGTTTCTCGGCGATCCAGTTCATTTCGACCATGCCGTCGCTATCCGGGTCGGAGATCGGATAAGACACCAGCCGCAGGTCGTCATGCCCGATCATCGCCATGGCGCCGCCACCGAAATAGGCGGGCGCCCGGGTGGTGGCACGCCACAAGACGCGTCCGTTCCAGATCGGTTCGCCCTCGTCTGGGTACATCTGCGCCCGAAGCGCCGAATGGATGCCATCGGCGGCGATCAGCAACCGCCCCTCGACCCGGCGCCCATCGCTCAGGATCAGAATGGCGCCCTCTGGCCCGGTTTCGAACCCGGTGGCGCGAGCGCCCGTCACCACGCAATCCGCCCCGGCGCGTGCAACCAGCGCCTCATACAGCATCATCTGCAAGGCGCCGCGATGCACCGAATATTGCGGCCAGGCGTAACCCGCCCAGGTGCCGCGCGGCTCTTCCCAGATGGTCTTGCCCAGTTTCGAATAGAACCCCAGTTGCCGCGTCCGAACCCCGATCCGGTCCAGTTCCGCTTCCAGCCCCAGATCCAGCAATTCGCGCACCGCATTGGGTTGCAGGTTGATCCCCACCCCCATCGGGCGCAGCACCGCCGTCGCCTCGTAGATGCGGAACGGCACCCCGATCTGGTGCAGCGTCAGCCCCAGGCTGAGCCCCGCGATACCGGCACCGGCGATCAGAACGGTCATGGCAGTCTCCCTCTCTCGTGGCGACAGACTGCCCGGCGCCGCGCGTGAGGTCGAGAGAAAATCAGCCCTGATAAGGGCGCAGGAACACCGGTTTGTCGGGTTCGGACATTTCTGCGTTAAACTGGTATCCGCCACTGTCGAATTCACTCAGCGCCTGCGGATCGGTCAGACGGCGTTGCACGATATAGCGGGCCATCGCCCCGCGCGCCTTCTTGGCATAGAAACTCACGATCTTGGGCGCGCCGCCCTTGTCCTCCATGAACACGGGCGTGATCACCCGCAGTTTCAGCGCCTTGGGGTCCACGGCGCCGAAATATTCCTGGCTGGCGCAGTTGACCAGCACATCGGTGCCGATCTCATCCGCCTGCGCATTCAGCGTTCTGGACAGCTGATCGCCCCAATAGTCATAGAGAGAGGTTCCCCGACGCGTCTTCAACCGGCTGCCCATTTCCAGCCGATAGGCCTGGATCGCATCCAGCGGGCGCAACAGGCCGTATAGCCCCGACAGGATGCGCAGATGCTGCTGCGCCCAGTCCATCTCTTCAGGGTCGAGCGAGGCCGCCTCGAGCCCCTGATAGGTGTCCCCGGCAAAGGCCAGCGCGGCAGGGCGGGTCACATCAGCGCTAGGCGCATCGGCGAATTCGCGGAACCGGTCGCGGTTGAGCCGGGCCAGATCGTCGCTCAGCCCCATCAGTTTCTTGAGATCGCCCAGCGTCAGGTTGCGCGCGGTCTTGGCCAGCCGCACCGCATCGTCTTGAAAGGCGGGTTCGGTCGCCGCTATGTCACGTTCCGCCCAATCCAGCCGCTTGGCCGGAGAGATCACCACCAGCATGTCCTGCCCCCTCGTCCTTGGTTTCGCACGTATCTAGGACGCCTGGCCCAGCACGTCCAGAAAGGCCTCACCAAAACGTTCCCAGCGCCGGTCGCCCAACAGCACCTCCAGCCCGTGCCGGTCGTCGGGCCGCATCTGCGCCACCTTGGCCAGCTGCGATGCCGAACAGCTGAGCGGCTTGTCGATTCCGTCGGGGCCGCGCGCCAGATCGGCCTGCACCGCCAGCAGCCGGTCATAGATGTTGCCGGTCTGCCGACCGGCCAGCTTGCGGCGGGCGGGGTGCAGGGCCTCGGCGGCGCCGCTCACCACCTCCAGGAACAGGGCGCCGTAGCGCTCCAGCTTCTTGGCACCGATACCACCGATCCGGGCCATCTGGTCCAGCGACGCGGGGCGCTTCTCGGCCATCTCGATCAGGGTGCGGTCGGGAAAAATCACATAGGCTGGGACCCGCGCCGCCTCGGCCAGCGCGCGGCGCTTGGCCTTGAGCGCGGACAGCAGCGGCGCGTCCTCGTCATTGACCATGGCCTTGACCGCCGGACGCCGCGCCGCCTTGCGCACCGTATCCTTGCGCAACTCGATTTCGGCCTCGCCGCGCAGGATCGGCAGCGCCGCCTCGGTCATCCGCAACGCGCCATGACGTTCGGGATCGGGGCGCACCAGATCGCGGCCCATCATCTGGCGAAAGATCGCCTGCCACTGAGCGCGGTTCCATTCCGTGCCCACCCCATAGGTTGGCAACTGGTCATGACGGCGTTCGCGGATCTTGTCGGTCTGGTTGCCCAGCAGGATATCGATCAGATGGGTTGCGCCGAACCATTCCTCGGTCCGCAGCATCGCCGACAGCGCCATGCGCACGGCGGTGGTTCCATCAAAGCGCTCTGCCGGGCTGTCGCACAGATCGCATTTGCCGCAGGTGACCTCGGTCTCGCCAAAGTAACCCAGCAGGGTCTGGCGGCGGCAGGTCAGCGCCTCGGCCAGCCCCAGAAGTGCGTTCAGCCGGGCATGGTCGGCGGCGCGGCGTTCGGGTGGGGCCAGCCCCTCGTCGATCTGGCTGCGGCGCAGGCGTATGTCGTCGGGGCCGAACAGGGTCAGCGTCTCGGCCGGCCCGCCATCGCGCCCGGCGCGGCCGATCTCCTGATAATAGGCCTCGATGGATTTCGGCAGATCGGCATGGGCGACCCAACGGATATCTGGCTTGTCGATGCCCATGCCAAAGGCGACCGTCGCCACCACGATCAGCCCGTCCTCGCGGGCAAAGCGGGTCTCGACGATGCGGCGGTCCTCGGCCTCCATGCCGCCGTGATAGTGACAGGCACTGTGGCCGTCCTCGCGCAGGGCCTGCGCCAGCGTCTCGGTCTTGGCGCGGGTGCCGCAATAGACGATGCCCGACTGGCCGCGCCGAGCGCCCGCGAAATCCAGGATCTGGCGGCGCGGGCTGTCCTTGGCGGCAAAGGCAAGGTGGATATTGGGCCGGTCGAACCCGCGCAGAAAGCTGCGCGGCGCTTTTCCGTCGAACAGTTTCGCGACGATCTCGGCCTGTGTCTCGGCATCCGCCGTGGCGGTGAAGGCGGCCAGCGGCACGCCCAGCGCCCGGCGTAGCTCTCCGATGCGCAGGTAGTCGGGGCGGAAATCATGGCCCCACTGGCTGACGCAATGGGCTTCGTCCACCGCGATCAGGCTCACCCCGATCCGCCGCAGCATCCCCATCGCCGCGCCCGAGGCGAGCCGTTCGGGGGCCATGTAAAGGAGCTTCAGCCGCCCCGCCTCCAGCGCCTCCCAGACAGCCTCGGTCTCTTCAGGCGTGTTGCCCGAGGTCAAGGCCCCCGCCTCGACACCCGCCTCCTGCAAGCCGCGTACCTGGTCGCGCATCAGGGCGATCAGCGGCGAGATCACCACCGTCACCCCGTCGCGCATCAGTGCCGGCAGTTGGAAGCAAAGCGATTTGCCGCCCCCCGTGGGCATGATCGCCAGCACGTTCTCGCCCTCGGCCACGGCCCGCGCGATCTCTTCCTGTCCGGGGCGGAAGGCGTCGAATCCAAACACATCTCGCAACAGCGGTGCGGCGTCGAACATCTTGAGGGTGGCCTGTCCTGATTTTTGCGCTTTGCTCTTTGGAACCACCTTACACGCGCAAAAGCGCCGGGAACAAGAGCACCGGCGCCCGTCTTCTTCTGTTCGAAAACATCTATCGTGTCACTTTGATCATGCGGTTTTCTGCAGCGCAGTCATTTGTCTTTCGCGCAGCGGATTCAACGATAGAGCCCACTTCGACAGATGCTGCGGCGCGCACGAACGTTCGTGATGCACGCAAAACAGACATCGCTGTCAAGAAACCGGTCAGGCCCGCTCCGCCTGTTTCAGAAAATCTTGCAACGCGGTTTCATCTATCTCAACAACATGAGACGCTTCGGGAAAGGTTCCGACGTTCACTTCGGAGATATACTCACGATAAGCCGCCACGCGTTCGGCCTGTAGGCGATCGCGTTCACCTGCGAAATTTCGATAGGCTTTGGCATGGCGAGGAAAGTGGCCGCGATTTTCCCCGAGAAGATCGGCAGAGAACAGGTATTGAGCATCGCAATCTCCACCGGAGCCGAGTGAGATCGTCAGCATGGAAGTCCTTTTGGAAATTTCGGCGGCCACTCGAGCGGGGATGACTTCCATCTCGACGGCAAAGCCACCGGCATTTTCGAAATCCTTGACCTCTTGCAAGAGATGCAGGGCTTGCTCGGCCGACTTGCCCACCGCCTTGAAGCCGCCCGTCCAGGTCGCCTTGGGCGGCACGAGGCCGACATGGCAGATCACCGGTACGCCCTCGCGCGCCAGCACCTCAACTATGGCCGGGCTCATACCGCAATAGATTGACTGAGCGCCTGCATTCATCGCCGCCATGGCATCGCGCAATGCCTCGGTTGCTTCGGCGTGTTTGCCCCACGGCAATCCAAACTGGAAATGCGTCTGCGGCACGGCCCGGGCGAAATGAGCGCGTTCGGGGATGAAGGCCGTTCCGATCATGTCCATTCCAGCCTCCGAGGCGGCGATGGCCTCTTCCTCGCGGGCCACCTGAACAAAGCTGATCTGGCGAACCCCCTTTAGGGCGCGCAGATCCATGACAGTCAGTGCCTTGCTCATTTCCCCATGATCCTTTTGCGTCGCTCTTGCATCTTTTCATTGGCCTCGACCGTGCCGTTATGGAAGGTGCCGAACCACTTATCCAAGGGGATTTCCAGGCTGCCGTAATTACACTCGAAATAGCGGTGATGCATCTGGTGGTGGAACGTCCCCAAGGCCAGGCGATTCTTGTCCTTGATCAGCAACCCCTGAAACCCCGTGTGCGTGGTCATCGCCGTCAGGAAATAATACTGAAGGTGGAACAGGATATGCACCGGGTGCGCGCCGATCAACAGGTGCACGAAGACCGATCCGAGAAAGATCATCTGCTCGATCGGGTGCTGGGACATGCCAGACCACGGGCCGACATTGATGTTGCGGTGATGCAGGTAGTGGACGTGTTTGTAGAGAAACGGAATGTGGATCGTCCGATGGATGACGTAGAAATAGAAACTCTCCCAAATCGGAATCAGAAAGAAGATCGCGACAAACCAGACAGGATGTGCGGCCCAGGAGATCAGTGGCATGTATCCATTGGACAAGGCCCAGATCAGCACCACCTCGTAGCCGGTCCAGATGAGCACGCCGGTACCAAGTGTCCAGAACATGTTGTCGCGCACCTGGCCGCCAAGGGTGAACTGCCGGCCATTCACCATCAGGGGACGCGGGTCGAACTTCAGTTTCAACCCTTGTGCCGAGAAGGTGTAGAACCACAGGTGAAGTGCGCCTCCGATGATCAGGGCCAGCAGCAGGTTGCGCGCATACATCTGTGCGACCCAGCCGAATGCGAAGGTCCTGGACTCTTCCAGCGGCGGTTGGAACCAGAGGTAGCTGGCGAAGGCGATCCCGACGATGATCAGCTTTTCCGTGATCAGGAACCACGAGCTCCAGAACCAACCTGCGATTTCGGTCGGGTTCGGTGGCCAACTGAAGATCGGTGACACCTTCAGCGGAACATCGGGCACATGGTTCCAGCCCTTCAGTTGAGTATCGGACATGCATTCCCTCGCTCGCAATTTGTCACGCAGTTTGACACAAGGCCATTCCCATGAAAAACAGAACTAAATGATGATCTACATCTGATTGACCGAGGAATTGTGACCGTTTCGATCCAATCCATGCGTTACTTCACCACTGCATTGGCCCATGGCAGCATTTCAGGGGCGGCGGAGGAACTGAACGTTGCCGCGTCGGCCGTATCGGCGGCGATCGACCGGATCGAGGCGCACTTCCAGCTCACATTGGTCAACCGGTTCCGGTCGCGGGGGATAACCGCCACGACCAGCGGTCGGGTGCTTGAACGCAAATTCAACCATCTCCTCGAAGAGTTTGAAGCGGTAATGACAGCAGGCTCAGATCTTCAAGGAGCCCTGACAGGCGAATTGCGGATCGGCTATTACGCCCCGGTTGCCCCGGCCTTCCTACCCGACATTCTGACAGGTATTGCTGGCGCGGACGGACAAGTGACGCTCCACCTTGAGGAATGCGACAATGACCGCGCGCAAGAGGGGTTTCTGTCGGGCGATTTCGACGCCATCCTTTTTGTCTCCGACGCGGCCCTGCCCCAGATCACCTTTGACGTGTTGATCGAGGCCCCTGCCTATTGCCTGACCGCACCGGATCATCCGCTGGCAAGGCAGGCTTCTGTGCGCCTGAAAGACCTTGCAGAAGAAACGATGATCGTTCTGAACCGTCCCATTGCGGTTGATTACTACCAGCAGATGTTCCGCGCGGCGGGGCATAATTCTGCCAAAATTGCCTATGCGAATTCCACCGAAATGGTGCGCAGCTTGGTTGGCGCAGGTCACGGCTGCGCGGTTCTGAATATGCTACCCACAACGGATGTCAGCTACGCGGGCGACCGCCTCGTCGCGATGCCGATCCGGGATATGTTGCCGCCTCTGACATTGGCACTCGGCTATGACAAGGCAAACCCTCGCCGGATGGTCCGGCACTTTGTGACCCGGTGCTTGTCCTATTTCGGCGAGGGCGCAGGGCATCGCCACATTATCACCTCGTAGGCCGCTTTGGTGCCCTCCAACGGTGGAAGCGACTATTGCAGGGGCAAATTCCCAGTCGCAATGCGCGCAAAGCGGTCAAGTAAGTGACGACGCCAAAAGACCGCTTCGTCCGGATACTGTTGAAAAACTCTGCTTGAGCGATGCTTTGGCTGCTGATTCAATTCTCTTGATTTGCAGGAGAGTTGCTGATGAT
>NZ_JAKOEM010000073.1:0-1016 GCF_022321465.1 Ruegeria alba | reverse complement strand
GCGGCCATGGCAGCGGTGCGGGCGCTGGTCGATGAACTTGCCGGCAGTGTACCGCCGGCCTTGCGCAACGACATCTGCATCCTGCTCTGGCACGAAACGGTCGCCGACATGCAGGTGCGCCGCGATGCTGACCGCCAGGATCTCACGCAGCTGTCGGACTGGCTGACCCAGCCGCCGGTGCTCCGGGGTGGGACGGATTTTGCCATGGCGCTCAGCGAAACCCAGGGCTTCTTTGCCGGCGCTGGAGCCAAGCGGCGGGTCATCCTGTTCCTGACGGATGGCGAACCCTATCCGCTGGGCTCGGCCACCGCGGCCGTGTCTTTGCTGGAGGCGATCGCCGATGTGGAGGTCTACGGCTTCAATATCGGGCTCACCAATACAAGCTGGACCGCCATGCTGGACAACACGCCTGCCGATGGCGTGCCGGTGATTGCGCCGGGGGATACCGACAGCCTGCGTGACACGCTGCTTGGCACGCTCTTCGGCAGTCCGCGCTACCGCGGTCGGGATGTGCTGATGGACCCGAGTGTCCTGCGTCAGCCCTTGGCCGAGACCCTGTCGCAGAGCTTCGAGGGCGTCGACAGCGGATTGGGCCCGGTCGTGTTCGAACCCCTGCGGGATCTTATCGAACATGGCTCTGTCCTGACGCTCAAGGACATGGGCCCAGCAGGCATCTGGTCGCGGCGGCGCTGGCTGCATCACCTGCGCGGCCGGGCCCGGGCCTTCTGGCTCCCCACCTGGGGACGGGAGCTTGTCCTGCAGCAGGAGGCCCTTGCCGGCGACGATGCCCTGATCGGGACGCCGCGCCTTGAGCCCTCCGACTGGATCGGCCGGCATGTGCTCCTCGATCTGCCGGGACAGCCGGTGTTCCGCGTCATCACCGGCGCCAGCCTCGATCCGCTGGGCCTGCGCCTCGGGATCGACCCGCTCGACCGGGATGTGCCGATCACCACGCCGGGACATCTCCTGACCCTGGTGCGGCTCGATACCGACCGGGTCGAGATCGAGCATCGGCC
>NZ_JAKOEM010000072.1:0-1021 GCF_022321465.1 Ruegeria alba | reverse complement strand
GCTGCGCCGACGACCATGAGCACCAGACTTGCGATGACGGTCCGCTTGTCGCCAAACCAGCTTGCAACCGCACCGCCCGCAACCGCGACAATGATACCGGGTCCCGAGAAGAGGCCGATCAGGATCCCTATCTCCGTCAGCGTTATCGCGAGGCTGTCCATGATGAACGGAGACAGTGCTGCCACGGACTGAAACTGGATGGCCATGACCGTTCGGGCGAAAAACAGCACAAACAGAACAACCCATCGCTTCGGCACGAGAGAAATCCTCCAAGACAACGATGCGATGTGACGTGATCTGCGGCGTGTCTCAGCCACGCTAAGTCCAAAGTCGAGAACCATGCAAGCATTTTGGCCTCGCGCACGATTGAGGCTGAGTTCCCATAGGTCCGCTTCAGCCTCCACCCCGACATTTTGTGTTTCTGCTGGTTAGCGAACAATCATGCCCACCTCCCGCGAAACCATCCTCACCGCGCTGCACGCGCGGATCTCAGTGCTGCCCGCCACCGCGCTGCGCGGCGAGGTGCTTCCCGAGCGCGTGCCGGCCGCAGGCCTGCTGATCCTGCGCGATGGCGAGCCGGGCGCGCCCGATGTGACTCTGTCGCCGCTGGCCTACCACTATCAGCACCGCGCCGAGATCGAGGCTGTGGTTCAGGGCACCGACCGTGACAGTTCCTTCGACACGCTGACCGCCAGCATCGGCGCGGCGCTCGCCGCCGACCGCACGTTGGGCGGGCTATGTGACTGGGTCGAGGCGGAAGCGCCGCGACCGGTCGATCTGGCCGTAGAGGGCGCAGCGAGCCTGAAGGCGGCCGTGATCCCGGTCGTCCTGCACTACACCACGGCCGACCCGCTGACCTGACCGAAATTGGAGGTCAGGCGCTGGCCTGCGATGCCCGGGAACAGGCCGCATTCACTTCGGCCCCGGCCTCGATGACGAGCTTGGCGTAGGTGATTTCTCCGGACACGCGGGCGCCGGATTGCAGTCGGACGTCACCGCCGACGATCCGGCCTTCGAAACT
>NZ_JAKOEM010000071.1:0-1049 GCF_022321465.1 Ruegeria alba | reverse complement strand
GAGATCAAGGCCACCGGCATCTGTCATACCGACGAATTCACCCTCTCGGGCGCCGATCCCGAGGGGCTGTTCCCGGCCATTCTGGGCCACGAGGGCGCGGGCGTCGTGCTCGAAGTCGGGCCCGGCGTCACCAGCCTGAAACCCGGCGACCACGTGATCCCGCTCTACACGCCGGAATGCCGCCAGTGCGAGTATTGCCTGAGCGGCAAGACCAACCTCTGCCAGGCGATCCGCAGCACGCAAGGTCAGGGCCTGATGCCCGACGGCACCACGCGGTTTTCCATGCTCGATGGCACGCCGATCCTGCATTACATGGGCTGTTCGACATTCTCGAACCACACCGTCCTGCCCGAGATCGCGCTGGCCAAGGTGCGCCCGGACGCGCCGTTCGACAAGATCTGCTATATCGGCTGCGGCGTCACCACCGGCATCGGCGCGGTGATCAACACCGCCAAGGCCGAGATCGGCTGCCGCGCGGTGGTGTTCGGCCTGGGCGGCATCGGTCTGAACGTGATCCAGGGCCTGCGGCTGGCGGGCGCCGACCAGATCGTGGGCGTCGACCTGAACCCCGACAAGGTGGAAATGGCCACCCGTTTCGGGATGACCGATTTCGTCAATCCGGCCGAGGTCGAGGGCGACATGGTGGCGCATCTGGTCGAGCTGACCAAGGGCGGCGCCGATTATTCGTTCGATGCGACCGGCAATGTGGGCGTGATGCGCACGGCGCTGGAATGCGCGCACAAGGGCTGGGGCGAAAGCATCATCATCGGCGTGGCGCCGGCGGGGGCCGAGATCTCGACCCGGCCGTTCCAGCTGGTCACGGGCCGGGTGTGGAAAGGCACCGCCTTCGGCGGCGCCAAGGGCCGGACGGATGTGCCCAAGATCGTGGATTGGTACATGGACGGCAAGATCGAGATCGACCCGATGATCACCCACACGCTGAGCCTGGACGAGATCAACAAGGGCTTCGACCTGATGCACGCGGGCGAAAGCATCCGCTCGGTCGTGGTATTCTGAAACCAACCCGGCGCCCGGAAACGGGCGCCGGG
>NZ_JAKOEM010000070.1:0-1198 GCF_022321465.1 Ruegeria alba | reverse complement strand
AATGGCAAAGGAAAAGTTTGAGCGTAATAAACCGCACGTCAACATTGGCACGATCGGCCACGTTGACCACGGCAAGACGACGCTGACCGCAGCGATCACGAAGTATTTCGGCGACTTCAAGGCGTATGACCAGATTGACGGCGCGCCGGAAGAGAAAGCACGCGGGATCACCATCTCGACCGCCCACGTGGAATACGAGACCGAAGCGCGTCACTACGCCCACGTCGACTGCCCCGGCCACGCCGACTATGTGAAGAACATGATCACCGGTGCGGCGCAGATGGACGGCGCGATCCTGGTGGTGAACGCCGCTGACGGCCCGATGCCGCAGACCCGCGAGCACATCCTGCTGGCCCGCCAGGTCGGCGTGCCCGCGCTGGTGGTGTTCATGAACAAGGTCGACCAGGTCGATGACGAGGAACTTCTGGAGCTGGTGGAAATGGAAATCCGCGAGCTGCTGAGCTCGTACGACTTCCCCGGCGACGATATTCCGATCGTTGCGGGCTCGGCCCTGGCGGCGATGGAAGGCCGTGATCCGGAAATCGGCGAGAACAAGATCCGTGAACTGCTGGCCGCGGTTGACGAGTACATCCCGACCCCGGAGCGCGCTGTCGACCAGCCCTTCCTGATGCCGATCGAAGACGTGTTCTCGATCTCGGGCCGCGGCACCGTGGTGACGGGCCGTGTGGAACGTGGCGTGATCAATGTCGGCGACTCGATCGAGATCGTGGGCATCAAGGACACCCAGACCACCACCTGTACCGGTGTGGAAATGTTCCGCAAGCTGCTGGATCGCGGTGAAGCCGGCGACAACATCGGCGCGCTGCTGCGTGGTATCGACCGCGAGAAGGTCGAGCGCGGCCAGGTGCTGTGCAAGCCGGGTTCGGTGACCCCGCACACCAAGTTCGAAGCCGAGGCCTATATCCTGACCAAGGAAGAGGGCGGCCGTCACACCCCGTTCTTCGCGAACTACCGTCCGCAGTTCTACTTCCGGACCACCGACGTGACCGGCACCGTGACGCTGGCCGAAGGCACCGAGATGGTGATGCCGGGCGATAACGTCGGCTTCACCGTCGAGCTGATCGCGCCGATCGCGATGGAAGACGGCCTGCGTTTCGCCATCCGCGAAGGCGGCCGTACCGTCGGCGCCGGCGTCGTGTCGAAGATCATCGAGTAATCGGTGATCCCGAGACACGCC
>NZ_JAKOEM010000006.1:0-205511 GCF_022321465.1 Ruegeria alba | reverse complement strand
GCAAACATCCTCACAAACGCAGCCCTCGACCCATACGGAAAAATACCAGAGTTCAAATACGCAGCCGTAAGGGTCGAAAAAGCCGAAGTGCTGGCGGCGGAATAAAGCCTTTGCGAGGCTCCGCCTCGCGCTCCGGAGTATTTTGAACCAGAAAGAAGTAGCACCGCGCATATGCTTCTTTCTGGTCAAAAATACCTCCGGGGGTGAGGCCCGCAGGGCCGAGGGGGCAGCGCCCCCTTTGCGTCTTGCCGGGCTGGGCGGGCGCTTTTAACCTCTGCGCAAGTTGCGCAAAGGAATGCCCATGGCCCGCCGTTTTGTTGATCTTTCCGTTCCGCTGGAAACCGGGATCGTCTCCGACCCGCCGATCATGCTGCCCCAGATCGAGTATCTGACGCATGAGCAGACCGCCGAACAGGTGATGTCCTTTTTCCCCGGGCTCAAACGCGAGGATCTGCCGGGTGGCGAGGGCTGGGCGGTGGAGCGGCTCAGCGTGGCGACCCATAATGGCACCCATCTGGACGCGCCCTATCACCACCATTCGACGATGAACAACGGCGAACGGGCGATCACCATCGACGAGGTGCCGCTAGAGTGGTGCTTCAATCCGGGCGTGAAACTGGATTTTCGCCATTTCCCGGATGGTTACGTTGTCAGCGCCGAAGATGTCGAGGCCGAGCTGGAACGCATCGCGCATGTGCTTCAACCGCTCGATATCGTGGTGGTCAATACCTCGGCCGGGGCGCGCTATGGTCAGCCGGATTATCTGATCAAGGGCTGCGGCATGGGGCGCGCGGCAACGCTCTATCTGACTGAACGCGGCGTGCGGGTAACCGGCACGGATGCCTGGTCCTGGGATGCGCCCTTTCCGCTGACCGCGCGCGTCTATGCCGAAAGTGGCGATGCGGCGATCATCTGGGAGGGGCACCGCGCCTCGATGGAGATCGGCTATTGCCACATGGAAAAGCTGGCGAACCTGGACCAGTTGCCGCCCACGGGCTTCACCATTTCCTGTTTTCCGTTCAAGATCAAAGGCGCAAGCGCGGGGTTCACCCGCGCGGTGGCGATATTCGAGGATTGAGCGCGATGGTGGAAAAGACCCCGCAGAGCGGCCATGACGGCCCCTATCCCGCCCCGGTCGAAGTGCGTGGTTTCACGGTGCGTCCTGAATGGATCGACTATAACGGGCACATGAATGTGGGCTATTACGGCGTCGCCTTTGACAAGGCGCTGGACGTGATGCTCGAAGAGCAACTGGGGCTTGGCAAGACCTATGTCGAAACCGCCGGGGCCGGCCCCTATATCCTGCAATCGCATGTCCAGTTCCGGCGCGAGATACTGGAAGGTGAGGGGTTTCACCTGCATTTTCGACTGCTCGACCACGATGCGAAGAGGATTGTCTACTTCGCTGAGATGTATGCCGACCGAGACGGCGTGCTCTGTGCCAGCCAGGAAGCACTGATCATGAATGTCAGTCAGGAAACCGGGCGCGGCGCGCCGTTTCCTGACTGGGCGCAGGCCCGGCTTGCCCGAATGCAGGTGAAACATGAGACAATACCGGCTCACCCGGCCATCGGCGCGGCGCTGGGAATTCGACGGTAACGGGATAACGAGTTCCGGACGGACTAGCCCTTTGCTTGTGCCCCTGCACCGTGCCTCTTCGGGCTTTTCCTTCGGTCATCCCGGTCACGGCCCCTTCGTTTCCTTTGTTTCTCAAGACGCTGAGCTCAGATGTCTTTGTTCCTCTCGCCTTCATCCATGACATCCGGCAAGCGCGGATCGCGATCCCGGTCGGATCGATGACCATCGTAATGTTTGAAACACTGAATGCCTTCGTTGACCCGATATCTGTCAGTGCAAAGAGCGACTTGCGATCGGGCTTAGCGGAGGCCGGTGCGGGGTCGATTTCGCACCTTTCGCCGCAGTCAGTGAACAATGCCGGCATTGCCCTGTGATTGACCTTCGGCCGGTGTGCAATCCGGCAATCAAACGGTCGTACCCTGCGAGCGAATCGCTCTTCATGCTATCGAGCAGAGAGGGCTGACGCGCCTTTGAGAGGCGCGAAGATGCACCGATCGCATTTTGGAACGGGAGCGAGGGTTATGGCAGGCAGAGGCAATTGGGACAGGTTGACCCGTATTGTTGAAGCTGCCCAGACCCGTTTTGGGCGCCCGGTCCAGAAGGTGACCGCGCCCGGTGGCGAGGGACGCTCCAGCTTTCGGCTGCATTTCGGCGACATGGATGTCATCGCCACCCTGCGCCCTACTGTTCGCCGCACCCATCTTGAAGCTTTTGTGCTGGAACGGCTGCGCCTGCATAGCGATGACCTGCCTAAATGCCTGGGCGTGGTCGGCGAGGTCTTGTTCCAGTCGGATGTGGGCCGTCGACGTCTGAACCAGGAGATCGTGCGTCACGCCGACAGCAGCCAGCTGGATTTGGCCGCGCAGGCGGTTGCTGCGATCTTTCGCTTGCAAAGCGCGGCGCGGCGTACCGAGTTCCAGCATATGCTACCTGTTCTGGGTGACAGCAACGCCTGGGTGACCAACCTTGTCGAGGGGGTGGACACCCTGCAACCCTATTCGATGGGGATCGACAACCGGTTCGACCGCGCAGCGGCCGCCGAACGCCTGGCAAATCCGGGCCGCCAATTCGTGAAATGGGATTGCCGGTCTGGCAATGCAGCGCTGGACCGAGCGGGCCGTCTCAGATGCTTCGATTTCGAGTATTCCGGCCTGCGCCACGGGGCCGAGGACTTCGCTTGGCTCATTGGGGACGAAGCTTGGCCAATCGCGCCCGACAAAATGGTCGATGTGATGATCGACGCCTTTGATCCCGGATGTGGCTACCGGATCGACGACTATCTAGACTATCTCTCGGTCTACCTGACCTTTCATTGTGTGCAGCGATTCAAGTTGATCGTGAAAGAGGCCAGGAAACGCGGCTGGCTATCCAAGGAACGCGTACGCAAATACGACGATGCCGGCGTTCATCCTGAATTCGCGATGCAGATTTGCAGGGTGGGGGCCTATTTTGCGGCCCAATCGCCGATCACCGCGCCGCTGACACGCAACTTCGACGGTGCTGTCGACAGCTTTGAAGCGATCCTCAGGGACGGACGCTCGCTCAAAAGTGCGTAACCATGAGCGAAGTACCGGATTTCGAGGCCAGCGTTTTGGCCAGTGGCAGGCTCCGGGTTGAGCCGGTCTCGGCATGGGGGGCATTCTCCGCCCTGCGTGACAGCTGGCGCGCGCTCGAGGCGCGCGATCCTGAGGGCACGGTGTTTCTGTCATGGGACTGGCTGGCGCAGGCATTTGCTGTCAATCCGGGGCGCTGGCGGGTGATGGTGGTCTATCACGGGCCGCGTCTGGTCGGTGTTCTGCCATTGAAACACAACGCAAACTGGAGCCGAAACCGGAAGGAATTCCAGACCGAGATCGAGGCAGGTGGCCGTCTTCTATGGAGTGAATATACCGGGTTCCTTTGCGAACCGCGGTACGAGGATCTTGTGATTGCAGCACTGGCTGAGACGTTGAAGCAGATCCCTTGGGTGCGACTGTCCTTGCAATCCGAGAGCTCGCGCTACCGGGCGACCAAGTTTGTGGCCGCCTTTCCCGAGGCCACCTATTCGGTGCGGTCGGATGAGCGTGGCGCCAACAAGGGCGAGGCTGATAAACTGATCTGCCCCCGTATTGATTTACCCGATGAATATGAAGCCTGGCTGTCCACCGGTCCGAGTACGGACACCCGCCAGAGAATCCGCCGCGTCACCCGACGCTATTTGAACAACGGCCTGTACAGGTTGAGTCATACCGCTGGCGCCTCGCTCAAATCCGATATGGGTGTGCTGCTGCGGCTGTGGATGCGTGAACACGCTTCAACCATGGGGGCGGCGACTGCGCGCCAGTTGGCGATGAATACCCTGCGGCTCCTGACGGCGGCCAGTCGGCTCGGCCTGCTTTATCTGCCGGTCGTTCGGCGCGATGGGCAGGTGATCGGCGCACTTGGTCATATCCTCGATCCGCGGATGAAGCGTGTTCATCTCATCGTAGCGGGCAGGGGCCAGGTGGTGACAAGCGACGATGTCGGTCTGCTGCTGACTTCCCAGGCAATCGGCTGGGCTATCGACCAAGGCTATGAGACCTATGATTTCTGCCATGCCCGCCAGTTGGGAAATTTCGACATAGGCGCAGAGCTGAAGAAAGTTGCCTCTTTCTCGATTCGGCGTCGTGCCTTTCCGGGTCCGTTAGGTGTGCTCGACCCAATTTGCCGTCCAGAGGTGCTGGAGCGCCTCCTGAATTTTGTGGAAACAGGCGAAACGGAGGCTGCCATTGCTGCTTGCCACCAGCTGCTGCGGATGGAACAGGCAGGCTAAGAAGATGGCTACGTCATTTCGCCGGCAGAAAAATCGCAAACATCACCGGCGTTTTTGAGTCAGCGTTCGTCGACACGGTCAGAATACAGGTATGAGCCGGGAGATAGACGAGAGCGACAACTCCTCGCCATGTTTTAGACACAATCTCTCGCGGATTTGATAGAGTTGGAACAAGCAGACTGTTTACCCGATTCCCAGTTTTGCACGGTTGCGGGTTTGGAAACAATCACTGCTCAGTTGATTGCTTTGGTTCACGCTTTTTCTGGAAATTTGCGAAATTCTAAGTGGTTGCATACGGAAACAATCTGTTGACGCGGAATTTCTTAAAATTCTCTAGGTAGCTGATAGGGTCGAACGTGGCAGAAGTATGGCGGAAGTTAGCCACATTCATGCCCGGCAAGACTGCGTGTAGGGCGCGGTTCGCCAGGGTAAGCACCGCCGAAAGATGCAGGGCCGGCTGCTTGGTCTTGTGTGTGTGAAGAGTGATTGCGAGGCCAATGTGCTGGGGGTCAGTGCCAAGGCTTAGCCTCAGGTATCCCGCGTAGGGGGGGACATGAAGGACTACATCTATACTGCTTCACTGGCGGTGCCAGTGGCGTCTGGCCAAGCCGATCAGGCAAAGGGCATGCTGGAAACAGCGTTGTTGCCTGCAAATACAATCGCGCCGCCGGAGAAGCTGGGGGGTGACGTTTCTCCGGCAAACGGTATTTACGCTGCCGTTGGCAAGCGGTTCCTAGATGTAGCCTTCATTGTCCTTTCGCTTCCGGTTTCTTTGCTAATCATCGCCTTTTGCGCGTTGGCGCTCCGGCTTGAAGGCGGAGATGCCTTTTATCGGCAGCCGAGGCTGGGGCGCGACGGCAAGCTGTTTTACATTCTCAAGTTGCGAACGATGGTGATGGACGCCGATGCCCAGCTGGAAAAGATGCTGGCAGAGGACCCGGTAATGCGAGCCGAATGGGACGCCACGCAAAAGCTGAAGGACGATCCGCGGATTACTCCTGTCGGAAACTTCCTGCGGCGCACCTCTCTGGATGAACTGCCCCAGCTTTGGAACGTGCTCACGGGCGATATGAGCCTGGTCGGTCCGCGTCCAATGATGCCCGACCAGCTGCCGCTTTACGGCCCCGCCGAGAGTTATTTTGCGCTGCGGCCAGGGATCACGGGCCTGTGGCAGGTCTCCGAACGGAACAACTCTCGTTTCGACTACCGGTCAAAAGTCGATGCAGACTATGCGCGTACTGTCAGTCTGATCGGAGATCTCTCGCTGCTGCTGCGGACCACATCGGTGGTGGTTCGCCGGACGGGCTGTTGAGTTTATTTGTTGATTCATAGGTTAGGTGTCAAAATATGGCATATCATGATAGAGACCTGGCTCCGGAAACCGAAACGGCTGCTTTGATGAACGACCAGACCTCCGGTATCGGTAAACGCGAAGCCGCAGATCGCCCGTTCCGGCGCAAGGCCGCGCTTCGGGCCGAGGCGGCAAAGCGGCGCGCGAAAACGGTTGATCCGGCGGCTTCGACGAAAGCGCTGCCACTGCCGGCGCCGCAAATCGCCGGGCCTCTGCCAGCCACTTTGCCAGAACCGTGGGAACGGTTGCAGACCATACCTCTTGGGCTTGGGTGCCCTCAGTCTGCGCAGATGCCGCTGGTAAACCTTTATCGTTCTGACCCCGCTGCGAAGGCGTTTGATGTCCTGCGCACCCGTCTCTTGCAGACACTGAAGGCGCGCGGCTGGCACCGGATCGGTGTTGTGGCACCGACCCGGGGCTGTGGCGCCAGCTTTACCGCTGTCAATCTGGCACTGAGCATCGCGCGGGTCCCTGAGAGCCGGACCGTGCTGCTAGACATGAACATGCGTGATCCCGGTCTGGCCAAGGCTCTTGGTTTGCCTGCACAAGGTGATATGCGCGCCTTGTTGCGTGGGGATGCCTCTTATCTCGACCATTTGGTGCGGTGCAGCGGGACGCTGGCCGTCGGTCTTGGGGCCGGTGTCGCGCGCGATGCCTCGGAAATACTGCAAGCACCGGTCAGCGCCGAGGTTCTGGACCTTATCCAGACCGATCTGAACCCGGACTTGATGATTTGCGATCTTCCGGCGATCCTTGCTTATGATGATCTGGCGGCGTTTATGCCTCGGCTGGACGGAGTGTTGCTGGTCGCCGACGGCACCCAGACTACCGCCGACCAGGTACGGCGCTGCCAGCAGGTGATCGGAGAGACGACACCGCTCTTGGGCGTGATCCTGAATCGTGGGCGCGGCTAGGGTGTGAAAAACTAGATAGTCCGATCTTCGTTTTTGCCCGGAACGGCCTTATTTTCGTCGGCATGACATGGTCTGTTTCCTTGCAAGAAGAGGCATGGGTCGTAGCAGCGAGTTGAGTGACAGGCATGGGGCCGATCTATTCTTTGGACGACATTCTAGACATGATCCGCAGACGGGCGCGGCTCATGCTGGCTGTCATCGTGATCGGGACTGTGCTTTCAGTGGCTCTCGCATCGATGCAAAAGCACGAATACGAGGCATATGAGGTCATTCAGATTGCACGCCCGGTGGTTTCCGACGAATTGGCGCGCAGTACGGTCGAGGGGTCCTCGGCACGGCGCCTGCAACTCATTCAGCAGGTCTTAACCACCCGCGGTACCATGCTCGAGATTATCGAGAAATATGGTATCTATGCCGATATCCCCGCGCTCAGGCCGCAGGCCAAGGTGGACATGTTGCGTACTGCCGTGCGGATCGAGGGCGTGGCCGCCGCACGCGAGGGGTTTTCCGATGATGGTACGATCTCGGTCTTGACGATCACCGCCCGGATGCCGACCGCGCTCCTGGCCCAGCAGGTGGCGCATGAATTCGGTCAGCGTACCGTCGAGCTGAGTAAACGAACCCGTATCGAGAATGCCCGCGCCACGCTGACCTTCTTCGATGCGCAGGCGGCGGCGCTGGAGTCCGATATCGAGGCGCTTGAAAACGAGATCGAGGATTTCCGCAGCCACAACCAGCTTGCGCTACCCGGCGTACTGGATTCCCGCCGCGACGAGATTGCCACCATCAACGGCGGCCTGCTCGATATCGCGCGCGAGCGGATCGAGATCGAGCGTGCGATTCAACTGGCCGAGCAGAGCGAGCGCCCGGCAACCGCCGAGCGGATGAAAAAGGATTATCGCGAACAGCTGGCCACCCTGGATGCGCAGCGTGACCTACTGGAAAACCGCAAGCGCGAGTTGGAGAGCCAGATCGAGACCAGCCCCGAGGTCGAGCGCATGCTGGGCACCTATGATCGCCGGCTGGAGCAGTTGCAGGACCAATTGAATCAGGTCTCGACCCGCCGCAGCGAGGCCGAGATGGGCTTTCTCATAGAGGCCGAGCGGCAGGCCGAGCGGCTTACCGTAATCGAAGAGGCCGCGATCCCCGATTATCCCGTCACCGAAAGCCGCAAGAAAAAAGCCATTCTTGGCGCGGCCGCCAGTTTCGTCGTCGCCTTTGCGCTGGCCGTGCTGATGGAGATGCGCCACCCGGTCCTGCGCAGCGCTGCACAGCTGGAGCGTGAACTGGGCTTTCGTCCAGTGGTGACGGTGCCATATCTAGATACTGAAAGACGGGCACCCTCGCTCTGGTCTCGGGTAATGTCCCTGTTCCGGCGCCGTCAGACCCCGGCAGAATAGGCATCGCCTCAGAGCGCCGCCAGCGGCGCGATCTCGGTCCAGTGAAACCGGATCACGGTGGCCGCTGCGACCCCGCCCAGCACAATCGCAATGATGTCGTGGCGCAGGTCGCGGGCGCCGTATTTGCCGGTCAGCCACAACACGGCAGGATAGGTGGCGAGTGTCGCCGCCGCCAGCGACAGGATCGCCCCCAGCAGGCCAAAGGCCCAGATCCCCAGCAGGATCGCGCCCACCTGCATCAGCGCCCGCACCAGCATCAACGTGAAATAGGACAGGCTGTCGCCCCGCGCCAATGCGACGATGTCATAGGTCACGACGATCAGTTGCGGGATGAAGGCAAGTGAAATCAGCGTCACCATCGGCCCCGCCAGCTGGTAGCGCGGGTCATAAAGAAGGTCGACCAGTTGCGGCCCGGCCAGCGCCACCGCCACCAGCGGCACCCCGACCCCCAGCGTCACACCTGCCCGCAACCGTGCCAGCCGGCGCCAGTTGGCCGGATCGGCATCGGGGGGATGATCGCGATAGACCGGCAACATGATGCGACCGACCACGGCCATCCCCAGCATGATCGGGAAACTGCCCAGAAAATAGCCGATATTGTAGATGCCCAGCATCTCCATCGTCAGGTAGCGGCCCAGGATCGCCCGGTCGCCCTGGCTGATCACAAAGGTCAGTGCGGTGGACAGGAAGATCCACTTGCCGAACCGCATCAGCTCGGACCGGGCCGCCGGTTCCCAGCGGAACCGGTTGGTGTCACCCGGCAAGAAAAAATGTGTCAGGATCAGCTTGGCAAGTGCCGTGATCACACCCCCCAGTGCCAGCGCCATGACCGAGCGTGTGGCGATCGCCAGCGCCGCCATTGCGCCGATGCCGATCAGCTGGCTGGTCAGGTCCAGCACCGTCAACCGGCCGACGATCAGGTGCCGGTGCGCGGTTTCGATCCGGGTCGGGAAAAAGCCCGAGATCAGCAGCGCCACTGCCGCCACCGGCAGATAGGTGGTCAGATCGGGCTCGTCATATATCCGCGACACAGGCAGGGCCAGCAGGCAGGCCAGTGCGAACAGCCCGATGCCGCGCGCCACCTGGATGGTCCAGGCGGTATTCAGGAAATCGGGGTCGTCGCCGCGCGGGTTCTGTGCGATGGCCGGGCCAATGCCCACATCGGAAAACAGGTTCAGGCCCACCACCACCACCGTGACCAGCGTCATCAGGCCAAAGGCCTCGGGGTACAGAAGCCGGGTCATCAGCAGGTTAGCCGCCAGCCTGAGCGCCTGGCTGCCGCCATAGCCAACCATCAGCCACGAGGCGCTGCGCAGGACGCGGGCCATCAGGCCGGAACCGTGAAAGGCGGAGAGAAGGCGGGACATGTGGGATCTCTGCTGGCGGCCTGTCTGGGCCGGTTTTCGTCACGCTAGGGACCGGCGCCGGTTGGGTCAATCAGAGCGCGCCTTGCCAGGCCATGCTTGTGGCCTTGGGTCCACAGGCGGCGGCTTGCCGGGTACCCGATGAGGGCCCACGCTAGGCAGCAGAGCCGCTGCAGGCTAGGACTGGGGCAATCTTCCTTAGCCGGATATCCGCCCTCGTGATCATCGCCTATGTCCTGAACACCTATCCGCAACCCTCGCACAGTTTCATTCGCCGCGAGATCCAGGCGCTCGAGCGGCAGGGGCATCAGGTGGTGCGGCTGGCGATGCGCCGGGCCGAGGCGCCGCTGGTCGATGCGCGTGACAGGGCCGAGGCGGCAGAGACGAGTTATGTGCTCGACCGGGGCGTGTTGGGGCTAAGCGGCGCCCTGTTGCGCCGGTTCCTGCGTGCGCCGGGGCGTGGCCTTGCCGCGCTGCGACTGGCGCTACGCTGCGGGCGCGCCTCGTCCAGTGGTTGGGCGCGCCATCTGATCTATCTGGCCGAGGCGGCCGAGGTCGCGAACCGTTGCCAGGCGGAAGGGGTCGGTCATATCCACGCCCATTTTGGCACCAATTCCGCTACCGTTGCCATGCTGGCCCATGCGCTGGGAGGGCCGGGATATTCCCTTACCGTGCACGGGCCAGAAGAATTCGACGCGCCGGTTGCGCTCAGCCTGGGGGAGAAGCTGGATCGCGCGCGCTTTGCCGTTGGGGTCAGCCAATTCGGACGCAGCCAGCTCTGCCGTTGGGCTGGGTTCGAAACCTGGGACCGGTTGCATGTGGTCCATTGCGGGATCGAGCCCGACGCATTTGACGACCCGCAGCCGGTGCCCGAGGGGCCGCTGCGCCTGGTCTCGATCGGCCGTTTTGTCGAGCAAAAGGGGCAGATGGTGTTGGTACGGGCCATGGCGCGTCTGGTGCGTGAGCATCCGCAGGTACATCTGGACCTGGTTGGCGATGGCGAGATGCGCCCGGCGCTGGAAAGGGCGATCGCCGATGCCGGGCTTGAGGGCAACATCACGCTGACCGGCTGGCTGGATCAGGACGGCGTGCGCGCCGCGCTTGAGCGGGCACATGCGCTGGTGATGCCCAGTTTTGCCGAGGGACTGCCCATGGTGGTGATGGAGGCGATGGCGGCGGCGCGGCCGGTGGTGGCAACCTATGTGGCGGGCACGCCGGAACTGGTGCTGGCGGGCGAGACCGGCTGGCTGGTGCCCGCCGGTGATGATGCCGCGCTGGCCGAGGCGCTGGCCGTGCTGGCCGAAACACCGGTGGCGCGGTTGCGAGGGATGGGCGAGGCAGGACGCAAGCGTGTATTGAAGCGGCACGCAATCGACGACCAGGCTCGCAAACTGGCTGATCTGGTCGCGGGTTCCGAGGGGTAGCGCCAGAAAATTCGTCGAATTTTCTGGCGCCCCGCCGCTTTACCGGCCCCGGTCCCAGCGGGACCGGGGCCGGTAAAGCGGCGTCCGCACCGTGAGCGCCACAGTTGCATAGACGGCGAAACCCAGCGGGTCGCGCAGCAGGTGCCGGATCAGGCCGCCCATGCCCAGACCGGGTGTACCATCGTTCTGCGGCAGATGCGGATAGAGCCGCGCAACCTCGGCCACGCCTGCATCCTGCCGCCGCCGTACACGCACGAGATTGGCAAAACCCTCGACCATGGGCCAGTCATAGCCAGCCTTCACACGCAGGCGTTCTTGCGGTGTGAAACTCAGCCGTACAAAGGTGTCGTCAGAGATGATATCGGGCCAATTCCCCCAGCGCGCGCGCCCGGCGGCATTGACGGCAAACAGGCCGAAGCCGGGAACGCCGGTTGCGACAAAGGGCAGGCGTTGCCAGAACCGCGCGTAAAGACGGGTGATCTGGCTCTTTGCCGGGGCGACGCGGGGGGCGCCACTTGCATAGCGGGGCGCCTCGGTGTCGAGCGCGGCGACCAGTTGTGCCAGCAAGGCAGCATCCAGACGCACATCCGCATCCAGATAGGCGCGCAATTCGCCTTGCGCTGCCGCATCCCCGGCCGTGAGCGCGCCCAGTTTGCCACCCTCGGCCAGTTCCAGTACCTGCCAGTCCCAGCCGCGCGCCGCCGCCTGATCCGCAAAGCCGCGCGCGCGTGAGGCGGTGTCGTCGGTGCAGCCATTGGCCACCACCAGCACTTCGCACCGCCAGCCTGCGGGCAGCGGGTCCGAGGCCAGGAGCGCGCGGGCGCAATCGCCAATCCACGCTGCCTCGTCATGGGCGGGGAGGATGACGCTCAGCCAGCGGCTCACTTCAGAAACTCCACCAGCGCGTCCCAGCGCGGGTTGTCGTCGTCGAGATGGCGCAGGTGACCCCAGCTGCCCCATTTGTTGGGCCGGTATACATCGGCATAGGCTGTGAACAGCCCGCCGCCCAACGCGTGCCAGCCCCGGATCAGGTCGGTATAAAGCTCACCCATCTCGTGCGTGTAATTGAAATGTGTCAGGAACGCGGTCAGTTCGGCATCATCCACCAGCGGCCCGCTACCCACCACATGGCTGCCGCCCTCGTACATGATCAGGTCTAGGCCGTGTCGGCGCGCGACCTCGGCGTGATAGGGCAGGTACTCTTTCAGATTGCCCAGCAGCGTGTCCTCGACTTTGCCGCTGGCGGCGCCGTCGCGCAGCTCGGCCCAGGCCAGCGCACTAGCCAGGTCATAGCGGTGCTTTGCGACATAGTCGTCACGCGCGGCACCGCTCAGCCCCTGCGCGTCGGCCTGAGCCTCGGCCGCGGCGCGGCTATCGGCCAGCCATTGCCGGACCAGCGGCAGCCGGTCCTCCCATCCCAGCGTGCCACCGAAATAGCCGGTCACCGCATAGGCGTCGAAATGGCTGGCGGGGGTGGCGCGGCCCGGCTCCTCGGCGGTCCAGATGGGCGCGTCGAGGATCATCTCCTCCAGTCCCAGCCAGCCGGTCTGGGTCGAGATCACCCGGATCAGCCGCGCCTCGGCCTGATCGCCGAACACATCTGTCCAGATATCGGCCATCTCGACCGCGCGGGCGGCATAGTAGCTGACCCAATGGTCTTTCTTGTTCCAGCGCGCGCGGGCCTGATCCTCGGCCCATTGCGCCTGGGTGAATTGCCAGTTCCAGACCTCGTTGGACAATTCGACATAGGCGCGCTGTTCGATCCACAGATCGTCCCGCACCCTCTCGGCAAAGCGGCGGATATAGTCGTCATCGGCCAGATGGGGCATGTTGAACCAGCCATCGGCGCCGGTGCGGTTCAAAAGCTCGATCATCACCTCGAGCGGTACGCCCTTCATCGCCCAGGTGAACTCTTCGGGACGGGGGCGATCCGCCCAGGCCGATTGCTGCGAGTCGTTGGTCTGCATCCAGTCCATGAAGCGCAGCGCGCCAAAGCCCATCAGCCGGTCCAGCCAGAGCGGGTTGAACAGGCCGCCCGCCTGATGGGCGTCCAGATGCTCCTCTTTCACCACCGAGATGTCGCGCACATAATCGCCGCCGCGATGGGTGCGCTGGATACGGATATCGACCGATCCGGGGCCGGGGGTGAAATCGAAACTGACGCTGTTCTTGCCATAGCGCACATTTTCGGCGCGGCCCGACACCTCGACCACGCCCTTGCCGGCAAAGCGCAGCACATAGCGCCCGGCGGTCGACACCGCCTCTTCGGGCAGGTCGGTCAGGATCAGCGTCCCGACCGAGCCCAGCTCGGGCGGGATCGCCATAACCCAGCCATTCGGGTCGAGATAACCGGCCTCTTGCAGCTGGGCATGGTCGACGCCGCCCCATTGCCGGGGCAGATGGCCGATCCAGGGGCGGGCGGTCTTGAACACGTCGAGAAAGGGTTGCTGCACCGACCAATCGTTGACCCCGGCCAGTCCGATCGCCACCGGCACCGGCCCCTCGGGCGCGGGCGGCGGGACAAAGCCCTGTCGTGGCTCGGCCGGCTCCCCCGCCTGTTCGGCGGCGGCGGGTTCGCTTGTGGGCTCGTCCGGGGTTGCCACCGGTTGCGGCGCGGGCGGCTCGGGCGCCTCGAACCCTTGCACCACGGTCCAGGCCACCTCCTGCAATCGTTGCGCCAGCGCCGGATCGGGGGTGGCATAGGCCTTGCCCCAGCGATCCTGAAGCCGCCGGGGCAGGCCCACCGGGCTTACCCCGGTCACGACGGCATATTGCACCATGGTCAGGAAATAGAAGCCCAGATCGTTGGGGTGGATATCGTCGGAGAAGAGTAGCGCGATGCGGTCGACCCCCGGCACTGTCCCGGCCGCAATGGCATCGGTCAGCGCCAGCATCGCCTGTCCGGCGGGCAACAGCTGCATCGGTGGCGCACCCTCGGGGCGGGTGGCATTGACGCCGTCGACGATGGATTGCCACCGGGGCAGGTCCGCCTCGATCCGCTCGCGCCAGGGGAGGTCGTCGCCCTCGTCATAGGGGATGTCGACACCGCTGCCCGAACGGAGATCGTGCCACGTCTCTTGCAGGAACACCCGGGTGTCGGGATTGGCGGACAGGGCCAGATCGTAATAGCGCCGGGCCGAGCCGATGCTGTCATTATACTGCATCTGGTTGGCCAGCGGGATCCCCTCGGTCAGGATCACCACATCATAGCCACCACCGGGCAGCACCTCGCGCGCGTTCACACCTTCGGCCGTGGCGCCATTGTCCCATTGATATGACAGCGGCGCGCCATTGATAATTTGAGCTGCGACCCGCACGTCGCGCCCCTCCAGCACCTGTGACAGCATTTGCGGGTTGGTCGGGCCAAACAGCGAATGGCCAATGAAAAGGATGCCGATCAGGTTGGTGATCCAGCTCATTGCGGGACTCCGGTCTTGGGATAGCTGGTGACGGTCTGCCAGACGATCTCCTGCATCAGTCGCGCGGCCTCTGGCGAGGGGGCAAGGGCGGGGCTGCCATCGGCCCGGTTCAACTGGTGGGGAAGGCCGACGGGGGATGCCTGATAGAGCACCGCGTAATGGGTGAGCGCGATCAGATAGTTGCCCAGATCACCCATGTGGATCGGGTCGAGTCGTCCCTGGTCGTCGGTGTGGAACAGCGCCTCGGGCCCTTCAATGCCAGGCACACCGCCACGCGCTTCGACAGCGCGGACAAAGCGGGACAGGACCTGACCCACCGGGATCACATGGGCGGGGTTGTCGGGGTTACGGGCCATGTCGCGCAGCAGGATCTCGTTTTCCCAAAGCGCGACAAGATCACGGTCGAGCCGGTTGAGCCAGCCATCGGGATCGTCCAGCCAGTGCCAGGTTTCGTACAAGAACACCCGCGTATCGGGCCGTGCCTCACGTGCAAGTTCGGCCCATTTGCTGAAATAGCGGTCGCTTTCGAAATACTTGATCGCGTCGGTTAGCTCGACCATTTCGGTCAGGATCACAGCGTCATAGTCACCCGATCGAAGGGCGCTGTCGGCGGCGCGATAGCGGGGATGGTCGTTCATCTGCTCAAAGCCATTGATCCCCTCATCCGGCTCCCAATGCGCCTTGAGCGTGGTGCCCCATCCCAGCTGGCTCGCATAGTCGTGCCCGATTGGGGACAACTGTTGCAGCATCGCCGGCATGTCCTGTCCCACCAGGCTGTGGCCCAGGTGAAACACTGTCATCGCACCCACGGGCGGTGGCAGCGGTCGGGCATAGGCAGCATCCACCACGGCGCTGTCGGGCAGGCGCGGGCGCAGCCAGCCCCACCAGAGACCGGCCATCAGAATCGCTAGGATCAGGAGGGTGGGCAGAACAGCGCGCAACATGGGGGCTTTCTAGCGTAACCTCATTCGGATTTCACGCGGCAACGGCCAGCACAGTGATAATCAGCCCGCCCCCGCGCGCAAAACGCCCGTGCAGTGTCTCACCCCTGGAGAAGGGCGGCACATCGGCCTGAAATGTGGCGGCAAAGCTCTGGCTGACGGGATCGGGCCTGATCGCGATGGCGTCGAAGCCGATCAGGGCGCGGCTCAGCCGGTATTGCGCCTTGTAGGCGCATTCCTTGGCCGAAAAGATCAGCTTGGCCCAGTGCCCGGCCATGTCCTGCCTGGCCAGCCAGTCGCGTTCGGCGGGGATGCAGATGGTCTCCATCAGGTCTGTATCCATTGGCGTGTCGGGCTCCATATCCAGACCCAGCATGCGAATCTCGCCCTCCCATGCGGTGGCGGCCAGACAGGCGGTGTCGGTATGGGTGATGCTACCCAGCAGCCCCGGCGGCCAGACCGGCGCCCGGTCGGTTCCCATCGGGATCGCCAAAGCCGGGGCGCCCAGTTCGCGCAGCGAGAGGCGGGCGGCGGCGCGCCCGGCGGCAAATTCACGCTGCCGTTTGGAGGTGGCGCGGGACAGGGCGGCCAGTTCTTCGGGATAGGCCTGATGCGGCCCGGCGGGGTCGGTCGCGGCCAGCGCCACGCGCGTATCCAGCAGCGGCGCCGCCAGCATCAGCGCCCCGGTGGCCGCCGCCCCTGTCACCGCACCCGTTCCTGCCGGTTGGCCCGCATCGCCCGCCGGCGCGACATGGTGCTGGCGCGTTCCTCGCTGTCGACGGCAGGTGGCGTCGGTTCATCGGGAGCATCGCCTTTTGACAAATGCGCGGCCAGCCCGCCCAGGGTGGGAAAGCGGAAGATGTCGGTGATGGGCAGGGCCGGCACGTTCAGCGCCGCGCGGATCTCGCGATGGGCCTGCACCGCCAGCAGGGAATGCCCGCCAAGGGTAAAGAAGTTGTCATCGGCCCGGATGTCACCGACGCCCAGGATGCGCGACCAGATCGCGGCGATCTGCGCCGCGGCGCCGCTGACGGGTTCCGAGGGGGCGCTGGGTGCGGCGCGCTGCTGCACCGGTTCGGGCAGGGCCTTGCGGTCGATCTTCTTGTTGGGCGTCAGCGGAAACGCGTCGAGCGTCACGATATGTGCGGGCACCATCACCTCGGTCAGGCGCGCGGCCAGATGCGCGCGCAGGGCGACATCCGAGACCGGCCCGCCGGTGGTGACATAGCCCACCAGCCTTGTGTCGCCGCCCATCTCGCGCGCAATCACCACCGCGCCGGTGACACCGGGATAAGAGGCCATCGCCGCCTCGATCTCGCCCAACTCGATCCGCTGGCCGCGGATCTTGACCTGATGGTCGCTGCGCCCCAGGAAATCGAGCTGCCCGTCGGCCCGCCAGCGTACCAGATCGCCGGTGCGGTACATCTGCGGCGCGGCGGTCACCGTGAGCCCGGCCTCGGCGGCAAACGGATCGCGCGGGAACCGCTCGGCGGTCAGTTCGGGGCGCTGCCAATAGCCGCGTGTCACCCCCTCGCCGCCGATATGCAGCTCTCCGGGCACGCCGATGGGGCAGGGTTGTCCGCTGCCGTCCAGCACATAAACGGTGGTATTGGCGATGGGGTGGCCGATATCGACCGTGCCCTCGGTCCGGGGCGGCACCAGCGCGCAGGTGGACCAGATCGTGGTCTCGGTCGGCCCGTACATGTTGAGAATGCGGGCGCCGGTCGCCTCGCGCAGATCCTCGACCAAGTCGCCCGGCAACGCCTCGCCGCCCAGCAGCAGGTGTTTGACCCGGCCAAGCGCCATGCGCGCCTCGTCGTTCATGGCGATCATCCGCGCCATCGAGGGCGTGCATTGCATATGCGTCACCCCATGGCGCACGATCTGGGCGGCCAGCGAGAAATCATCCTCGGCCAGCGCGCTGGGCGCGCGCACCCGTTTCAGCACCTCGGCCAAGGGTTTCAGCCCTTCGAGCACGACCGCAGGGTCGAAGCCATAGTCGATGAGGCAAGCCACCTCGTCCACGCCGATGCGTTTGAGCTGTTCGACGCGGGCCACGGCATCGTTGATGGTGCCGAACAGCCCCGAGTCCTCGAAATACCGCTCGAAGGCGAAATCGAGGATCGCTTCCAGCTCGTCGCCGCTCAGCACGCCCAGATCCATTTCAAAAGCGTTGGTCACCCCTTTGGGTTTCTTGAACGCGGGGAAGGCCCAGGCATATTGCTTGATCAGCCCGGCGGCCGAGCGCAGGTAATCCTTCATCGGCTCGCGCGCGATGCGCGCGGCCTCTTCGCGGGTATCGGCCAGATAGGTGTGCAGCATCAGCGTCACCTTGAAATCGGCCGGGTCATGACCCGCCTCGCGCAGGGCGGTGTGATAGATGCGGATCTTTTCGGCCACCTCGTCGATGCTCTGGCCCAGAAGGTGGGTCAGCACATTGGCGCCGATGGCCCCGGCCTCGCGCCAGGTCTCCGGGTTGCCCGCCGTGGTGACCCAGAGCGGCAGTTCCTTCGATACCGGGCGCGGCTGGGTGACGACCGAATGCATGGTGCCATCGGCCTTGGCGAACTCCACCGCCTCGCCGCGCCAGAGCTTGCGCAGGGTTTCGATGGTTTCGAACATGGCGGGCTTGTTGCGCGGCGGGGTGTTTTCCGGGCGCAGGATGAAATCGTCAGGCTGCCAGCCCGAGGCGATGCCAAGCGCCGCGCGCCCGCCGGTCAGGTTGTCGATCACTGCCCATTCCTCGGCGATGCGGGCGGGATGGTGCAGCGGGGCCACGCAGGACCCGGCGCGCACGCTGAGATTTTTTGTCACCGCAGCCACCGCCGCGCCGGTCACCGAGGGGTTCGGATAGGGGCCGCCAAAGGCGTGGAAGTGGCGTTCCGGCGTCCAGACCGCGTTGAACCCGTGCGCGTCGGCGAATTTCGCGCCTTCGAGCAGCAGTTCGTATTTCTTCGGCCCCGGCCCGTCGTCATTGCCCCAATACATCAGGTTGAAGTCGATCGGCCGGTCACTGACCGCGATTGGGCCTTTCGAGACTTCTGCGCGGTTTTCGTCGGAACTCAGCACCACCTTGAAGCCGCGCGCCAGCGTCCAGAACAGTTCCAGCACCGAGATGTCAAAGCTCAGCGAGGTGACCGCCAGCCAGACGCCGCCATTGGCATGGTCGATGCGGTCGTCCATCCCGGCAAAGAAATTGGCCACATTGCGGTGTTCGACCATCACCCCCTTGGGCGTGCCAGTCGAACCTGACGTGTAGATCACATAGGCCAGATCGTCGGCGCTGGCACCGCCATCGACATTCTCGGGTTGTCTGGCATTTGTCAGCGGGCCAAGGTCGAGGATCTGCGCCTGCGTGTCGGGCAGGCTTTGTGCGCGGGCGCCATTGGTCACGATGATCGCGGCGCGGCTGTCGCTGACATAATGGGCGATGCGGTCGGCCGGATAGGCGGGGTCGAGCGGCACATAGGCGCCGCCCGCCTTGAGCGCGGCCAGCGCCGCAATCAGCAATTCGGGGCCGCGGTCGAGATAGATGCCGATATGGCTGCCCGGACCGGCGCCCATTTCACACAGGCGGGCGGCCACCGCATTGGCGCGGGCATTGAGGGCGGCGTAGCTGAGCGTTTGCCCCTCAAAGACCAGCGCCGGGGCCTCGGGTGTGCGGGCGGCCTGATCCTCGAAAGCATGGTGTATGGTCAACGCCCGGTCGTAATCGCGGGCGCTACGGTTCCAGTCGCTGATCATGGTCGAGCGTTCCGACGCCGGCAGAACCGGCAACGCGGAGACGGTATCGGTGTCGCGCGCGCGGCCCATCGCATGCATCGCGGTTTCCAGCCGCCGGGCCAGGATCTCGGTCTGGCGCGGGTCGAGCCGCGCGGCATCGGCAAAAAGCGTGGCCTGCCCCTGGTCCAGCGCCACGGTCAGTACCGCCCCCGGAACCGGCCCGGCGCCATCCAGCGCCAGCGCCACTTGTGGTATGGTCCTGTGGGAAATGCGCGGGTCGCGCAGCATCAGGTCGGCGGGGGGCGCGCCCGTGGCGCGGGCGGCTTCGGCCGTCTGTTCGACCCAGCCGATCAGGTCGGCGCGGGTCGAGGTCAGCGCCGCCTGCAAAGGCACCCAACCGCTGACATAGCCGTTTGCGGCGGCCTGCTGCATGGCGCCAGTGGTCAAGGCCAGATCGCCGTAGTCCTCACCGCTGCTCCGCAAGGCCCAGACGACGACCGAGGCCATCAGAGCGGCTTCGCCCAGGCCGTGTGGAACCGAAAGACGGTGCGGCGCGGGCGTGCCGGCCGCGTCACCGATGGCCAGCGGCACCGGCAGCGGCCGCATCGCAGTGAGGGCGACACGCCAGTGCCGTTCGGCGGGCAGGGCGGCAGCCAGCGCGCGGCCCAGAGCCTCGCCCTCGGTGGCAGAGAGTGCGGGCAGGCGCTGCCCCTTGGGGGCAAGTTCGGCCAGATCGACCGGCAAGCCGTCCAGAGCGCGCAGCGCACCCAGCATCAGATCGCCTTCGCCACAGGCCAGGTGGAGGCTGTCGGCAGTTGTGGAAAGAACGGTTCCGGGCAGGGCGCCCGAGCGGCCTTCGGCCCGGGCCTGACCAACAGCCAGCACCCGCCCGCCAGCCACGATCTTGGCGCAGGTCAGCGGGTTGGCATAGTCGCCGAAATCAAGCGCGCGCACCAGCGCGGCCAGCGTGGTGGCGGGTTTGGTGAAGTCCAACCGCCCGGCGGCGGCGGGCCGGGCGTCGCGTCCGAAATAGCTGCGCTGGCTCAGATCCTGCGCCTGTCGTTCGAGCCCCTGTTCCAGCTGGTCGGCCACCCGTGCGAAACTGTCCAGCGCCGCGCCATAGCACTTGGAGTTCAGCGAAAACGCAGTGTCATCCTCGGCGATGTCGAACATCTGTTGCGCCAGGATGTCGCCCTCGTCGATGCCGCCCTCGATCAGATGCCAGGTCACGCCATAGCGGGTTTCGCCCGCCATCAGCGCCCATGCCGGCGTGTTCAGCCCGGCATAGCGCGGCAGCGGTCCGTCGTGAAAGTTGACCGCCCCCCGGCGCGGCAGGGCCAGCACCGCTTGCGGGATCACCCGGAGATTGGCGATCGACAGCAGCCAGTCGAACCCGGCGCCCGCGAGATGCGGCTCCAGCTCCGAGATCTCGCGCATATGGGCGAGGCCCTTGCCCCGCGCCCAGGTGGCGATTTCGGCATCGGTGGAAACGACGGCGGCGATCTGGTGCCCGCGGTCGAGCAGCATCTCGCTGCAACCGATCAACAGGGATTCGTTTCCGATCACGACATGGGTCAGGCTCATCTGCTATCCTCCGGGATGGCGGTAACTGGGGCGGGGGCGGTACGTGACCGGCCCAAAGCGGCGCGCAAGGCATGGCTGACCAGATCGGTCAGGAAATGGTCGGGGTCGGCCTGCGGCTTGGCCTGTACCAGACGGCGCAGGCGCCAGATCGCGGCACCGGTCACCAGCGCCAGCGTGGCACCCGCCGCATAGGCCCGCCCATGGGTCTTGAGGTAATAGTGAAGCCGGGAATCGAACCAGTATTGCGGGGTGCGGTTCCAGCTTTTCATGCCGGTGCTGGCCGAGCCGATATGCACCACACCCACGTCAGGCAGGTAATGCGTGCTCCAGCCCTCGGCCTGGGCGCGATGGCAAAGATCGGTTTCCTCGAAATAAAGAAAGAATCGCTCGTCGAACCCACCGGTCGCCGCGATCACCTCGCGCCGGATCATCAGGCTGGCGCCCGAAGCCCAGTCGACCCTTGTGCGCCGCGCGGGCAGGGGGGGCGCGATGATATGGTCGCGCAGCAGGCGGCTCAGCGGGCCGGTGCGGGCGGCCGCCTCGAACTCGCCCGCGGCGGTGGGAAAGCGAAAGGCAGTGCGGTGCGGATCGTCGTCGATGCCGCGCACGGCGCTGGCGGCCAGACCGGCATCGGGGGTTTCCAGCAGGAAATCGCGCAGGCCCCGGATGCAGCCCGGATCGGGCCAGGCATCCGAGTTCAAGAGGTAATAGAAATCGGGCGCGGCCCCGTTCGAAAGACCCGCGTTCATGCCCACGTTCATCCCGGCGCCAAAGCCGCCATTGCGCCCGCTTTGCACCAGCCGCAGCTTGCCGCTGGCCAGCCAGCCATAGTCGGTGGCGGCCTTGGAAAGCTTCTCGAACGAGCCATCGCCCGAGGCATTGTCGACCACCACGATCTCGCCGGGCAGATCCTGCATCTCGCGCATGGCGGCTTCGCAGGCGCTGATCGTCAGGTCGGGCGTGCGGTAGTTCAGGATGACGGTCAAGACTGTTGCGCTGGTCATGGGATCACTCCGCCGCATGCGGCAGGGCGCCGGCGCTGTCGATGGCGTTGAGCTGGCCGCGCAGATGCTCGGCCAGGACCGAGACATTGGGCACCAGCACCATGCTGTCATGATCACCGGGCACCTCGATCACCTCGAGTTCCGCGATCCAGCGGCCCCAGTCGTTGTCGGGATAGACATAGTGACGCTCATGATTGACCCAGTTGCCGCCCGACACCTGCCAGAGCCGTTCCAGCGGCGGCCGGAACAGTACCGTCGCACCCTCCCATGGCCGCAGTGCGTAACCCGCAGCCGAGCGCAGGAAGGCGGCCTCGATCCGCGTGTTGTTGAAGGCACCGGCGCCGCCGTCCTGAACCGGGCCGCGCCTGCGCTGCACCTCCCAGGCAAAACGCGCCTTGACCCAATCGACCAGGTAGCGTGGTCCGCGCTGGCGGAACTGTTGCAACTTGATCAACGCCTTGTCGCGGCGGCCAAGGGATGGGCGCTGCGGCAGCGGGGTGTCGAGCAGTACGAGCAGCGCCACCTCTTCGCCCGCGTCACGCAGCTGTTGCGCGATCTCATAGGCGATGATGCCGCCGCCCGAGAAACCGCCCAGCAGATAGGGGCCATGCGGCTGTACCTGCCGCATCTCGGCGATATAGTCGCGCGCCGCCTCGGGGATGGTTTCATGCGGGGCATCCTCGCCCACCAGCCCGCGCGCCTGAAGGCCATAGACTGTCCGGTCGCGGCCCAGCATCAGCGCCAGATGGCGCAGGTTGAGCACATTGCCGAACATGCCGGCCACCACGAAGAACGGGCTGGCATGGCCAGCCGCCGCCTGATGCAGCGGCACCACATGGGTCAGCTTGGGTGCGGCGGCCTTGGCTGTTTCCGGGGTATCGCCCGCGCCGCTGCGGCCGAGCCGTGCGTCGATCCGCTCGGCAATGGCGGCGACGCTGGGTGCCTCGAACAGGAGCGAGATCGGGAATTCCACCGCAAAGGCGCGGTTGATCTGCGCAAAAAGGCGCACCGCGATCAGGGAATGGCCGCCTAGGTCAAAGAAACTGTCCTGGGTGCCGACCTTGCTGACCCCCAGAAGGGTTTCGAAGAACCCGGCCAAGGTCTTTTCCGTCTCGGTCGCGGGCGCCACATAATCGGTGTCCAACTCGGGTCGGTCAAAGCTCTGCCCGGTTTCCGCAGGGGCTGCGACCTGATCGGCCTCGGCGATCAGCCGGGGCAGGTCGAGCGAACTGACCACCAGTTGCGGCAGCCCGGTGCCCAATGCGCGCACCAGCGCCTCGGCGCCTTCCTCGGCGCGGATGCCCTGGGCGATGTTGTGGTGCAGGCGCTGTTCCTCGGGCGAGAGCGGCGTCGATTTCCGTGCGGGCTCCAGCCCCAGCGTGGCGGCATCCGCATCGGCGCGTTCGGGATCGCTCAGGTCGATGGTACCCGTCGTGCGCTGCATCTGGAACCCTTCGATCTCAACCAGAACGGCGCCCGAAGGATCGGTCAGGGTGATGTCGAAGGAGGCATGCCCCGCCACCGCGGCCTGATCGGGCGTCAGGCGCATCCAGCTGCGGATTTCGGCCGTCAGCGGCGCATGAACCCGGATCGCGCGGTAGGACACCGGCACCCAGAGCGTTTCGCCATCATAGCCAGCGGCCAGTTCGATGGCCCAGCCAGTGGCCAGGTCGAGCAGGCCGGGATGCATCCGGTAGCCTTTGTCGAGGTCGCCGCGATAGGCTTCGGGCAGGGCAAGCCGGGCCAGCCCCTCACCCGTACCGCGCGCGGTGGCGCGCAGCACCTGCCAGCGTGGGCCGAATTGCAGGTGCCGTTCCTGCGGACTGTGCAGCACCGTGTCGGGCGCGGCACTCTCTGCCTCGGGGCAGCGGCTGGCGATGGCGGCCAGGTCGAGCGGTTCGGCCTGTGCCTCGGGAGCGGGCACCAGCCGGGCCTGCGCGTTCTGGGCATAGCCGCCGCCGGGCAGCGCGCTCCAGACGGAAAAGGCGACGCCGTCCGGCGCGTCCTCCAGCCGGACCACCACCGCGCGCGGGGTGCCGTTCACCCTGAGCGGGCGGAAGAAATAGAGATCGCGGATGTCATAGGGATGGGTGATGCCCTGCGCGTGCAGCGCCTGCGCGGCCAGTTCCAGATAGCCGGTGCCCGGTAGCAGCGCGGTGCCATTGGCGGTGCGGTGTTCGTCGAATACCCAATCCTCGGCGCTCAGCCGCGAGACGAACAGGCGGTTGCCCGCCTCGTCAAACCCGGCCTCGTGCAGCAGCGGCAGCCCGGTCGGGCTGCGTTTGGTGTCGTGACCGGCGCCCAGCCGGGCGGCGCGGGCATCGGCGGCCATGCCGACATCGGCCCAGACCCCCCAGTTGACCGCGACCACGCGGGTTGCGCCGCCCTGCCGGCTGTCGGCAAAGGCGTTGAGATACTCGTTGGCGGCCACGTAATCGACCTGACCCGCCGGGCGGCTGGCGGTCGAGGACGAGGCACAGAGCACCATCAGTTCCAGCACCCCGTCGGGGAAGAGCTGGTCCAGCACCCGCAGCCCGGTCATCTTGGGCGACAGGACACGGTGCAGATCGGTCTCGGTCTTGGCCAATGCGGGGCCGTCCGCGATATGGCCCGCGGCATGGATCACGCCGGTAAGCGCGCCGAACCGATCCTCGGCCTCGCCCAGTGCACGGCGCATCTGGTCGATATTGGCCACATCGGCGGCAATCGCCATCACCTCGCCACGTTCCAGCGCCTCCAACTCGGCCAGGGCACGGATGCGACGGCTGGTACGGTCGGCGGGGCTGTGCCCGGACAGCCAGGCGACGCGGTCGGTGGGCAGCGGATCGCGCCCCAGCAGGATCACGTTGGCGCCGTGCTGGTCCATCAGGTGACGGGCCAGCGTCAGGCCGATACCGCCGAAACCGCCGGTAATCAGATAGGTGCCACCGTCGCGGAAGGTAGGTCCTGCGTCAGTCAGCGGCGCCGGGCGGTAACTGCGGCCAAAGCGCTTACCATCGCGCCGGGCAGCGATGGTGTTTCCGGGTTCAGCCAACAACTCTTCGAGCACCGCCGGGGTCAGGTCCTCGTCCTGTTCGGGTGCCGCACCGCGCAGTCGCGCCCAAAGCGGTGGGCGCAGACGGGCGGGCAGTTCGATATCGACGGTCGCGCAGGTCAGTCCCGGCATTTCATGCGGCAGCACCCCCATCGGCCCGGCGATGGTGGCCTTTTCGGGATAGGCCAGCCCCTCGTCGCGCAGCCGCGCCGCGCCCGAGGTAAAGGCGGTGATGTGCAGCGGTCCGGGCAAGTCCACCTGCCCCAGCGCCTGCGCCAGCCAGGTCAGACCAAAGAAGCCGTGTTCCATGTTGCGGTCATGAAAGCTGGAGCCGGGGCGGAACCGCTCGTCCTCGGTCACCAGCCAGAAATGGCCGATCCGGTCGGGCAGCCGCTGCTGCTCGGCCAGATCACGCAACAGCAGGTCATAGCCCATCCGCCCCTGTTCGGGCGCGAGCGTATAGCTGCCATCGGTTAGACGGGCATAACTGTCGCCCGAGCGGACGCGGGTGACATGATGCCCGACACCCTCAAGTCTTTGCGCGGCGGCCTCGGCCAGCCCGGTCTCGTCCATGAAAAACAGCCAGTTGCGCGGCGCGACCTCGGCCAGCTCGGTCGCGGTGTCGATGTCGCAATCGGCCAGACGCGGGCGCCAGACCGGACGCCAGCCCCACTGGGCAAGGTCGTCGCTGCGCGCGGGCAGGGCGCGCGGCGCCTCGGCCTGCCGGGTGCCGGGCTCGATGAAATAGCGGCTGCGCTGAAAGGCATAGGTCGGCAGGGGCAGGCGGTGGCGAAGCGCCTCGCCCCAGATCTGGGGCCAATCGGCTTCGACCCCGCAGGCCCAGAGCCGACCGATCACGCCCAGGAAATAGGCATCATCGGCAATGTCCTGATCGGGGTGGCGCAGGCTGCTCAGCACCTGGCCGGGCGACACGCCGGGCGACATCTGTGCCAGCGAACTCAACGCCTTGCCGGGACCCACCTCCAGGAACACCCGGTCGCGGTCCTCGGACAGGGCGTCGATGCAATCGGCGAAATGCACCGTGTTGCGCAGCTGTCCGACCCAGTAGTCGGGGCTGGTAGCCTCCGCCTCGGTCAGCACCGCGCCGGTGCGGTTGGACTGGATCGGGATTTGCGGCGCGCTCAGCGTCAGGCCGCGCAGGAAATCGCCGTACTCCTTCAGAATCGGCTCCAGCATCCGCGAATGGGCGGCAATGTCGATCTGGATGCGCTGATACTCGACCTCGCGGGCGCGCAGCGCCTCGGACAGCCGGTCCAGCGCCGCTTGCGGGCCGCTGACAGCGGTCAGGCGGGGGGCATTGACGCTGGCAATGTCCAGTTCCTCGCCGATCAGCGCCTGTACCTCGTCCAGCGGCAGCGAGATCGACAGCATGCCGCCCGGCGCCACGGTGTCAAACAGCCGTCCGCGCAGCAGCACCAGGTCGATGCAATCCTCGAACCCGATCACACCGGCCAGACAGGCGGCGGTATTCTCGCCCATCGAATGGCCCACCAGCGCTGCGGGCCGCACGCCCCAGCTGAGCCACAGCTGCGCCAGCGCATATTCCACGATCATGATCAGCGGCAGCTGCACCGAGGGCTGTTGCAGCCGGGCGTCGGCCTCGGCGGTATCGCCGTCGGGCAGCCAGATGGCGCGGATATCGTAGTCGAGGCTCTTTTGCAGATGCTCCAGCCCCCGGTCCATCCATTCGGCAAAGACCGGCTCGACCTCGTAGAGATCGCGCGCCATGCCCGCATATTGCGCCCCGCCACCGGGGAACATGAACACCACATCGGCCCCGGCCCCCAGCGCGTCATGGGTGAACACCCGGCGCGGGTCGCCCTGCTCCAGCAGGTCGGCGGCCTCAAGCGCGGTTTCGGCCACCAGCACGCGGCGTTTTTCGAACCCGCGACGACCCTCTTTCAGCGTATAGGCCACATCGGCTAGATTGACGTCCGGATTGGCGCGCAGCCAGCCTGCCAACGCCTTGGCATTGCCATCGAGCGCGGCGCGTGACCGGGCCGACAGGCACAGGATCTGGAACGGAAACTCGCTTTCGTCCGAGGCGGCGCGCTCGGGCGCCTCCTCCAGGATGACATGCGCGTTGGTGCCGCCCACGCCAAGGCTGTTCACCGCGCCCCGGCGCGGCCCCTTGTGCGGCGTCCAGTCGGTCAGCCGGTCATTCACCCGGAACGGGCTGGTCTCGAAATCAATCGCCGGGTTCGGCGCCTCATATCCCAACGACGGCGGGATCTGTTTGTGATGCAGCGCCAGCGCGGTCTTGGCAAAGCCCGCAACCCCGGCTGCGGTGTCGAGATGGCCGATATTGGTCTTGACCGAGCCGATCCTGCAAAATCCGCTCTCGGCGGTCTGTTCCCGGTACGCCTGGGTCAGGGCCGACACCTCGATCGGGTCGCCCAGATAGGTGCCGGTGCCGTGGCATTCGACATAGTCGATGGTCTCGGCGGGCACATCCGCCGCCTTCAGCGCGGCGCTGATCGCCTGTGCCTGACCGCCGACCGAGGGCGCCAGATATCCGGCCTTGTCGGCGCCATCATTGTTGATGGCGCTGCCCTTGATCACTGCCCAGATATGGTCGCCATCGGCCAGCGCGTCCTCGAGCCGTCGCAGCGCCACCACGCCCGCGCCCGAGCCGAACACGGTGCCCTGGGCCCGATGGTCGAAAGCGTGGCAATGGCCATCGGGGCTGAGGATTTCGTTTTCCTTGTAAAGGTACCCGCGCCCCTGCGGCAGTTCGATAGTCGACCCGCCCGCCAGCGCCATGTCGCATTCGCCCTCGCGCAGCGCCTTGCAGGCATAGTGGATCGCGACCAGCGAGGTGGAGCAGGCGGTCTGGATGTTGATGCTTGGCCCGTGCAGGTCGAACACATGGCTGACGCGGGTGGACAGGAAATCCTTGTCGTTGCCGGTGTGGCGCAACAGGAACATGCCCACGTCGTCGACCAGACCGGGGTTCGAGCAGATGTTGAAATAGAAATAGCTGCCCATGCCGCAGCCGGCATAGACGCCGATGGGTCCGGCGATGGTCTCGGGCGGGTGGCCTGCATCCTCCATCGCCTCCCAGGCGGTTTCCAGGAATTGCCGGTGCTGGGGGTCGAGGATGGCCGCCTCTTTTGGAGAGAAGCCAAAGAAATCGGCGTCGAACCGGTCGAACCCGTCCAGCGGCGCCGCCGCGCGCACATAATTCGGATCAGCCAACCGGTCGGGGCGCTCGCCCGCTTCTAGCAGCGCCTTGTCATCAAGCGGTTGGATCGACTCGATCCCCGCCCTAAGATTGCGCCAGAATTCTGCCGCCGACTGGGCGCCGGGAACATGGACGGACATGCCGACAATGGCTATGTCATCCTGTTCGAACTTTACTTCACGCGTTGCCATGGCCAGACCAAACGATCCCGTTCGTTCATTTCAGCCCGCCTACCCGCGCTCAACTTAGAGAGAGCGGTTTGGGGTCGAAAGCCTCGAATTTTACTTTTCTTACCTGAGTTATGCTTAACCATCTGTATTTGTGACACAAACTTTAACGGGTTTCGAATGTGTTTGCTGCAGCTTTGCGAACAAACCCGTTTCTTTCTGGTTTTTGTGGCCTGAATGAGGACGATTGTTGATCAATTGAGGCGGAACCACCGATCGGGTCTGTCACAACACGGGCCGAGCTTCATCAGCAGGCATATGCCCGCCAAAGACCGTCGCATTCTCTCTCGGGCTAGGCAAAGGTCGCTTTAGCGGGCGCCGCAATTGTTCTACGTACCCCAGCACCGCCCCAGCGCAGAGCCAAGTGAAGGGTGTCAGAGTGTCATTCAGCAGCATGTCGGTCATCGTGGCGGCCAGAATCAAGACCAGCGGTGCGGCGAAATCCGAGATCTCGGCAGAGTTTGCCTTGCGAGATTGCCTGGCCATCATGATGATTGGTGCGGCAAGAAGGCCCATCTTTGCAATATACCCGACCCAGCCAAAGGTCCCGAAGGCGATGATCCATGCGCCGTCAGGAATGCTGACTATCTGCCCGGTCTGGCCATCCAGGACCAGATTGCGATTCCAACCTCCCCATCCGAACCAAGGTTTCAGATGCGCCCGCTCCAACAACTGCTCCTCGTTGGTGAAGCGGAACTCCAGAGATTGTGCGCGCTCGGTGCTGATCGCGGCTGCGCGTTCAAGAATGGCATCCAGCGGTATCGCTCCGATATTGCGCAGCGCCGGATAGGCGATCGCCAGCGCGGCAATTCCTAGCGCGATGCGCAGCACCGTGTTGTGACGTAGGAACAGCAGGACCGGCGACAACGCCAGACCATAGCCCAGCGCCGCGAGGCTCTTGCAGGCGTTGAGAACCAGCAGCAAATAGACCAGCGCGGCGGTCCAGCGCTCGCGGTTCTTGCCGTGACTGTGCCGTATCAGTGCCGTGGCAGATAGCACGGCGGTCGTCATGAAGAAGGCCAACCAAAGCCCGTGGGGCAGGAACACGATTGGACGGAAACCACCTTCGCGGATCATCTGGTTAAAGTCGTGCTGGAAGAAGCCGTAGACGTAGATGTTCAGCACCGGGGCGAAGATAATCTCGAAGATCGACGGTAGCGAATAGGCCAGTCCTGCTGCCGCCATGGCCAGCACGAGATTGCGTAACCCGGCCTCGTCCGCCAGATGCGCGCGTCCTAGGAAGAACGGCAACAAGATGATCAACTGGCTTAGAATAATCGACAAGATGTCGCGTAGCCCCATGCCTGGCACGTAGTTGGTAAAGAACCGTATCGGCTCGGCCTGCAGCGCCATCTCAAAGATCAGCGGTTCGCGATTGGTCAGCACTGTAGGCACCGCACACAGGACAAAGCTGAAAAGCAATACCCTTACCGGCCAACTGTCGGGCAGAAGCGGTATCCGTTTGCGCGCGACAAAAAGACAGGCGAGGAAGGTGGCGACCGAGGCGATGGAATCCTTGTTCATCGACGGCACTAGGGGCAGGTCGAACTCGGCCACCGGGGGCAGAATAAGATAGCCCCCCAGGATGCCCCAGATGATGGCGCGTTGCAGCGGCAGGCGCGTGAACAGGAACGCGCAGGCAATCGGCCACAGCATCAGCATCAGATAGGCGACGGGATTGGGCATCTGCTCCTGCCTTGTGGGTCGCATGTGGATGGGCAAGCCTATCAGGGCTCGGCCCGCTTGTCCCGGGGGTAGCGCGCGAATGCGGCGATCCGGTGGCAGGATCGGATCGCTTTCGCAGCAGGGGCTGGCCTGAGGACGCGTCGGCGGCTAATCAAGGCGGGGGCAGTCGGAGGCAGGTCGATGGAATTCAGTTTTGGCGAGGACAAGGTGACGGTCAACATGCCGACCCGCGACGCCCTGATGGGCGAGGTGGGGCGCCGGTTTCGCGCGGGCGAGGGGTTTGCGCTGGCGACGATCAACCTCGATCATCTGGTCAAGCTTGGCAGCGACCCTGTCTTTGCCCGTGCCTATGCCGGGCAGGATCTGGTGGTGGCCGATGGCCGGCCCATCGTGGCGCTGGCGCGGCTGGCGCAGCGCCCGGTCGAGCTGATGCCGGGATCGGACCTGGTGCGCCCGCTTTGCGCGCTGGCTGCGGCCGAGCGGGTGCCAGTGGCGCTTGTGGGCAGTTCTGAGGTGGCGCTGGGGGATGCCAAGCGCGTGCTCGAGGCCGAGACGCCGGGGCTGGAAATCACCTGGACCCATGCCCCCGAATACGGGTTCGATCCTGAGGGTGCGGCGGCAGAGGCGATCCTGAAGGAACTGGCCACGCGGCGTATCGGCCTGTGTTTCTTGGCGCTGGGCGCCCCCCGGCAGGAACGGCTGGCGCTGCGCGGACGGGCCTTGGCTCCGGGCGTTGGCTTTGCCTCGGTGGGGGCGGGGCTTGATTTCCTGGGCGGTCACCAGCGCCGGGCGCCGCTGTGGATGCGGAAACTGGCGTTGGAATGGCTGTGGCGGATGTTGACCGATCCGCTGCGCCTTGCGCCGCGCTACGCGCGTTGCGCGGCGATCCTGCCCGGTCACATGGTGCGGGCGCTGCGGTTGCGCGGGCGCTAGGCTCAGAACCCCAGCAGCCCGGCCTGGTCCACAGCACCTGTCAGAAATGTGTCGGCGTCGCTGACCGGTTGCCAGCCCAGCGCGGCTTGTGCGCCCGAGATGTCGAACCGGCTTTGATGCGCGCGCGATAGCCAGTCGGCGCGCGAGGGGCGGGTCAGCCCGCTGCGCCCCAGAACCCGGGTCTTGAGCTGGAACTTGACCCAGTCGGCGGCATACATCAGCGACAGGTTGCCGCCGCTCACCCGGATACGGGCGCCCAGCCGGTCATGGATGGCGTCGAAATAGTCGCGCGCGCTCAGGATCGGCGGGCCGACCAGGTTGAAGGCGCGGCCTTCGATCCCTTTCGCCTCGGCGCAGCGGGTCAGCCCGTCGACGCAATCGCCGATCAGCACAAAGGGTAGCGGGTTGCGCCCGTTGCCCCACAGCCGCACCGCCCCGGCGCCGTGCCAGCGCCCGATCCCCCAATGTTGCAGCGGCCCGCCCGCGCCCAGCACGATACCGGGCCGCGCGATCACCAGCGGCAGGCCGCTCTTGCGGTGCAGTGCCATCAGGCGGCGTTCGCATTCGGCCTTGGAACGGGCGTAGAGGTTGCGCTCGTCCATCAATTCGGGCAGCGGCGTGGCATCTGTGATCGTCGCCGCTGGATCGGACATGTCGAAACTGGCGATGGTGCCGGTATAGACCAGCCGCCGCACCCCTGCCGACAGCGCCGCCTTGCCGATACCCTCGGCCACGGCGACGTCGTTTTGCAGGCAATCCTCCCAATTGCTGTCGGTGGATCGGGCAAGGTTGTAGACCGTGTCGATCCCCGCCATCGCTTGGGCCAGCCCGTCTGTGTCGCGGAGCGATAGCGAGACCGTCTCGATCTGATCGGGCAGATCGGCAAACGGTCCCTGCCGCCCGCGCGAGATCACCCGCACATCGTTGCCGCGCGCCACCAGTTCGCGGGTCAGCGCCCGGCCGATGAAGCCGGTGCCACCGATCACCATCGCGCTGGGCGCCGGTTTGCGGCTGGGTTTGGCGGGCACCGGCGTGGGCCAGTCCACCTTTGCCAGCACCGCATCAAGTGCTGTCATCACCGCCACGGCGGAACTGCCCGACCAGCGCGGATCGGCGGGGGCATTCTGCGCCACAGGCTCCCAGATGCCCTGGGCGAGGCCGCGAAAGCTGAGCGCGTAAGGCGATTTGCGATTGAACGAGGTCAGGTGTCGGGCCGCGTTTGTGCTGCCCTGGGTCAGGTGCTGACCGGCCAGCGACAGCTGGCGCAGCAGCGGGTTCGCCACCAGATCGGCGGTGTTCTCGGCGTCGATGATCAGCGTGTCGGCGGCCAGGTCCAGCCGCGCCCGCGCCGAGGACCCGCGGATCGTCACCGAGCGGTCATCGGCGGTTTCAACCAGCGACAGGATCAGCACCAGTTCGACCTCGCCCGCCCGTGCCAGGATACGCCAGCCCTGCGGCCGGGTGCCCGCGCCGGGCAGCGCCACCGGTTTGGACAGCGCGACATGTTCGATCTCGGGCAGGCCGAACAGGTCGATTACCAGGCTGATCAGATGCGGACCGAATTCCAGCATCAGGTTGCGCGTGTCGCGCAGCGGCCAGATGCCGAACGGGCCCGCGCGCAGGGGGCCGAACGGATAGCACCAGCGGATCTCGGCGCCCGAGACGCGGCCCAGCGCGCCGCGCCGGATCTCGCGTTTCAGCCGTGTGTACGACGGCAGGCCAAGGAAGTTGTGGCCCGCGTGAAAGCGGCGGTTCGCGGCGCGCGCGGCATCCTCGATCTCTTGCGTCTGAGCGGCGTTCAGCGCCACCGGTTTCTCGACCAGAACATGCAGGCCCGCGCGCAGGCATTGCAGCGCCAGCGGATGATGCAGGTCGGGCGGCGTCAGGATATGCACCCCGTCGCACAGACCAGCGCCGATCAGGTCCTCCAGATCGCCAAAGGCACGCGCGCCATGGGCGGCGGCCAACCCCTCGGCCAGGTCCAGATTGGGGTCGCAGACGGCAGTCAGTTCGACACCCGGCACCGCGCGCAAGGCATCCGCGTGCCAGGCGGCGATATAACCGGCGCCGATCAGTCCGATGCGGAGGGGGGACGTGGTCATGACACTCTCACTGATACTCGATGATCCGGGGGCGGCGGCGCGCAAGGTGCGTCAGCCAGTATTTGCCCATGCCGATCAGGTTGGGGAACTTCGACAGGGTCAGCAGCAGCGCCTGTTTGCGGGCCTCGGCGGCGGGCATCCCCTCGGCGCGCAAGCCCTTGGCGCTGCGCAGCCAAGACAGCGCATAGAGCAGCACCACCAGCACCGGCACCGCCGGGCCCTTGGCGGCGCCAACCAACGCAATCACCGGCAGGACAAGGCCCCAGGCCAGCACCCGGCGTTGTTCGGTACGAAAATGTCCGGGGTGACGTAGGCCAACTTGTGCAAAGCCATGGCCTGCACGAACGGCACGTCGCCACCATTGTGCAAAGTGGGTCATGGCGGCGTCATGCCGCGTCATCTCCAGCGGCAGGCGTTCCAGCTGCCAGCCGGCGCGCGCCAACCTGAGGCAGAAATCGTCATCCTCGGCGGCGATCACCGTGGGGTCGAACCCGCCTGCTTGCGCAAAGGCCTTTGCCCGGACCATCATGTCGCCGCCGCAGGCCACGATCGGCCCGGCGGGGCGGCGCCATTCATGGTCGCAGATGCGGTTGTAAAGGCTCGCCTCGGGCGCGATTTCCGAGCGCCAGCCGGTGACAAGGCCCAGCGTGTCGTCCTGGCTCAGCCGCGCCTCGGCAGCGGCCAGCCAGCCCGGAACCAGCGCGCAATCGCCGTCGATGAACTGTACAAAGGGGGCCGGGTCCGTTGCCTGTGCGGCCTCGAACCCCGCATTGCGGGCGCGGGCGGCGCTGAAGGGGATGGACATGTCCAGTTCCACCACCAACGCGCCCGCGGCGCGGGCGGCGGCGACGCTGCCATCGGTCGAGCCGGAATCCACATAGATCAGGCGGCGGGCCTGACCGCGGGCGGAGTGCAGGGCGCGGATCAGCCGCTCTCCCTCGTTACGGCCGATGAGAACAAGATCGACGCTCATGATCGGCCCTCGTCGCTCAGCACCGCTTCCAGCAGGTCGCAGGAATGGTCCCAGCTTTGCCCCTGGGCAATCTGGTGATTGCGCGCGGACATTGCGCGCCATTCGCCATCGGGCAGCGACAGGATGCGTGCGGCGCCCTCGGCCAGGGCAGCGGCATCCCCCACATCGGCTAGAAAACCGGTCACCCCCGGTTCGATCAGGTCCTCGGCGGCGCCTACGCGGGTCGAGACCAGCGGCGTGCGGCAGGCCATCGCCTCGAGCAGCGGCAGAAAGAACCCCTCGGCGGTGCTGGCACAGAGGAACACGTCGCAGGCGGCATAGATGTCGCGGATCCGGTCCTGCGCGGGGCGCAAGTGATAGTCAGCACCAGGGGGGAGCGGCATATCCGGCGCCACCGGTTCGGCGCCAAAGGCCACCACATGCAGGTCGGGGAAGCGTTGCCGCAGCAGGGCAATCGCGGCCAGCGCGGTTTCCGACCCCTTTATCGGATGTGGGCTGTAGAGAAACCCGACCGTGGGACGGGTCGCCTTGCCCCGTTCAGGTGCGTGGAACTGGGTCAGGTCGATGCCATTGGGCACCAGCCGCGCGTCGCTGCGGCCATAAGTTTGGCGCAGAATCCCGTCCAGCCAGTTCGAGATCACGATGGGGGTCAGCGGCAGGTAATAGGTGGCGCGCGAGATCTGCCAGGGCAGGAAATCATGCACCTCGTGATGCTGGATCAGATAGAACTTGCGCCCCTTTTCGGGCGGCATCGCGGCGGCGGCAAAGGCGGTCTCCCACCAGGTCGCCACGATCGCGTCCGCATCCGGGATCTCATCCGGGTCGATTTGGAAATCGGCCCGCGCGGTTTCGATCACCGGCAGGTCCAGCGTGTCGAGATGGCCGGGTGGCTCTGGCGGGTTGGGGGTCTGTCCGCGCAACAGCGCGCGCAGTTTCTGCCGGCGGCTTGGCTGTGCCCGGGCCGGAGTGACGATGGTCACCTCATGTCCGCGCGCTTGCAGCATGCGGGCATAGATCGCAATCACGCGCAAGCCGCCCGAAAGATTCGAGCGTGGGCTGAGAAACGTGATGCGCACCGGGTCTGCTCTCCTTGGTCTGATCCGCGCGGATTGCCCTGTCCTAGCATGGGTGCGGGCAGGGGTATGGCAAAATCTCTCTTTGCGCTTCGATATCGTTGCCGGGGTACGGTTTTGCGACGCGACTGTGACCAATCCGGGGCAAGGCGGCATTCTTTTTAATTTGACACCAAAATTAATTCGCGCAAAGCTCTGGCAACAGCTGGGGAGGCAACATGTTCATAGGGCTCGATCTGGGCACATCGGGGGTGCGCGCGGTACTGGTGCGACCGGATGGCAGCGTGCTGGAGAGTGCCGAGGCCGGCTTGCAGGCAAGCCATCCGTATCCGGGTTATAGCGAGCAAGCGCCCGCCGACTGGGTCGGGGCGGCGCGTTCGGCGCTGGTTTCGCTGGCGCAGCGCCATCCGCTTGCGATGGAGCGGGTCGAAGGGGTGGGCCTGTCGGGGCAGATGCATGGCGCGGTGCTGCTGGATGAGACGGGCGCGGTTATCCGGCCCGCGATCCTGTGGAATGACAGCCGCAGCTTTGTCGAGGCGGCCGCGCTGGACGCGGCGGAGGCGGTACGGAACCTGTCCGGCAATATCGTCTTTCCCGGCTTCACCGCGCCTAAGCTGGCCTGGCTGGCTCGGCATGAGCCTCAGTCTTTCGCCCGGGTGGCCAAGGTGCTGCTGCCCAAGGATTATCTGGCCTATTGGCTGACAGGCGAAATCGGCACCGAGATGTCCGACGCCGCCGGAACCGCCTGGCTGGATGTGGGCGCGCGCACCTGGTCCGACCGGTTGCTCGAGGCGGGCGGCATGCGCCGCGACCAGATGCCGGACCTGCGCGAGGGGACCGGGATTGTCGGGCCGGTGCGCCGTGACCTCGCCGCAAATCTGGGCCTGCCCGGTGGCGTGCAGGTGGTGGCGGGCGGGGCCGACAATGCCGCCGCCGCCTGCGGCGTGGGCGCATTGGCCGAGGGCGACGGCTTTGTCTCGCTGGGCACCTCTGGCGTTCTGCTGGCGGCGCGAAACGGGTTTTACCCGGACCCTGCCAGCGCGGTGCATACCTTCTGCCACGCGGTGCCGGGGCGCTGGTACCAGATGGGCGTGATCCTGGCCGCGACCGACAGCCTGAACTGGCTGGCCCGGATCACCGGCGCCGAGCCCGCGACCTTGACCGCCGAGTTGGGCGCGCTTGGCGCGCCCGGTCCCGTGCGGTTCCTTCCCTATCTCTCGGGCGAGCGGACCCCGCACAACGATGCCGCCATACGCGGCGCCTTCCTGGGTCTCGACATCGCCCAGACCCGCACCGACCTGACCCGCGCGGTTGTCGAAGGCGTGAGTTTCGCCCTGCGCGACAGTCTCGACGCGCTGCGCGCCACCGGCGCCGAACTGCCGCGCCTTCTGGCGGTCGGTGGCGGTACCCGCTCGCGCTACTGGGTGGAACTCTTGGCCACCGTGCTGGGCCTGCCGCTCGACCTGCCCGAACAGGGCGATTTCGGCGCAGCGCTTGGCGCCGCGCGCCTGGCCATCTGCGGCGTCACCGGGGCCGACCCGGAACAGGTGATGACCCGCCCGGCAATTGCCGAAACCATCGACCCGCGCGCCGACCTACTGGACGCCTATGCACAGGCCCATGCCGATTTCGCCGCCACTTACCCCAAGCTGAAAGTCCTGCCATGACAGAGTTCTTCGCCGATATCGCCCCCGTCCGTTTCGAAGGACCGGACAGCACTAACCCGCTGGCCTTTCGCCACTATGACCCCGACGAAATCGTCATGGGCAAGCGGATGGAGGATCACCTGCGCTTTGCCGTGGCCTATTGGCATTCCTTCGCCTGGGAGGGGAACGACCCGTTCGGTGGGCAGACCCTGATCCGGCCCTGGCAGCCGCAAGACGACATGGCGCGCGCCAGGGTCAAGGCCGATGCGGCGTTCGAGATGTTCGATATCCTGGGTGTGCCCTATTTCTGCTGGCACGATGCCGATATCCGTCCCGAAGCAGCGACATTTGCCGAAAGCTTGAGGAATTTCGAGGAAATCATCGACTATTTCCTTGCGAAAATGGAAAGCCGCAAGACCCGGCTTCTATGGGGTACCGCAAACATGTTCAGCCACCGCCGCTGGATGGCGGGTGCTTCGACCAACCCCGACCCGGACGTGTTCGCCTATGCCGCGGCGACCGTCAAAACCTGCATGGACGCCACCCACCGGATGGGCGGGCAGAACTATGTCCTCTGGGGCGGGCGCGAGGGGTATGAAACGCTGCTCAACACCGATATGGGGCGCGAGCTGGACCATATGGGCCGGTTCCTGAATATGGTCGTGGATTACAAGCACAAGATCGGCTTCAACGGCGCGATCCTGGTCGAGCCGAAACCGCAGGAACCCTCGAAACATCAATATGATTTCGACGCCGCCACCTGCATCGGCTTCCTGCGCAAATACGGGCTTGAGGGCGAGGTGAAGCTGAACCTAGAACAGGGTCATGCGATCCTGGCCGGGCATTCGTTCGAACACGAGATTGCGGTGGCTGCGGCCGAGGGCATGCTGGGCTCCATCGACATGAACCGCAACGATTACCAGTCGGGCTGGGACACCGATCAGTTCCCCAACAACGTGCCCGAGGTGGCGCTGTGCTATTACCACATCCTGCGGGCGGGCGGGTTCACCACCGGCGGCACCAATTTCGACGCCAAGCTGCGGCGCCAGTCGCTCGATGCAACCGACCTGATCGCCGCCCATGTGGGCGGCATGGATATCTGCGCCCGCGGGCTGAAAGCTGCCGCCGCGATGATCGAGGACGGGGGGCTGGAGGCCGCGCTGCGCGACCGCTATGCCAGGTGGGACAGCGACCATGGGCAGGGCATCTTGGAAAGCGATCTGGACAGCCTCTTTGCCCGCGTGCTGGCGGGCGAGATCGCCCCGCAACCGCGTTCGGGCCGGCAGGAGATGCTGGAAAACCACGTGAACCGCTTTGTCTGACAGGGGCGGCATCCGTCGGCACGCGCTGGAGGACGGCGACGTCTCGGTCGCGATCCTGAACCGGGGCTGTATCACCCAGGACTGGCAGGTGCCGCTGCGTGGCACCCGGGTGCCGGTGGTGCTGGGATATGCCGACCCTGCGGACTATGCGCGGAACCCGCGCAGCCTGGGGATCATCGCGGGCCGGGTGGCCAACCGCATCTCGGGCGCGGGCTTCACGCTGGACGGGGTGCGGTACGACCTGCCCGCCAACGAGGCGCCGAACCATATCCACGGCGGGCCTCAGGGGCTGCATGCGCGCCTGTGGGACATGGAGGCGGACGGCCCCCGCGCCGTGCGCCTGACACACGTGTCCACACATGGCGAGGGCGGATACCCGGGGCGGCTCGACCTGACGGTGACCATCCGTCTGGAGGGGGACGCGCTCATCTATGACATGGCGGCGACCAGCGACCGGCCGACCTTGCTGAACCTGGCACAGCATTCCTATTATTCGCTGGGGGCCGAGACCTGCCGCGATTTCCACGTGACCCTGCCCGCCAGCCGCCATACCGTCAACGATGCGGCCAAGATCCCGACCGGAGAGATTGCTCCGACGACGGGGCAACCTTTCGATTTCCGCAACGGGCGGCGCATCTCCGAGGCGGACCCGGACGGGCAGGGGCTGGACATGAATTTCGTGCTCGACCGGGGGCAGGCGCGGGTGACCGGTAACGGGCTGGCGCTGGAGATCGAGACCGATCAGCCCTGCCTGCAACTCTATACCGGCCAGTACCTGACCGCAGAGCACACCCCGCTGCCGGGCCAGCGCCACGCACCTTTTGCTGGCCTCTGCCTGGAACCACAGGGCTATCCCAACGCGGTGAACACGCCGGGTTTTCCTTGTCCTCTGGTCACCCCCGAGCACCCCTATCGCCAGCGCACGACAGTACGCATTTACCAGGAGGACGCGGCATGAAGCGGCTGATCGCGCTGCTGAGCATCGCGGCCGGTCCGCTGCTGGCCGATCCGCTGCCGCGCGCCGATGCGGTGTTTACCGAACCCGGGATGGACGCGGTACGGCTGGGGCAGCTTCTGTTCTATGACCCAATCCTCAGCGGCAACCGGACTGTCGCCTGCGCCAGTTGCCACCATCCGCGGTTTGGCACCTCGGACGGGGTGTCGCTGGGCCTCGGCGACGGCGCGCTGGGGATCGGCCCGGACATGCGCCTCGACCCGGAGAACCCGCCGGAACAGCGCATCCCGCGCAACGCGCCAGCGCTCTTCAACCTCGGCGCCGAAGAGTTCACGCATTTCTTTCACGACGGACGCCTGGAAAGCGATCCGACCCGCCCCTCGGGTATCCGAACACCGCTGGGCGCGGATATGGAGATGGGCTTTGCCTCGGCCCTGTCGGCGCAGGCGATGTTCCCGGTGCTGTCGGGCGACGAGATGGCCGGGCATTACTCTGAAAACGACGTGGCCCAGGCGGTACGGCGCGGGATGCTGACCGGCCCCGGCGGGGCCTGGGCGATCCTGGCGGCGCGCATAGAGGCGATCCCGGACTATCGCCGCGCCTTTGACGCGGTGATCGGGCCGCGCCCGGTGACATTTGCCGATATCGCCAATGTGATCGCCGATTTCATGGTGTTCGAATGGCGCGCCGATGACAGCCCCTTTGACCGCTATCTGCGTGGGCAGGGCGACCTGCCCGAAGCGGCCAAAGCGGGGATGGACCTCTTCTATGGCAAGGCGCAATGCGCGTCCTGCCACGCGGGCCAGTTCCAGACCGATCACGGGTTTCACGCCATCGCCATGCCTCAGATCGGTCCGGGCAAGGCGGCCCGTTTCGAGCGCCACAATCGCGATATCGGGCGGATGCGGGTAACGGGCGATCCGGCCGACGCTTATGCCTTCCGCACGCCCTCGCTGCGCAACGTGACCGCAACCGCGCCCTATGGGCATAGCGGCGCCTATGCCAGCCTGCGCGCGGTGGTCGAACACCATCTGGATCCGGTGGCCAGTCTAGAGGCTTATGATTTTGCGTCGGCGCTCTTGCCGGGGGGTGGTTTCGCCAGCGACCGGGCGGTTCTGGACGATCCGGTCGAGATGGCGGCGATTGCCGACGCGAACCGGTTGGAGCCGATCGAACTGAGTGACGGGGAGGTCGATGCCCTGCTGGCCTTTTTCGATACGCTGACCGATCCGGTGGCGTTGACCGGGCGCCTTGGCATTCCGGATAAGGTCCCCAGCGGTCTCAAGGTGCCGCGATAGATTTTTCGACGAAAAATCTATGCCTCCGGCGGGAGTATTTTTGGCGAAATGAAGGGGCTAGGGCTTTGCCCCGAGGGATGTGCCGTCGCGGATCACCGTCAGCAATTGGTCAGGGGCGACCTCAAGCGGGGCGGATTGGGTGCCATCGGGCCAGATAACCCGAATTGAGATGTCTCGTGCAGCGCCCAACCCGAAATGTTGGAACCCCGCCGCACCACCAGCATGACCGCCGCCCACTGTGATCTCGCGCAGCTGTGGTGGGGCCGAACCGGCCGTGACCTCGATCCAGGCGCCGATGGCGTCGCGGTTGGGGCCGGGTTGTTCCAGCGCCAGCGCCAGCCAGTGGCCGGTGTCAGCGGTGACATTCTGCCAGACCTCCAGCGGTGCGCGGCGGTTGACCACCGCGATGTCGAGCCGCCCGTCGCCGTTCAGATCGACCAGTGCCCCGCCGCGCCCCCGGTGCAGGCTGGCAATGCCAGCGCGGTCGCCAGCCTCGGCGAATGTGCCGTCGGGTTGCTGGATCAGCAGGTTGTTGGGATCCTCCATCGCCGCGTCGGGCATCTGTTCGACATTGCCCTTGGTGATGAAGACATCGTCCAGCCCGTCATTCTGCACATCGCCGATCCCGATATGCCAGCCGGTCGAGGGCCGCCCGTCGCCGCCGGTATAGGGCCGGTGGGCGGTGGTGCCCATGGCATAGGGCACATCCGTGAACTCCGCGCCGTTCCCGGCCCTCCGTTGCAGGCGCTGGTCGCCCATAGAGGACAGGAACACCTCTTGGTTCCCATCGCGGTCCAGATCGCGCTGGGCGATGCCCATGCCCCAGAGTTTGTGGCTGATCCAGCCGTCGGCGGGGCCGAGCAGGCGGGGCGTGGACCCCATCGCCCACATCTGTTCCTCGCCCTCCGAGACATAATAGTGCCGGTCGTTGCTGACCCGCAGGTCGGTCCGGCCCTGCTGCGCCCAGTCGCTGAACAGCATCGAGAGCGGGCAATACCCCGGCTCCAGCACTTGGGGCGGGCCATAGTGGTCGCCCTCGGGCCGGTAGAGGAGGTTTACGTCGCAGGTGCCGAACGGGCCGTTTGGGTTGCTGCGGTCGACATAATTGCCAAAGGCCAGCGTCGGCAGGCTCTGCCCCGCCTCCCATGTGGCGGAAAAGGCAGTGGTCCAGCGGTCACCGCTGGTGAAACCCAACCCCTCGAACGGGGCAAAGCTGCACTCGGGACCGCCGCGCAACAGTTGGTTCGGACCCACCCGCAGCACCGCCAGGTCGATGTAGCCGTCGCTGTCGATATCCAGGGGATAGGCGCCGATCATGCCCGGTTCGGCCAGCGCCTCGGGCGTTTCGGTCTCGAACCGCAATGCCGTGTTGTCAGAACGGTTGCGCAACAGGGTGGCCGCGTTTTCGCCACCCGCCGCCAGCAGTTCCGGCAGACCGTCGCCGTCGCAGTCGAACACCGCCAGCCCGCCGCCGACGAAATGCTCCCATCCGCCCGCATAGATATGCTCGGGTACCGGCACAGGGCGGAACACCGGGTCGGCCAGCGCGGGGGCGGCAGCGAGAAACAGCGCGAGGAGTTCAAGCCGCATCTTTGTCCAGCCTATCCAAGGCCAGTTCCGACACCTGATCCAGCGCATAGGCCGCCGCCCCGCGCGCCCACATCAGATCGCCCCATTTATGCACCACCACCTCGGGCGGGGCCTTGTCCACCTGCACGATGGATTTGCGCATCGCATCGATCACCGCGTCGGCATAGAGATGGTCGAGCTGCATCTGTTCACCGGCAAGGATGATCAGTTCGGGGTCGAAGATGTTGACCAGATTGGCCAGCCCCATGGCAAAGATCTGGCCTGCGCGGTCCAGAATGCTGCGCGCGGTGGCGTCACCCGTTCGGGCGGCATTCAACAGGGTCTCGACCCGTGTTGCTGCGTCACCCTCGGCCGAGAGACCGCTGACAAGCGTCGCCTCGCGCAACAGCGCGTAATCGGCGACATAGGCCTCGAGACAGCCGCGCTGGCCACAACGGCAGAGCGCGCCGTTCAATTGCACCTTGGTATGGCCGAATTCGGCGCCACAGCCGCGCGTGCCGCGATAAAGCGCGCCGCCGATCACCATGCCCAGGCCGACGCCGCTTTCGATGGTGACGACCAGAAAATCCTTGTGCTCGCGCCCCAGGCCAAAGGTCTGTTCGGCCACCGCCACCAGATTGGCGTCGTTGTCGATGAAACAGGGGGTGCCGAGTGTCCGTGTCAGCAGCGCGCCGAAATCGACATTGCGGGTCGAGAGAGACGGTGACCAGTGCACAAATCCGTCGGTCGCCTCGACGATGCCGGCGATGCCGATGCCGACGCCTGAAACCTCGCCCGCGCGGCGTCCGGCGACGGTTGCCAGATGGCTGACCGCATCCCGGATTGCCTCGGCCAGCACCTCGGGGGCGTTGACGGGGGCGGGCAGGTCACATTCTTCGGCAGCAAGCTGTTCGCCTTCGAAATCCAGAAGCACCAGCGACAGTTTATGATGCGAGACCTTGACCCCCGCCACCAGATGCGCGGCGCCGCGAATCTTGAGATCGACGCGCGGGCGACCCCGGCGGGAATCCGGTCCGGCCTCGTCGCGCTGAACCTCTTCGATCAGGCCATGCGACAGCAATTCTGCGGTGATCGTGGTGACCGTCGCGCGGCTGATGCCGGTCAGGTCGGACAGTTCGATCCGGGGGATACGACCCGCGTGCCGGATCTGGCGCAGCAAGGTGCGGCGACCATATTCCCTTTGCATCACAGCCATTTATACGTGTCCTTCCTGTCTTTTCCCGTCACCGGTTTCGGGATCCTAGCCAGCGGACGATGCCGGGCCAAGCCCTTTGCGACAGGTCCTGAGCCTCAAGCCTAACTTATTTAATTTGACATTCAAATTAAAATAACACACGATCCTTGCACCGGCCCCGCCCGAGGCAAGGAATGGCGTGCGGCTGCAACCGATTTGGGAGGACAGAATGAAACTCTATGCAACCGCATCCGCGGTGATCGTCAGCGCCATGCTGGGAACCGTGGCCATGGCGGCCGATGTCGTCGTGGGCGTCAGTTGGTCAAACTTCCAGGAGGAGCGCTGGAAGACCGACGAGGCCGCGATCAAGGCCGAACTGGAATCCAAGGGCGCCAAGTATATCTCGGCGGATGCGCAAAGCTCTTCGGCCAAGCAGCTGTCGGACGTGGAGAGCCTGATCGCGCAAGGCGCGACCGCGCTGATCATTCTTGCGCAGGACGCGCAGGCCATCGGCCCCGCGGTGCAGGCCGCAGCCGACGAGGGCATCCCGGTCGTGGGCTATGACCGCCTGATCGAGGACAGCCGCGCCTTCTACCTGACCTTCGACAACGTCGAGGTAGGCCGGATGCAGGCCCGCGCCGTGCTGGAGGCAGCGCCCACCGGCCGCTACGTGATGATCAAGGGCTCGCCCACTGACCCGAACGCGGATTTCCTGCGTGGTGGCCAGCAGGAAGTGCTGCAAGCCGCCATCGACAAGGGTGACATCACCATCGTGGGCGAGGCCTATACCGACGGCTGGCTGCCCGCCAACGCGCAGCGCAACATGGAACAGATCCTGACCGCCACCGACAACGGTGTCGACGCGGTTGTCGCCTCGAACGACGGCACCGCCGGCGGCGTTGTGGCCGCGCTGACCGCGCAAGGCATGGAAGGGCTGCCGGTCTCGGGTCAGGACGGCGATCATGCCGCACTGAACCGGGTGGCCAAGGGCACCCAGACCGTTTCGGTCTGGAAGGACGCCCGCGATCTGGGCCGCGCCGCTGCGCGCATCGCCGTGTCGCTGGCCGAAGGCACCAAGATGAACGCCATCGGTGGCGCCGACGACTGGACCTCGCCGGGTGGCACCAAGATGAACGCCATGTTCCTCGAACCGCTGCCGATCACCAAGGACAACCTGTCGGTTGTTGTCGACGCTGGCTGGATCACCCAGGAAACCCTGTGCCAGGGCGTGACCAACGGTCCCGCACCCTGCAACTGATCCTTTCCCAACACGACCGGTCTCACCCTGCTTTGGGGTGAGACCCCCAAAATCGCAGGACATCCCATGACTCATTCCGAGGCGGAGCTGTCCCCGGCACATCCCAAGAAATCCTTTGTTCAGACGCTGGAACTTGATCTGCGCCTTCTCGGCATGATCGGTGCCTTCGCGATCCTGTGCATCGGCTTCGACCTTGTGACCGGCGGCCGTTTCCTGACACCGCGCAACATCTTCAACTTGACCATCCAGACCGTTTCGGTCGCGATCATGGCCACCGGCATGGTGTTCGTCATCGTCACCCGTCATATCGACCTGAGCGTCGGCGCCCTTCTGGCGACCTGCTCGGCGGTCATGGCGATGACCCAGACCGAGATCCTGCCCAACATGCTGGGCCTGGGGCTGGGCCATCCGCTGATCCCCTGGGTGACGATTGTCTTTGGCATCCTCGTCGGTACGCTGATCGGCGCCTTTCACGGCTGGCTGGTGGGTTATCTGACCATCCCCGCCTTTATCGTGACGCTGGGCGGCCTGCTGATCTGGCGCAATGTCGGCTGGTACATGACCAGCGGCAAGACCATCGGCCCGCTGGACCCGACCTTCATGAAGTTCGGCGGCATCAATGGCACGCTGGGTGCCACCTGGTCCTGGGTTGCCGGTCTGCTGGCGCTGGCCGCCGCGCTCTACGGGCTGTGGGCCAGCCGCAAGAACAAGCTCCGTCATGGCTTCCCGGTCAAGCCGCTCTGGGCCGAGGGGGTTCTGGCGGCACTGATCTCGGGCGCGATCCTTGGCTTTGTCGCCATCCTGAACGCCTATGAGGTGCCGCTGGCCCGGCTCAAGCGCGATTTCGAGGCACAGGGCCTGACCCTGCCCGAAGGCTATACCGAGGCCTATGGCATTCCGATCTCGGTGCTGCTGCTGATCTTTATCGCGGTCGGCATGACCATGCTGGCGCGGCGCACCCGGCTTGGCCGCTATATCTTTGCCACGGGCGGCAACCCCGATGCGGCGGAACTGAGCGGCATCAACACGCGGTTGCTGACGGTCAAGATTTTCGCCCTGATGGGTGCGCTCTGTGCCATCTCGGCGGTGGTGGCCTCGGCCCGCCTGACCAACCATTCCAACGACATCGGCACGCTGGACGAGCTGCGCGTGATCGCGGCGGCCGTGATTGGCGGCACCGCGCTGGCGGGCGGGTTCGGCACCATACACGGGGCGATCCTGGGCGCGCTGATCATGCAGTCGCTGCAATCAGGCATGGCCATGGTCGGGGTCGACGCGCCCTTGCAGAACATCGTCGTGGGCGCGGTTCTGGTACTGGCGGTTCTGATCGACATTCTCTATCGCAGAAAGACGGGGGCACGGTGATGATTGACAGAACGGGAACACCCTTGGTCGAGATGCGCGACATCTGCATCTCGTTCGGCGGCGTACACGCGGTCGACCATGTCAGCGTCAATCTCTATCCGGGCGAGGTCGTGGGCCTCTTGGGTCATAACGGCGCCGGCAAATCGACGCTGATCAAGATCCTCTCGGGCGCCTATCGCATGGACTCGGGCGAGATCCGCATCAACGGAGAGCGCGCCGAGATCCACAATCCCCGCGACGCAAGGCGTTACAATATCGAGACGATATATCAGACACTGGCGCTGGCGGACAATCTCGACGCGGCCTCGAACCTGTTTCTGGGGCGCGAGTTGGTGACGCCCTTCGGGCTGGTCGATGACGACGCGATGGAGGCCGAGACGCGCAAGATCATGGCGCGGCTCAACCCCAACTTCAAGAAGTTCAACGAGCCGGTCTCGGCCCTGTCTGGCGGTCAGCGCCAGTCGGTCGCCATCGCCCGCGCGGTCTATTTCGATGCCCGCATCCTGATCATGGACGAGCCGACCGCAGCGCTTGGCCCGCATGAAACGCAAATGGTTGCCGAGCTGATCGAGCAGCTCAAGGCGCAGGGCATCGGCATCTTCCTGATCAGTCACGACATCCACGACGTCATGAAACTCTGTGACCGGGCCAGCGTCATGAAGAACGGCCAACTGGTGGGCACGGTGGACGTGGACAAGGTCACCGATGACGACCTGCTGGGCATGATCATCCTGGGCAAGCACCCGGGCGAGCAGGCCGAGGCGTGACCATGACGGTTCTGGTGGCAGATGTGGGGGGCACCAATACCCGCGTCGCGCTGGCCAGCGCCGGGCAGTTGGTGCATCTGACCCGGTTCGCCAACGATGCCTATGGCTCTTTCGCCGAGGTTCTGGACGCCTATGCGCGGGGCCGCACCTTGCCGGGCCTGCGCGGTGTCTGTGTTGCGGTGGCCGGACCCGTGGCGGGTGGACGGGCCGAGCTGACCAACCGGAACTGGCATTTCGACGCGGCAGAGCTGGCCGCGCCATTGCCGGGGCAGGGGGGGCAGGGGGGTATTCCGGCGCGGCTGATCAACGATCTGGTCGCGCTGGGCCATGCGCTGCCGGGGCTGACGGCGGCGCAGCTTGACGTGATCCGCGCCGGTGCGGCGCAGCCCTCGAACGATCAGGCGCTGGTGGCGGGGCTTGGCACCGGTTTCAACACCTGCCTGCTCAAGGGCGGCGCGGTGGTCGAGGCCGAACTGGGTCATGCCAGCCTGCCGCTGGCCATCGCCGAGGAACTGCGCGCGCAGATTGGCGATGCGGCGGGCGGGTTTCGCACCAACGAATGCCTGTTCTCGGGTCGGGGCCTGTCGCGGTTGCACCAGATCCTGTCAGGACAGGAGCGGCGCGGACAGGACATCCTGGCGGACTATGCCACCGGCGGCGACCCGCAGGCGGCGGCCACGGTGACGCTGACCGCGCGGTTGCTGGGGCTTTTTGCGCGAGAGCTGGTGTTCCAGTATCTGCCGTTCCGGGGCATCCACTTCGCAGGTGGTGCTGCGCGCGGTATCCTTGGCTCGGCGGCCCGGGCGGAATTCCTGTCGGCCTTCGAGGCGGATGGGCGTTTTGCCGACCACCTTGACCGGGTGCCGGTGCGTCTGATCGCTGACGATGCCGCGGCGCTTAGTGGCGCGGCCCGGCTGATGGAGGAAAGCGCATGACCGACCCCTTGTTCCGATGGGGTATCCTGTCGACGGCCAAGATCGCGCGGGAACAGGTGATGCCCGCCATAGCCCGATCAGAAACCGGCGTGATCCATGCCATCGCCAGCCGCGACGCGGGCCGGGCGCAGACACAGGCGGCACGGTTCTCGGCCGCGCGCTGGTATGACGGCTACGATGCGCTACTGTCCGATCCGGATGTGGACGGGGTCTATATTCCTCTGCCCACGTCGCAGCATGCCGAATGGGCGATCCGCGCGGTCGAGGCGGGCAAACACGTGCTCTGCGAGAAGCCCATCGCGTTGAGGGCCGAGCAGATCGACCGGGTCATCGCGGCCCGCGATGCCTCGGGCCGGGTGGTGTCCGAGGCCTTCATGGTCTGGTATCACCCGCAATGGCACAAGGTACGCGACCTGATCGCCAGCGGCGCCATCGGCCCGCTGCGGCAGGTCACCGGCGGGTTTTCCTATCACAACACGGACCCGGACAACATGCGCAACCGGCCCGAATTGGGAGGTGGCGCGCTACCCGATATCGGCGTCTATCCGGTGGTGACGACTCTCTTGGCAACCGGGGCAGAGATGCGCCGGGCCGCGGCACGGGTCGAATACTCGCCCGAGTTCGGCACCGATATCCTTGCCCGCGCCACGGTTGGCTTTGACGGGTTCGATCTGGATTTCCATGTGGCGACCCAGATGGCCGCCTATCAGTCGATGCGCTTCTTTGGCGAGATCGGCTGGATCGACGTGCCAACCCCGTTCAACGCTGGTCTCTACGGGTTTGACGAGGTGGTGCTGCACGATCAGAAAGCAGGGTCGCGGCAGGTGTTTCGCTTTCCGGGTATCAACCAGTACGAGGCGCAGGTGGATGCTTTCGTCCGGGCGACCCGGGGTGCGGGCGAGGTCTTTCCGCTGGAGATGTCTCGCAGGGTACAGGAGGTGATCGACGCGATCTATGCCGCAGCTACGCCCAGCCGCGCCTAGCGCGGCACCGTTTTCCGGCCCGGAAAACGGCCCGGAATTCTTGCAGAATTCCGGCGCTCAGCGTCCGATTGCATAGGCCTGCATCAGGCGGGGGGTTGCCGCCGCGCGCAGCGTGCCGTCTGACAGGCGGCTGGCAGCGGTGAGGCGGCCGACGCTCCAGGGTTCGGCCACTTCGACCCGGTGCCCCCGTTTGCGCAGCTCGGCAATTGCCGCCTCGCCCAGGGTTGGTTCCACCATCAGATGCCCGGGTTGAACCTCGCGCGGGTAGAACGAGCTCTGGAAATGACCAGTATGAAACAAGGGTGCGTCAATTGCCTCTTGCAGGTTCAGCCCGCCATGCACCAGCCGCAAAAGATAGATCAACTGCCACTGGTCCTGCTGGTCGCCGCCCGGCGTGCCAAAGGCCAACTCGGTCCCGTCCGGTCCCCGCGCCATCGAAGGCGACAGCGTTGCGCGCGGGCGGCGTCCCGGCGCCAGCGAGGTCGGCAAGCCCTCGTCCAGCCAGAACATCTGTGCCCGGCTGTTCAGCGGCATCCCGAGCCCCGGAACCACCGGCGCGCTTTGCAACCAGCCGCCCGAGGGCGTGGCCGAGACCATGTTGCCCCAGCGGTCGATCACGTCAAGATGCACGGTATCGCCCTTACGCTGGCTCAGATGCGCCATGGTGGGTTCTCCTGCGCCGGTTCCCCCGGCCGAGGTATAGATTTCCTGCGCATGGCGCAGCGCGGCCGCCACCCAGCCCTCATATCCCCCCACCAGCCCCGGGCGCTGTTCCGTCGAGGCCTGCGTGCCGATCAAGGCGCGCCGCGCGTCGGCATAGCGGGCGGACAGCAGGGTGCACATGGGAATGTCACTGTGTTCGGGGTCGCCGTAATAGGCCTCGCGATCGGCGAAGGAGAGCTTCATCGCTTCGGTGACCAGATGCACGAACTCGGCGCCATTGAGGTCGAGCGAGCCCAGGTCGAACCCGTCGAGCAGATGCAGCGATTGCAGCAGCGCCGGGCCTTGCGTCCAGGGGCCACCCTTCCACACGGTCCAGTCCTTGTAGCGGGTCGAGATCGGCGCCTCGTAGCTGGCCTGCCAATTGGCCATGTCCTCTCCGGTCAGCACCCCCTTGCGGCGCCCGCCTGCGGCATCCATCACGCAGGCATGGCGCAGATAGCGGTCGATGCTTTCGGCCACGAAACCGCGATAGAAGGCCGCCCGCGCCGCCTCGATCTGCGCCTCGCGACCGCGCGCCGTTTCGGCCTCGGTCAAAAGGCGGGTCCAGGTGTCGGCCAGGGCCGGGTTCTTCATCAGCGCCCCGGCGCGCGGGGCATTGCCGCCCGGCAACCAGGTCTCGTAAGAGCTGGGCCATTCTTCGCGAAAGAACTCCGCCAGACCGGCGATAGTGGCCGCGACCCGGGGCAGGGCGGGATGCCCGGCCCGGGCATAGTGGATGGCCGGTTCCAGAATGTCGCGCAGCGGCAGCGTCCCATAGTCGCGCAGCATCAGCATCCAGGCGTCAAAGGCACCGGGGATGACGGTGGCGAGCAGGCCTGATCCCGGAATGCGCGTCAGCCCTTCGGACCGGTAATGCGCGATGGTGGCCCCGGCAGGTGCGGTGCCCTGGCCGCAGACCATGGTGGGCACCACATCGCCTGCCGGCTTGATCAGCATCGGCATGTCACCCAGCGGGCCGTTCAGATGCGGTTCGACCACATGCAGCACAAATCCCATCGCCGCCGCCGCATCAAAGGCATTGCCGCCACGCTCCAGCACCCCCATACCGACCGCCGAGGCGATCCAGTGGGTCGAGGTGGCAACCGCAAAGGTGCCCGCGATCTCGGGCCGGGTGGTAAACCGCATCGCTCAGTAATCGCGTTCGAAGAAGATGCCCAGCGAGGTGTCGCCGGAATTGTCGACCATGCCCTTGAGCGTCAGGTTGTCGGTCACGTCCAGGTTCAGGTTCACCTCGGTGTCGCCTTCGATATTGACGGTGAAATCGGTGTAGAGGTTGTCACTCAGATAGGCCCCGGCGCCCAGACGTCCAACCCCGCCCGCGTCCGTGCCGATTTCGATCGTGTCTGTACCTGTCTTTTCCCTTGCGCCTTTGGCGACGTCGCCTCCATGGCCGGACAATGTCGCCAGCGAGGCGGCCATCTGCGCGATGACAAAGGGTGAGAGCTGCGAGAACTGGTTGCCAAAGAGCAGCATCGCCAGCGCCTCTTCTGAGGGGCGGTCGGGATCGGCTGTCACCCGGACTTCGGGTTGGTCCAGCGGCCCGATGATCCTGAGCGTGGCCTGACCTTCGGAGGTGGTGGCGGTCGAGGCGAACTCGACAAACGGTGTCAGATCGCCTTGCAGGGTGACAACGCCCTTGGTCAGTTTCAGACGACGACCAAGAATGTTGAAATCGCCCCGGATCAGCGCGATCTGGCCCGAGGGAACCACCGCCGCGCTGGTTCCGCCAATATGGATGCGCCCGCCCATTTCGGCATTCAGACCCCGGCCACGGGCATAGACCTTGCCGGGCGCGTTGATGGCGATGTCCAGCGCCATGGTCGAACTGCCGCCACCGCCATTGCCGGTATCGACCAGCTTTGCCCGCTGGCGCGTTGCGTATACCGCGGCCGGTTCTCCGAGATGTGCCATGCCTTCCGGGATCGGAGCGGCACCGACTGCGCCCGAGGCGGTGTTGAGATTGATATTGGTTTCGCCCACCTCGATCTGCCCGGCCAGCCGGCTGTTGCCTGTGAGCGGCCCGGACAGGGTGATCTGCCCGCCCAACACGCTCTCAAAGGAGAGGTTGTCGGTCATCACCAGATCGTTCAGCCGTACCGCGATCTGCCCGTCAAAGGGCGGCAGCAGCGAGACAGGACCGGTGACGGTAAAACCGCCCCCGGCGCGGACGCCGCCACGGATGTCGATCTGGGCGGCACTGTTGGCAAGGGTGACAGTACCGCCGATGCCGGTGATGGTCTGGCCCAGGCCGGGGATCGCAAGCGCCGAGTCGGCAGTGGTTATGGTGCCGCTCAGCGCCCCCAGTCCCGGCTTGCCGCGCAGCGCCAGATCGAACCGTGCGGTGCCGTCGATCTTGTTGGGGGCCAGCGCCCTGTTGGCGGCGCCCAGGCTGAGCTGACCCTGCGCGGTCATGTCTGCCGTACCTTGCCCCTCGTCGAATGTGCCGGCCACATCCGCCGTGATCCCGGCGGGGCCACGCGCGTTGCCGCTGACCGTCCAGATGCCGCCCGTGCGGGTGGCGGTTCCGACCGCTTTCAACGCCCCGGCCAGATCTGGGACAAAGCGCTCCAGCCGCGCCAGTTCGGCGTCAAATTCCAGATCGGCGGCGCCATTCGTATCGACCGTACCGTTCAGCCGGGCAAAGGAACTGTCGGGGCCCAGCAACTCGATATCGCTGCGCAGGCCGGTTTCGGTGGGTGACAGGGTGCCGCTGAGCTTGAGCGGCCCCGAGACAGAGGGCGTCACCCGCGAGAGATCATCCAGACGGGCGGCGAAGCGCAGGTTGCTGCCGGTGCCGCGAAAAGCGCCCGAGGCCTCGGCGCTGAGCGCGCTGCCTTCCAGATCGAAATGGCGGATATCCATCCCGTCCGCATCGCGGCTGCCGTCGAATTCCAGCCGGGTTTGTCCGGCGATCAGCGCGTCGGCCTGGGCAATGCCGGTGCGCAGGTCGACACCATCGAGCGCGAGGCTCAGATCAAAGCTCTCGCCGTTCAGTGCGGTGCGCCCCTCCAGCCCGGCGCGGATCTGCCCGCCAAGCTCCAGACCGGCAAGCCCCGAAAAGGGTGCGAGATCGGGGGCCGTGATGCGTGCGGTGCCGTCAAAGGCCGGGGCGCCGGTCAACCCGGTCACCTCGCCCTGCACCTCGGTGCTGAGCACCGGCGCGTCAAGCGTGAATCGGCGCAGGCTCAGGTCGTCGCCGGCGCGGCGCGCGTCGAGGTTCATCCGGATCGCGCCCGTCAGCAGTGGGTCGATATCAGCCATGCCACTGGAGAGGCCCCGGCCACTCAGATCAACGGTCAGGTCGAACTCCTCGCCCAGCCGGGTGGCGCTGCCGGTGATCTCGGCCACCACGGCGCCGCTCAGCGGGCGCCCGGCCAGTCCCGAGAAGGGGGCAAGGTCGGGCGTGTCGATCCGCAGGTTGCCATCCAGCGCCAGAATGCCATCGGGCTGGGTGACTTTCGCATCGGCCTCGATTTGTCCCGCCGCGGAATCGAGGGTCAGCGCGCGCACCGTCATACCGGTGTCGTCGCGCAGCGCGTCCAGATGCAGGCGACTGGTGCCAACCAGCAGGGGATCGGCCTCGGCCATGCCGGTCTTCAGGTCGCGCCCCTCGACGTCCAGCACGAAGTCGAAGCTACCCGACAGAGGTGCGCCTTTTCCGGTCAGCCGCGCCTCGGCCTCGCCGCCCAGATCGCGCCCCGCCAGTTCCGAGAAGCGGCCGAGATCGGCAGCGGTCAATGCAACGGTGCCGTCCATCTCAAAGCCGGAGGTCAGCCCGTCGATCACCGCATCGGCAGTGGCGGTGAAATCGGCTCCACGCAGGACAAGACCGGTCAGTGAAAGCGCCCGTTCGGGTGGCAGTTCGAAACCACCCGTCAGCGTGACGGCCTCACCCAGAGCGCTGTTCAGCGCCGGGTCGGCAAACGCCATCCCGTCCAGCGCGGCCTCGATCTGCCCGGCCAGCGTGGGGCCGCCCGCCGCCGGGGTCAGGGTGCCGCTGGCACCGATCCGGGCGCGGTCGAGCCGCAGATCGGGCGTGTCGAGCGCCTCGGCGCTCAGGTCCAGAACCCAGCCATCTCCCTCGCTTCGGTCATAGCGACCGCTCAGCTGCGCTGCGCCCAGTGTGATCCGCTGGTCGGGCACGGGCAGGGTGACACTGGACCCGTCGGGCGGGGTGATGCGCCCGTCAAGCGTCACGCGGTCCAGCGTGCCGCCAGGGGCCAGAGCCAGCGCGCCGCTCAGGTCGAGCGCGTCCGAGCGCAGGTCGAACCGGTCGATCCGCATCGCCCCATCTGCGAGCGAACTACCATCGACGGCGAACCGGGTGTCGGTGCCGAAGAACGGGTCAAAGGCGGGATCCAGCAGCGGCGTGACATCGCCGCCCAGTTCGGCGGCAAAAAGAATGCCGGGGGCGGTCTCATCTCCGGTGCCGCGCAGCCGCACCTGTCCTGTTACCCGTTCGACCGCATCGCTGCTCAAACCGATATCGGCGGTGAAATCGTCGATCGGCCCCGCGCCCTTGGCGTTGAAAAGCAGCGCGGGGGCATCGGGGATCCCCAGAGTGGTTGCGATCAAGCCACCCGCCGCCTCGGTCAGTGTCAGATCCAGTGTGATCTGCCGGGTCTCGTTGGCAAAGCCCGCAACCAGGTCGATCTTGTCGCCGGGCCGGTCCAGCCGGGTCACACTCAGCGCGGTATCCAGTGCTCCGTCGGCCAGGGTCAGATTACCCCCGATCGACAGCGTCGCGGCCACGCCCAGCAGCGGTGCGCCCAGTGTCAAAGTCTCGACCCCAAGCTCTCCAAGTTCCACCGCGACCGGCAGTTCGGGCACCTGGAACGGGGTGGCGGCGGCATCGGGCAACTCGACCTCGGCGGGCGCGGGCAGGGGCGGGCGGGCAATGTCGATCTCGGCGGCGGTGAGCGTGTTGACCGAGAAGCGTCCGCGCAGCAACGCCAGCCGATTCCAGTCCAGTTCCGCCGCGCGGATGGTCAACCAGACCCCGTCGGCGTCGGCGACGGTGATCTCTTCGATGGTGGCGCGCGCACTCAGCGCGCCCGAGAGACCACGCACCCGGATGTTGCGCCCCTCGCCCGACAAGGTGTCTTCGAGAAAATCGACCAGCAGGCCGCCGCTTTCCTCGAGGCTCTGGGTTTCGGCCACGGCCGAGGACAGGGTCAGCGCGAAGGCCAGCGGATATACAACCGGTTTCATCAGAATGCCTGCCCGATCCCCAGATAGAATTGCAGCCCGCCATCGGTCTTGCCGCTGGTGGGATAAGCCAGGTCCAGCCGCAGCGGCCCCAGCCCGCCCAGATCATAGCGGATACCCAGCCCGGCGCCCGCATGACTGTCCGAACCCGACGTGATGAAGGACGAGGCCCCCACCGTGCCGAAATCGTAGAAGCCCACCAGCGAGATCTTTTCGGTCACCTTGCCCCGGATCTCGGTCGAAAGCCCGACAAAGGACTTGCCGCCCGCGGTATTGCCACCGACCGGCAGGCCCAGGCTCTCGTAAGGTTGGCCGCGCACGGTGCCGGCGCCGCCCGAGAAGAACAGCAGCTCTGGCGAGATATCGGATTGCGACGGACCAAAGACCGAACCGAGTTGCAACCGCCCCGCCAGCACGAAACGGCCTTCGGTGTTGAAGTCCCAATAGGCGCGGCCATCGGCGGTCAGCCGGGCCCCCGACTTTGTGCCTGACAAACCGATGAACGGGTCCAGCCCGGCATTGATGTAAAAGCCCCGCGTGGCGCTGACCTTGTTGTCGCGCTCGTCCCATTCCAGGGCCGTGCGCAGCCCCAGATAGCGGAACTTGCGCCCGGTGCCATAGGCGTCGTCCGCATCGCCATAGCTCAGGCCGATCCCGGCCTCGGCATAAAGCGTGTCCGAAAAGGTGCGGCGCGCGCCGATGCCCAGCACCGCGCGGGTGATCTGGTAATGGGTGCGGTTTCGCCGTTCCGCCTCGCCGATATAAAAGATGCTGTCATCCGGCCCCAGCCGGTCGGGCCGGTCGAGGCGGAAACCGATGCGTCCGTCGATATCCTCGGTGCCGCCGATGTTGCGCACGGTCGCCTCAAGCCGCAGACGTTCGGCGGCGCCAAACAGGTTGCGGTGGATCCAGATCGCCGACAGGTCGAGCCCGTCGCGCGAGGACAGTTCGGCGCCGAATGTGATACGTCGCTTGGGCAGGTCCTCGAACGTGGCGTCGAAATCGAGCGTGCCGTCGGGATTGGGGGTCTCGTGTTCGGTGACCGAGACCAGCGCAAAGGCGCCGGTACGGCGCAGCCGCGTTCCGACCCGCTGCACCTGGTCCGGCGAATAGACCTCGCCGCTGGGAAAGCCCGCGATGCGCGCGATGGCCTTGGGTGTCACGTCGCTGTCGCCCTGCACATACATCTGGCCAAAGCGCAGTTTGGGACCTGGCAACAGGCGAATGTCGGCGTCCAGTTCGGCAGGGGCATGGCGCACCCGAATGCGCTGGTCGCCGATCCGGACCTTGGCGTAACCGGCCTCGCGCCAACCGGTGATACCTGTCTGCGCCGCGTCGCGGATGGTGCCTGTGGTGGCCGGCTGGCCGGTGGCGAAGCCTTCGGGCAGGCGGGTTCCGGCACTTAGCGGTTCCACCCGCGCTGTGCCAAAGCGGAAGGCGGGGCCGGGATCGACCGCGATCTCGATCCGCCCGATCTTTTCAGGTGTGAAGAACGGGTCGATCCCGGCGGCCTCGCGCCCGTCCAGACGGATATGGATCACCGGGCTGAAATGGCCCGCGTCATACAGAACCTGAACCAGGGTACGGTAATCCGAGAGTGCCGCTGACAGCAGTTCCAGGGGGCTGTCCTGGCCACGTGCCGGCGCCGAAAGGGCAGACGAGCTTTGGCGCAGACGATCCTGCAACTCTTCCGAGGCGCCGGGTGCGGTCAGCACCGCTTCGAGGGCGAGTGTGGTTGTGGGCAAAAGGGCAATGGCCGCGGTGGCGAGACCGCGCAAAAGCACACCCAAGGGGCCTGTCAGTTTCATGCCACGGCTCCAGACTGCTCGGCCTTACGGATTACGGGCCTCCCCCCAAGGATGACTCGCCGGTTGCTGTCTGTGTAGCACAGCGAGCGAGGGGAGCGGAACGGCATAATCCAGGATCGGCGGAACTGCCGCGCCGGAAGGGAACGGACAGGCAGGCGCCCTGCGCAGGCGCTTCATTTCCGGGCGGCAAGGGCGCGTCAGCGGGTGGCGGCGCGGTACCAGGCGATGATCGCGGCGCGATCCTCGGGTTCCATATAGGTGACATTGGCGGGGGGCATGGCATGGCTGACCCCGGATTGCAGATAGATCGCCCGCGCATTGCGGGCGATATCGCCTTCGGTTTCCAGCAGCACACCCTTGGGCGCCCAGAGAATGCCCTCCCACACCGGTTCGCGGGCATGACACATGGAACAGCGCCCCAGCACCACGTCATGCGCCTGATCAAAGCCGGGCGCGGCGGCCAGCCGCTGTTCCGTGGCGGTCAGGGGCTGCGCCTCGGCCTCTTCCAGCGGCTGGTGCATCGGTGCGGTCGAGAGCCAGATGATCGCAAGGAACAACAGCGCCGTGACCAGCCAGGTCCAGGTCGGGTTGCCGGTGCGGGCATGCAGCGAGTTGAAATAGTGCCGGATCGTCACCCCCATCAGGAAGACCAGCGCGGCGATGATCCAGTTGTACTGGGTGGCAAAGGCCAGCGGATAGTGGTTCGACAGCATCAGGAACAGGACCGGCAGCGTCAGATAGTTGTTATGGGTCGAGCGCAGCTTGGCGATCTTGCCGTATTTCGGATCGGGCGCGCGTCCGGCCATCAGGTCGGCCACCACGATCTTCTGGTTGGGGATGATGATGAAGAAGACGTTGGCGCTCATGATCGTGGCAGTGAAGGCGCCCAGATGCAGCATCATGGCGCGGCCGGTGAACACCTGGTTCAGCGCCCAGCCCATCACCACCAAGAGGCCAAAGAGCAGCACCATCAGCAGGGTCGGGCGCTCGGCCAGCCCGGATTTGCACAGCCGGTCATAGACCAGCCAGCCAATCGACAGCGTCGCCGCCGAGATCGCGATGCCCTGCCACAGCGCCAGCTCCGCCTTTGACTGGTCGATCAGATACAGCTCTCCCCCCGCCCAATAGACGATCATCAGCAGGGCAAAGCCGCTGAGCCAGGTCGAATAACTCTCCCATTTGAACCAGGTCAGGTGTTCGGGCATCCGTTCGGGCGCGACCAGGAACTTGCGGATGTGGTAGAACCCGCCGCCATGTACCTGCCATTCCTCGCCATGCGCTCCGGGCGGCAGGTCGGGCGCCTTGCGCAGACCGAGGTCGAGCGCGATGAAATAGAAAGACGATCCGATCCAGGCAATCGCGGTGATCACATGCAGCCAGCGCACGCCAAAGGCCAGCCAATCCCAGAACACGGCTAGATCATACATAAGGGTGGTCTCCGATCCGTTTGCGTCAGACTAGGCAAAGCGCGTTTTTTCCGGTATTCCAGCATATTGCCAAGCTGTATCAAAATTTCCGGAACAATGTCCTATCTCGATAATATCCGAACCTTCGTGCGGGTCTATGAACTGGGCAGCATGTCCGCTGCGGGCCGCGACCTGCGGATCTCGCCGGCGGTGACCTCGGCCCGGATTTCACAGCTTGAAGAGCATCTGAACGTGCGGCTGTTCCAGCGCACCACCCGCAATCTGACGCCCACCGAACAGGGGCGTGCCTTTTATCCCGGCGCGGTGGCGGTGCTGGATGCGGTGAACGAGGCCGAGGCGCAGGTGATGCACCTGACCGAGGCACCGCGCGGTTCGCTGTTTGTTGCGGCGCCGCTGGGGTTGGGGCGGCGGTTGCTGGCGCCGAACGTGCCGGAATTCCTGGCCGAGTATCCCGAGATCGACATCCGTTTGCGGCTGACCGACCGGACCATCGACCTGACCACCGAGGGGCTGGATCTGGCTTTTTTCCTGGGCCAGCCCGAGGACAGCAACCTGCGCATCCGCAAGATTGCCGATTGCCGCCGGGTGCTGTGTGCCGCACCGGATTATGTCAAGCGCCGCGGGCTTCCCGTCACCGGTCAGGACCTGATCGCGGGGCGGCACGAATGCCTCAACCTGCGCTTTCCCGGTGCGACCGAATTCCAGTGGCTTTTGCAGACCGCCGAGGGGCCGCGCCGTTTTGCCGTATCGGGGAGGCATGAATGCGACGATGGCGATGTGCTGACAGACTGGGCGCTGACGGGGCAGGGGATCGCGATGAAGCCGGTTTTCGAGGTGGCCGAGCATCTCAAGGCCGGTCGGCTGGTGCCGGTGGCGATGGACACACCTCCGGTGCCCGTACAGATGGCCTGTCTCTATACGCACCGGCGACATCAAGACCCCAAGACCCGGCTGTTCATGGAGTTCATGATAGAACGGATCGGACGGGCGGTGAAAACGGCCGAGAAAATCGCCGCCTGAGACCGGGGCGCTCCCGCCCCCGGATCGCTGCCCTGACGGGCAACTCCCGGCGTTGGGCCCAGCGCCGGACCTGCGGTCCGGCGCGGTCGGTCAGTGGCGAACGGTCACGCCCACTGCAACAGCGCCGCGCCAGAGGCGCGGCGCCTGGCCCAACGGGAGGAGGGCATCTTTGATGCCTGACCGACGGGCGGGAGGGCCCCGCTTCTTCAACGACCGCGCTTAGCTGCCGCGATAGGTGGAATAGCCAAAGGGCGACAGCAGCAGCGGCACATGGTAATGCGCCTCGGGGTCCGACATTCCGAACCGGATCGGCACAATGTCCAGGAACAGCGGTTCCTCCCCGGCCTGGCCGGTTGCGCGCAGATAATCGCCAGCGGCAAACTCCAGCTCGTAAGTCCCGGTCGCGAAGGTTTCTTGAGGCAGGATTGGCGCGTCCGTCCGTCCGTCCGCATTGGTGACCATCCGGGTAATCTCGCTGCGTGTTGTTCCCGAGATGCTGTACAGGCTGATCCGCAGCCCCGCGGCGGGGCACCCACGGGCGGTGTCCAGAACATGTGTGGTGAGATATCCGGTCATGGTGGCCTCCTTGTGCATCCCCTTGCCTCGCATATCCATATTGCCTGCGGCAAACCCGGAAATCACGAGAGAGTTTCAGTCTTGATTTGAAGATGGCCGCTTGCCCCGAGGACCGGCCCACGGCACCTTGAACCGGGCACCCCGCAGCTCATCATGCCCCTGGTCGGTTCAGTGCGCTCTTTCCAATTTCCGAAAGCTGCGTCAAATCGCATTTGATAAACGGAACCCGCGTTCTGGGATATGGACAAAAGCGGACCTCATTTTCAATCAGGCAGGACCCAGCCATGACATCTCCCCGCTATCCGCGCGACATGATCGGTTACGGCGCGACGCCCCCGCATGCCAATTGGCCCGGCGGTGCCCGGATCGCTGTGCAGATCGTGCTGAATTACGAGGAGGGGGGCGAGAACAACATCCTGCATGGCGATGCCGCCTCCGAGGCTTTCTTGTCCGAGGTGGTGGGCGCCGCGCAATGGCCGGGTCAACGCCACTGGAACATGGAGACCATCTATGAGTATGGCGCGCGGGCTGGGTTCTGGCGCCTGCACCGGCTGATGCAGGACCTGCCAGTCACTGTCTACGGCGTCGCCACCGCTCTGGCCCGTTCGCCGGATCAAGTGGCGGCGATGAAAGCCGCAGGTTGGGAGATTGCCAGCCACGGGCTGAAATGGGTCGAACACAAGGACATGCCCGAGCCGCAGGAGCGCGCCCAGATCGCCGAGGCGATCCGCCTGCATACCGAGGTGACCGGCAGCCGTCCGCGTGGCTGGTACACCGGACGATGCTCGATGAACACCGTGCGCCTCGCCGCTGAGGCCGGGATGGATTACATTTCCGACACCTATGACGACGATCTGCCCTATTGGAAACGGCTGGGCGGGCGCGACCAGTTGATCGTGCCCTACACGCTCGACTGTAACGATATGCGCTTTGCCACGCCGCAGGGCTTCAACTCGGGTGATCAGTTCTTTGCCTATCTCAAGGACAGCTTCGACGCGCTCTATGCCGAAGGGGTCGAGGGGGCGCCCAAGATGATGTCCATCGGCCTGCATTGCCGCCTGATTGGTCGCCCCGGTCGGGTGATGGCGCTGCAACGCTTCCTCGAGTATGCGCAGGGGCATGCGGATGTCTGGTTTGCCACCCGCCTGCAAATCGCCGAACACTGGGCGCGCGAACATCCGCCCGTGGCGCGCACCCGTCCCTCCGAGATGCCCAGGGCCGATTTCGTGGCGGCCTATGGCGGCATTTTCGAACATTCCCCCTGGATTGCCGAGCGCGCGCATGGGCTGGAGCTTGGCCCCGCCCATGACACGGCGGGCGGGTTGCACAATGCGCTCTGCCGCATGTTCCGCGCGGCCAGTGCCGAGGAAAGGCTGGGCGTGCTGACCGCGCACCCGGACCTGGCGGGCAAGCTGGCACAGGCCAAGCGACTGACGGCGGAAAGCACCTCGGAACAGGCCTCGGCCGGGCTGGATGCGCTGACCGACGAGGAGCGCGCCACCTTTACGCGGCTCAATACCGAGTATGTGGCGCGGTTCGGCTTTCCCTTCATCATCGCGGTGCGCGACCATGACAAGGCATCGATCCTTGCCGCCTTTCAGCGCCGCATCGGCAATGACCGCGAGACCGAATTTGCCGAGGCCTGCCGTCAGGTCGAACGGATCGCCGAGTTCCGCCTGCGCGACGTGCTGCCGTCATGAGCCGCCGCATCAAGACGGAACCGATCACCGTGGCGGGGTTTGCGCCTTTTGGTGACCTGATGTCGGTCTCAGGCGCTCCGGACAAGATCATCAATCAGGGCCAGTGCGGGCGCTATCACGACCGGGCGCTGCTTGATTTCAACGACGGGCGCGCGGGGATCAGCCTGTTCGACGCCAATCCGCGCGCGCTGCCCTATACACTCGACATGGTCGAGCGGCACCCGGACGGCAGCCAGGCCTTCATCCCGATGAGCCATCAGCCCTTTCTGGTGATCGTGGCCCCCGACGAGGACGGCCGCCCCGGCACGCCACGCGCCTTTGTCACCGAGCCCGGGCAGGCGGTGAACTATCATCGCGGCACCTGGCACGGGGTGCTGACGCCGCTGGCCGCGCCGGGCCTGTTTGCGGTGGTCGACCGGATCGGCCCCGGCGCCAACCTTGAAGAATTCTGGTTCGACGACCCATGGGAGGTGGTCGCCGGATAATCGAAGCCGCCCGCGAAAAAAGAGGCGGCAAGACCCCCATGATCCACACAGGGAGGACAGTGATATCATGGCCGACACTTCGATAGGGACTGCGGATCAGCTCCGCGATCCGAATTACACCCCGCCGCTGGCAAAGGCGGTGCCGCTGGGTATCCAGCATGTGCTGGCGATGTTCGTCTCGAACGTCACGCCCGCGATCATTGTGGCAGGGACGGCGGGTTTCGGCTTTGGCTCGAACTCGCCCGATTTCCCGCAGCTCCTTTATCTCATCCAGATGTCGATGCTGTTTGCCGGCGTGGCGACGCTGTTGCAGACGGTGACCATCGGTCGGGTCGGCGCGGGCCTGCCGATCGTGCAGGGGACCAGCTTTGCCTTTCTGCCGATCATGATCCCGCTGGTCGCGGGCAAGGGGGTGGACGCGCTGGCGGCGCTGTTTGGCGGCGCGATCATCGGCGGCCTGTTTCATTTCTGCCTCGGCTTCTTCATCGGGCGCATCCGCTTTGCGCTGCCGCCGCTGGTCACCGGGTTGGTGGTGACGATGATCGGTCTGGCGCTGGTCAAGGTCGGCATCCAGTATGCGGCGGGCGGCGTGCCCGCCATCGGCACGCCGGAATACGGCTCGCTCCTGAACTGGTCGGCGGCGCTGGTGGTGATCCTGGTGACGCTGGGGCTGAAGTTCTTTGCCCGTGGCATGCTGTCGGTCTCGGCGGTGCTGTTGGGGCTGATCGTTGGCTATGTCTATGCGCTGATGGTGGGCATGGTGACCTTCGAGGCGATTGGCAGCAGCTGGAGCCGGGCAGCGGGCTTTGCCCTGCCGGTGCCGTTCAAATACGGGTTCGAGTTCTCGCTGGCCGCCGTCATCGGCTTTGCGATGATGGCGGTGGTTTCGGCCATCGAGACGGTGGGCGATGTTTCGGGCATCACCAAGGGCGGCGCCGGGCGCGAGGCAACCGACAAGGAAATCGCCGGCGCCACCTATGCCGACGGTCTGGGCACCGCTGTTGCGGGCCTTTTCGGCGCCTTCCCCAACACTTCGTTCAGCCAGAACGTGGGCCTGATCGCCATGACCGGGGTGATGAGCCGCCATGTGGTTACCATCGGGGCGCTGTTCCTGATCCTTTGCGGGCTGGTGCCCAAGGTGGGCGCGATCATCCGCACCGTGCCCATCGAGGTGCTGGGAGGCGGGGTCATCGTGATGTTCGGCATGGTGGTCGCCGCAGGCGTCTCGATGTTGTCGGACGTGCATTGGAACCGGCGCAACATGGTGATCTTTGCCATCGCGCTGTCGGTCGGGCTGGGTTTGCAGCTGGAGCCCGGCGCGGTGCAGCACCTGCCCGATACCGCGCGCATCCTGATGACCAGCGGGTTGCTGCCCGCGGCCGTGATTGCCATCGTGCTGAACCTGATCCTGCCGCAGGAACTGGGGGAAGAGGCGACCGAGGAGGTTTCGGGCGGCATGGCCGGACACGGTCGCAAGTAAGGGGTTTCATCGGGCGGGCCACTCCCGCCCGGTTCCGCCGCATCGAAGATGCGTTGGCCCCGGTTGGGCCGGGCGCGCGGGGCCTGCCCCGCACGCCGATCGCGCCAAGGCGCGATGCCTCCGGCGGAGGTATTTTCGAACAGAAGAAAACTGCGGGTGGATAGATATGGGCGGGGTCAGCCGGCCATCAGTCGGGCGATATCCAGCATCCGTGCCGAGAAGCCCCATTCATTGTCGTACCAGCCGAACACCCGGACTTGCCGGTCCCCTACCATGCGGGTTTCGGGACCGGCGATGACCAGGGATTCAGGGCGCGCGCGCAGGTCGGAGGAGACCAGCGGTTTGTCGGTCCAGCCGAGCACTTGCGAGGCGTTGACTGCTTCGCGCAGGGCGGTCTCGAACTGCTCGGGCTCCATTGTGCGGGCAAGTTGCACGACCAGATCAACAGCCGAGACGCTGGCGGTCGGAACCCGGACCGCCGCACCCGAGATACGGCCGGACAGATGCGGCAGCACCTCGTCGATCAGATGGGTGGCGCTGGAGGTGGTGGGCACCATCGACAGCGCCCCGGCCCGCGAGCGAGCCAGATCGCCCCGGGGCGCGTCGACCATCGGCTGGCTGTTGGTGTAGCAGTGGATCGTCGTCATATGCGCGCTGACGATGCCCGCGATGCCATCGATCACCCGCGCCAGCGGTGCCAGCCCGTTGGTGGTACACGAGGCGTTCGAGACGATACGGGCATTGCCCAGAAGCGCCTCGTTCGCGCCCAGCACCACGGTGATTTCGGCGGCGGGCGAGGGGCCCGAGATCAGTATCTTGCCAGCTCCGGCGCCGAGGCCACGGGCGGCCACGTCCGATGTGCGGGCGATGCCGGTGCAATCGAGCAGAACGTCCACGTCCGACAGGTCGACCCGTGCGAGGTCGGCGCTGTGGGTGACCGGAATGGTCAGGCCATCGACGATGAGGCTGTCGGCGCCGGTGGCAACGCTGCCGCGCCAGGGGCCGAAGGTGCTGTCATATTCGAACAGATAGGCGCAGGTTTCGAGCGGTGCGATATCGTTGATCAGCACCAGGTCGATATCGGTGGCCCGCGGCGCAGCCAGCAGCTGCCGCAGGATGGTGCGGCCGATGCGGCCGAATCCGTTGATCGCGAGTCTCATGGGCAAGCTATGGCAGGAGCTTTGACCGATCTCAATGTTTTTGCGTAGACGTTCAAGGGGGCGATTTCGGGATGGACTTTTCAGGCCGGGACCATTTCCCTGCAAGGAAAATGGACAAGAAAATTGATAATTTTCTTGTGTGGAAACCATGGTTTCCACACCGAAAATCTTGCAGGATTCCGGTGGCTCTGAGCCGCCCCGTTCAACGCCGCGGCAGCGCCATGTGCCGGTTCACATCCTTGTAGAGCAGATAACGGAACGGCCCCGGTCCGCCCGCGTAACAGGCCTGCGGGCAGAAGGCGCGCAGCCACATGTAATCGCCCGCCTCGACCTCGACCCAGTCCTGGTTCAGCCGATAGACTGCCTTGCCCTCCAGCACATAGAGCCCGTGCTCCATAACATGGGTTTCGGCAAAGGGAATGACGCCCCCGGGCAGGAAGTTCACGATGGTGACATGCATGTCGTGGCGCAGGTCGTCGGGGTCGACGAAACGCGTGGTCGACCAGCGCCCCTCGGTGCCCGGCATCTCGTTCGGGGCGATATCCTGTTCGCGGGTCACGAAAGGTGTCGGGGTCTCAAGGCCCTCGACCGCTTCATAGGCTTTGCGGATCCAGTGGAACCGGGCAGCGGGGCCTGCATGATTGCGCAGCCGCCATGGGTGACCCGCCGGGATATAGGCATAGCCGCCGGGTTCCAGCACATGATCGGCCCCGTCTAGGGTCAATGTCACCGCCCCCTCGACCACGAACAGCACCGCCTGCGCGCCTGCATCGGTCTCGGGGCGGTCGCTGCCGCCGCCGGGTTTAACCTCCATGATGTAATGCGAGAAAGTTTCGGCGAAACCACTTAGCGGCCGGGCAAGAATCCAGGCCCGCGTTTCCTCCCAGAATGGCAGCTTGCTGGTAACGATGTCGCGCATCGTACCCCTTGGGATGACCGCGTAGGCCTCGGTGAACATGGCCCGGTCGGTCAGCAACTGCTCTTGTCCGGGATGGCCGCCTTGCGGGGCGTAATAGGTGGGGGATGCCATGGGTGCCTCGTCGTGTTCTCTGCACCAATCTGGGACGGGGACGACGGCAGTCCAAGTGCGGATGGTCAGATAGGAACCTTCGTGTTTATTTGAAGATTGCCGGAGCCGGGGCATCCGGACGCGTTGGCGTTCGGGTCGAGGCCGTGTAATCATCCGGCAAATCCGCCGGAATTGAGGAGTGAGCGATGAAACTGGTTGTGGCGTTTCTGCTGGCTGTTGGACTGTACGGGGGGGCGGCCGAGGCCAAGCCGATCTCGCGCATCATCGCCGAGCTGGGGCTGGAGCCCGAGGATTTCCAGTTGATGGGCGCCGCCTCGCGGCAGTTGATCGTCGATGGAAAGCCCGTGGTCGGACGCGAAAGCGGCTGGGAGAATGCAACGACCGACTCGCAGGGAACCGTTCGGGTCGACGCGGTGCAGGGTGACTGCGCGGTGCTGCACCATGTGATCCGACCCAAGGGCGCGGCAAATGCGCGGGTGATCGGAACCCGGATGTGCAAGGGCGCCGATGGTGCATGGATGCTGACGCCATAAGACGGCGTATCGGTCACGTAAGCGCTATTCGGGGTTGTCCGACTCCTGACCCTTTGGCGCCGTATGCGCCATTTATGATGCATGGTCGTTCCAGGCCCACGCGAGCGATGCCGTCGCTCGCCCCCCTGTTTCGTGACAAGTTACTGCCACGAGATGTAGCAGGTGATTTGGCGGGGAAGTCCTTCTTTGAGTTCTTTCTATGAAGAAGCACATGTTTTGACCCGAATTGACGGTGGTGGTAGAGTTGTCCACCGAGCGCACGGTGACGGAGGCACTCTTCATGACGTTTCAATTGGCGGGTGAGGGGCCCAAGATTTACGAAGAAGTCATGGTGCCGCTTTGGTTTGGCCGATGGGCCGAGGCTCTGATCGACCAGCTCTCACTTCGCAGTTCGGAACGTGTCTTGGATGTTGCCTGCGGCACGGGGGTGACAACCCGATTGACCAAGACAAAGGTAGGGCCAGGCGGCAAGGTAGACGGCCTCGACATCAATGCTCCGATGCTCGCGCAAGCGAAGGAACTGGCCGGTGATCTCGATATCGCCTGGATCGAAAGCGATGTTTGCGACATCGATCTGCCCTCGGAGTCCTACGATGTCATCCTGTCTCAGCATGGATATCACTACTTCCCCGACAAGCCGCAGGCTCTGCGAGAGTTCTTGCGGCTTCTGGCTCCGGGCGGCCGTCTGGGTTTTTCGATCTGGGATGGGCACAGCCCCTATACGAGCGCTATTTGTGCCGCAGTTGAGCATCACATTTCCTCAGAGATTGCGAGAAAACAGCGGTCGCAACGGGAAACGCCCTCGGCAAACGAACTGAAAAGCCAGATGAGCGCACAAGGCTTTTCCGACGTCGTCGTCTATCGTCAGGAGCTGATGATCGACGTGCCGCCCGCATCCGAGTTCGTACCTTTGCACTTGCGCTCGATGCCTATTGCGGCTGCGTTCACCGAACTCCCGGAAGATGCTCAGAACGCACTCATAAACGAGGTTGCGGAGTCCCTCGCGGATTATGTCCAGGGTAACCGACTGGTCTACCCGGACGCTGTGCATGTCGCGATTGGCTTCAAATAGAAAGGCGTATGGCGGTGTTCTGGTTGAGCTGGCGCTGACAAGACAGCAGCGAGAACCGCTTTGCCCCGCGACCGGGGCCTCGGGATCGAGAAGCGGGAACACCCGGCTTTGGCGCCACCTGCAAACACATCCTGTGCAACGCGTTTCCGGGGCCCTTTGAACGCCTCTGCAAGCCCGCTTGATGCCTTGGATCATTTGCTCTCTTGCCGCAAATGGGGGGTGAAGCTAGGCTTGCCCGCAGCAAGCGTTTTTCAAATGGAAAGACACCGGATGAAGTATACCGAAGAGCATGAATGGCTGCTGGCCGAGGACGGCTTGATCGTAGTGGGAATTACCGCCCATGCGGCCGAGCAGTTGGGGGATGTTGTGTTCGTTGAACTGCCCGAGCCCGGAACCGAGGTCAGCAAGGATGACGAGATCGTTGTGATCGAATCGGTCAAGGCGGCCTCGGATATCCTGGCACCGCTGGATGGCGAGATCGTCGAGGTAAACGAGATACTGGCGGACAATCCCGGTATGGTGAACGAGGACCCCATGGGCGAGGCCTGGTTCTTCAAGATGCGGCCCTCGGACCTGTCGCCGATGGACGATTACATGGACGAAGCGGCCTATACCGACTTCATCAGTTGAGGGGCCCCGGAACGGGCGGCGGAGGACCGTTTTCCGGGTCGGAAAACGGCCCGGAAAACAAGGTTTTCCGGCCCCCCTCTCACGGCCCCTTCCCGGCCCGGTCACATTCGGGCCGGTGACGTTTCGTCACGCGGCTGGACATTCCCGCGCGGGCCAAGTCATCCTTCATGCAGACATTTCCCCCGTTGTCCGGGGGCAGGGGAGGCCAAGCCATGAACATGACGTTTGCGATGCGCGACGAGAACCGCAAGCTTCTCGACCGGGTCGCGGCGATGATCCGTGACGAGATCATGCCGCTGGAGGATGAGTACCACGCCGAAATCGCCAAGGGCGACCGCTGGCAATACACCGACCGCCAGACCGAGATCCTCGAAGGGCTCAAGGCCAAGGCCAAGGCCGCCGGTCTGTGGAACTTCTGGCTGACCGATAGCGACCGCGGCTTTGGTCTGACCACCGTCGAATATGCCTATTTCGCCGAAGAGATGGGCAAGACGCCGCTGGCGGCCGAGGTGTTCAACTGTTCCGCCCCCGATACCGGCAACATGGAAGTGTTCGAGCGCTACGGCAGCGAGAAGATGAAGCAGGACTGGCTGGCGCCGCTACTGGAGGGGCAGATCCGCTCGGCCTATCTGATGACCGAACCGGATGTGGCCAGTTCGGATGCCACCAACATCTCGATGTCTTGTGTCCGTGATGGCGACGACTATGTGCTGAACGGCGAGAAATACTGGGCCTCGGGCGCCGGTGACCCGCGCTGCAAGGTCTATATCGTGATGGTGAAGACGGGGGGCGAGGACGCACCCAAGCACCAGCGCCATTCGATGATCGTGGTGCCCGCCGGGACCGAGGGGATCGAGATCCTGCGCCCGATGCTGGTATTCGGCCACGATGACGCGCCGCATGGCCACATGCATCTTCGGTTCACCAATGTCCGCGTGCCGGCCGAGAACATCCTGGTGGGCGAGGGGCGCGGTTTCGAGATCGCACAGGGGCGTCTTGGGCCCGGCCGCATCCACCATTGCATGCGCTCGATCGGTCAGGCCGAGATCGCGCTGGAACGCATGTGCAAACGCGCGCTCGACAAGGAAGCCTTCGGCAAGAAACTGGCGCATCTGGGTGCCAATTACGACATCATCGCCGAATGCCGGATGGAGATCGAGATGGCGCGCCTGTTGTGCCTCAAGGCTGCCTGGATGATGGATCAGGGCGATGCGCGCGCCGCGGCACCCTGGATCAGCCAGATCAAGGTGGTGGCGCCGCGCGTCTCGCTCAAGGTGATCGACGAGGCGATGCAGATGCATGGCGGTCAGGGCATCAGCCAGGACACGCCGCTGGCCGCCGCCTGGACCGGCCAGCGCACCCTGCGCTTTGCCGATGGTCCCGACGCGGTGCACCGCCGCCAGATCGCCCGGACCGAGCTGAAGAAGTACACCCAGGAAAAGGTCTGACATCCGTGACGGCCCCGGTCTATTTCACCGAAACCGAACCGGGGCTGTTTGTCGGCAACGATCCGGCGCGCGGGCCGTGGTCGCCCGATCACTGCCATGCCGGGCCGGTCACCGGCCTGGTGGCGCGCGCGGCCGAGGCGGCTGCCGGGCCGGACAAGATGCTGACCCGGCTGACGCTCGACGTGCTGAAACCGCTGCCGCTGGCGGGGCTGCGGATCACCACCGAGATAACGCGCAACAGCCGTACGCTCACCACGACCCGGCTGGCCCTGCACGATGACGAGGGTACGCTTTGCCTCACCGGCACCTCGATGCATCTGGTGCGCAAGGAACTGGGAGAGGTGCCCACCGCAACGGTGCCGACCCCTGATTTTGACCGCGCGCGACCCGGTCCGGCGTTGCTGGTGGGCAAGCTGCATGACCAGCCCGCCTTTGGCCAGTTTATCGAGATGGCCTATCCCGAAGGCGAGGATCTGGGGCCGGGGCCGAAAACCGTCTGGATGAAGGCGCCGCATTTGCTGGCCACCGAGGCGCCGTCGCCGATTCAGGCGATCTGTCCTCTGGCCGATTGCGGCAACGGTATCTCCTGGAACGAACCGCCGGTGCGGTTTGGTTTCATGAACACCGATCTGACCCTGCAAATCCACCGTGAACCGCAGGGCGACTGGTTTGCGGCCGAGGCCGTATCGCATTGGCAGCCGAACGGGATCGGCATGTCGCAGGCGGTTCTCTATGACACGGCCGGGCCGGTGGGGATGGCCTTGCAGACTCTGGTTCTGCATCCGATGGCGAAATAACGCCGCCGCCGCGCAGGCCCGGATTGTCAGCCCCGCGTCGGCGCCCTATCGTCCGGCCCATGCGTCGGATTGCCCTTGCCCTTTCTCTTTTGCTCCCCGCGCCATTGATGGCGCATCCGCATGTCTTCATCGACACCGGGTTCGAGCTGATCTTTGCCCCTGACGGGGCGCTGACCCATGTTCGGGTCACCTGGGCCTATGATGATTTCTATTCGCTGGTCATCCTTGAGGAACTGGGAATGGACCCCGATGGCGATGGCAGTCTGACACCCGAGGAAGAGGCGCAACTGGCCGGGTTCGACGCGCAATGGATCGACGGCTATAACGGCGATCTCGATTTGCGCTTGGGCGATCAGCCGCTGGCGCTGTCCGGCCCGCTGGAGCCCACCGCCACCACCGAGGCGGGGCGGATCGTGTCGACCCATCTGCGGGCGGTTTCCGATGGCAGAATGGGATCGGGGGCATCCCTGTCGCTGCGTCCCTATGACGAGACCTATTACACCGCCTACGAGGTTGCGCGCCCGGTCACCCTCAGTGGGCGCGACGATTGCCTGCTGGAGCGGTTGGAGCCCGATATCGACGGGCAACTGGCCGAGATGCAGGAGATGCTGTTGCGCATCGACGCCGATGCCGATCTGGAGGAGATGGATATCCCCCTGATCGGTGCTGAATTCGCCACGGAAATCCGGGTCACATGTCCCGGCTCGTGATCGTGCCGGTCGCGCTGGTGCTGGCCCTCTTGGGCTGGTTCTGGCTCAGCGGCGGCTTTGACCAACTGGCGCTGTGGGCGGCGGGCGAGCAACGGGATTTTCAGAACCAGATCGCCCAGGCGCTGCGCGGCTTGCGCAGCGGGCAGGGCGGGGCGCTGTTGCTGCTGTTGTCGGTCTGTTTCGCCTATGGGTTCTTCCACGCCGTGGGACCGGGCCATGGCAAGGTGCTGATCGGCGGCTATGGGCTGGGTCGGCGGGTGCCGGTGCTGCGGCTGGCGGCAATCGGGCTGGCATCGAGTCTGGGTCAGGCAGTCACCGCGATCGCGCTGGTTTATACCGGGGTAATGGTGCTGGATCTGGGGCGTCAGCATCTGGTCGGCGTGACCGAGCGTGTGATGGCGCCCGCCAGCTATGCCGCCATCGCGTTGATCGGCTGCTGGCTGGTCTGGCGGGGTGTCCGGCGACTGGTGGCTGCGCGTCAGCCCACGCATGAGCATCACCATCACGACGGCGAGACCTGTTCCCACTGCGGGCACAAGCATGGCCCCAGCCTGAGCGAGGTCGAACAGATCGGCACTCTGCGCGAGGCGCTGGCGCTGATCGCCAGCATCGCCATCCGCCCCTGCACGGGCGCGCTGTTCGTGCTGATCCTGACCTGGCAGATGGGCATTGCATTGGCCGGAATCGCCGGAACCTTTGCCATGGCGCTGGGTACGGCCAGTGTGACCGTCGGGGTGGGGCTCGCTTCGGCGGGGCTGCGTGGCGGGGTGCTGGGCGCGGCCTCGGCCTGGCGGTTCGCGGGGGTTGCCCTGCCGATGGTAGAACTGGCTGCCGGTTTGGTCGTTGCGACCCTTGCTGGCGGGTTGTTCCTGAGGGCGATCTAGGTCGCCGCCGGGCCGGCGCCTAGGTGCGGCGGATGATGAAATCGCGCACCAGATCGACCATCACCGGGGCCAGTTTCGGGGTGATGATGTGACCCATGCCCTCGATGGCCTGAAACTCCGAACCCGGAATGTGCGCGGCGATCTCTTCTCCCATCTCCAGCGGGATCAGCGTGTCCTGCCTGCCATGGATCACCAGGCAGGGCAGGTCGAGCTGGCGCAGGCCGGGGCGCCGGTCGGGCGCGTGCAGGATGGCCAGCACCTGCCGGTTCTTGCCTGCCGCATCGACGCCACGCGCCCAGGCGCGCTCGGCCATGGCGCGGATATCGGACTCGGGCATCGGATAGCCGGGGCTGCCCCACAGCCCGTGTTCGGCAACCTGCGCCTCCAGATAGTCCTGCTGTGTCACGTCGCGCACGAGCAGGCTTGAGGTCAGCGCCAGCAATGCCTCGCGCCCCTCGGCAGCGCGTTCGGTAAAGGGGCGGCAGGCGGTCATCACGATGGTTGCCGACAGCACCCGGTCAGGCTGGTCGATGCAGAGCTGTTGCAGCACCGCGCCCCCCATCGAGATGCCAAAGAAATGCGCGCGTTCGATCCCCAGCGCATCCATCAGGCCGGTGATGTCGCCGACCATATCCTCGATTCCATAGGGTTTGGGCAGGTCCGCGCCCGCGCCAAGTGCCGCCAGAATTTCGTCGGCGCTGTCGGGCACGTCTGGCGCCGGGCAACGCTGCGACAGGCCCACATCGCGGTTGTCAAAGGCAATCGTTCGGAACCCGGTGGCGGCGAAGCCCGCGTTCAACTCCTCGGGCCAATGCACCAGCTGGCTGCCCTGTCCCCGGATCAGGATCAGCGGCACGCCGTCAACCGGTCCGCTTTCTTCAACCTCAAGATAGATTCCGTTCGCTTCGATCCGCATCTTCCCGGCCCCTCATATCGATCGGGCAAATCTGCGCATGTGAATGGCGGTTGTAAACCAGGTTCGACCGTGGACACGACAGTCGCAACTTTTCGTATCTCCGATGTTGACTCGGTTCTTTCGACCCCCTAGCTATGCGCCGTTAGCACTCGCTAGACCTGAGTGCTAATGCCTCTGTAAAAGAGCAGGGGGAGGGAAACAAACTTTGAGCCTCAAGGAGCTGCAAAGATGGCATTGAAACCGCTTCATGACCGTGTGCTGGTTCGCCGTACCGAAAGCGAAGAGAAAACCGCAGGCGGCCTGATCATCCCCGATAGCGCCAAGGAAAAGCCCAGCGAAGGCGTTGTTGTCGCCTGTGGCGAAGGCGCCCGCAAGGATAGCGGCGAGCTGATCGCGATGGCAGTCAAGTCGGGCGACCGGGTTCTGTTCGGCAAATGGTCGGGCACCGAAGTCACCGTCGACGGCGAAGAACTGCTGATGATGAAGGAAAGCGACATCATGGGGATCATCGAGTAAGCCACGCGCTTCTCTGATCTCTGGTCGCATCATTCCAATCAAATTTCTCAAGGAGAAAGAACATGGCTGCTAAGGACGTCAAGTTCAACACCGAAGCCCGCAACAAGATGCTCAAGGGCGTCAACATCCTGGCCGACGCGGTCAAGGTGACCCTGGGCCCCAAAGGCCGCAACGTGGTTCTGGACAAATCGTTCGGTGCCCCCCGCATCACCAAGGACGGTGTGTCGGTCGCCAAGGAAATCGAACTGGAAGACAAGTTCGAGAACATGGGCGCGCAGATGGTGAAAGAAGTCGCCAGCCGCACCAATGACGAGGCCGGCGACGGCACCACCACCGCGACGGTTCTGGCCCAGGCCATCGTCAAGGAAGGCATGAAATCGGTTGCCGCCGGCATGAACCCGATGGACCTGAAGCGCGGCATCGACCTGGCCACCGCCAAGGTTGTCGAGGCCATCAAGGCCGCCGCCCGCCCCGTGAACGACAGCGCCGAAGTGGCGCAGGTCGGCACCATCTCGGCCAACGGCGAAACCGAAATCGGTCGCCAGATCGCCGAAGCCATGCAGAAGGTCGGCAACGAGGGTGTCATCACCGTCGAAGAGAACAAGGGCCTGGAAACCGAGACCGACGTGGTCGAGGGCATGCAGTTCGACCGCGGCTACCTGTCGCCCTATTTCGTCACCAACGCAGACAAGATGATCGCAGAACTCGAAGACTGCATGATCCTGCTGCACGAAAAGAAACTCTCCTCGCTCCAGCCGATGGTTCCGCTGCTCGAGCAGGTGATCCAGTCGCAAAAGCCGCTGCTGATCATCGCCGAGGATGTCGAAGGCGAAGCGCTGGCCACCCTCGTGGTGAACAAGCTGCGCGGCGGTCTGAAGATCGCGGCCGTCAAGGCACCGGGCTTCGGCGATCGCCGCAAGGCCATGCTGCAGGACATCGCCATCCTGACCGGCGGTCAGGTGATCAGCGAAGACCTTGGCATGAAGCTCGAGTCCGTGACCATGGACATGCTGGGCACCGCCAAGAAAATCTCGATCACCAAGGACGAGACCACCATCGTTGATGGCGCAGGCGAGAAGGCCGAGATCGAAGCCCGCGTGGCCCAGATTCGCACCCAGATCGAAGAGACCACCAGCGACTATGACCGTGAGAAGCTGCAAGAGCGCGTTGCCAAACTGGCAGGCGGTGTTGCCGTGATCCGCGTTGGCGGCATGACCGAGGTTGAAGTGAAAGAGCGCAAGGACCGCGTCGATGACGCCCTGAACGCCACCCGCGCTGCCGTGCAGGAAGGTGTCGTTGTGGGCGGCGGTGTTGCTCTGGTTCAGGCCGGCAAAGGCCTCGAAGGCCTGGAAGGCGCAAATGCCGACCAGACCGCCGGTATCAACATCGTGCGCAAGGCCATCGAAGCGCCGCTGCGCCAGATCGCCGAGAACGCAGGCGTCGACGGTGCCGTGGTTGCCGGCAAGGTGCGTGAATCGGGCGATGCCTCGTTCGGCTTCAACGCGCAGACCGAAGAATATGGCGACATGTTCAAGTTCGGCGTGATCGACCCGGCCAAGGTTGTCCGCACCGCTCTGGAAGACGCGGCCTCGGTTGCCGGCCTGCTGATCACCACCGAAGCGATGGTTGCCGACAAGCCGCAGAAAGACGCCCCCGCAGGCGGCGGCATGCCCGACATGGGCGGCATGGGCGGCATGATGTAAGAGGCGATTTCGCCTGAACATTATCAGTCAAAGGTGCGTGTTCATAGGCCTCTGGGCCTATGTGATACAAACCCTTCGCAGTAGAATACCGGGGCCGCCCTAGGGCGGCCCCTTTGTTTTTCCAACCGCCGCAGCAGGCAGAGTCTCGCCGGTTTCGTTTACGGGGAAAGAAAACACTTGGGTGACCGTGACCTTGCGGGCCATGCGGTGTATGCCGAACCCGCCGATCGGGGCGAACTGAACCGCCCTCAGTCTAGCGAAAGTTGAGCTTTGCATGAGACCATTTCCGCCCGCCGTATTCCCCGATCTGGTCGATGCCTTGCTGCGTTCGGCCTTCGATACCGGGGCCGAGGCGGATTTGGTGCGCGAATTGCGCGCCGACCGGGACATCGCCACCGAGATCACCTTTCAGGAATTTGGCGAGTTGCTGGGCTATGCCGCTCTGTCGTGGATGCGCGCGCCTGACGGCTGGCTGTGTCTGGCCCCGCTGGCGGTTGCGCCCAAGGTGCAGGGGCGTGGAATCGGCTCGAAAGTGCTGCAACTGACCCTGAAATGGGCGGCAGAGCGCGACCTGACCATCGTGGTGCTGGGCGATCCCGCCTATTACGAGCCGCGCGGTTTTTCGCGTGCCCGTGCATCGGCGTTGCACGCGCCCTATCCCAACGACCATCTGATGCTGGCCGGGCCGGGCGGCAATGTGCCCGAGGCGCGGCTGGTCTATCCGCTCGCGTTGGAACCGCGCTGACGCGTATGTGTCTGTTGCACCGGCCCGCAATCCTGTAGTCCGGTGACATGCGCCTGTTCCTCCTTACCGCCCTGACCATGACCGCCTTTGCCGCCAATTCGGTCCTGAACCGTTTGGCGGTGGCCGGCGGCTGGGCCGATCCGGGCGGCTTTGCCATCGTTCGGGTGCTGGCCGGAGCGATGATGCTTGCCCTGCTCGTCCTGGCGCAGCGCCAGCGGCTGCCCCTCTGGCACCGGCGCCGGTTGCTGGGGGCCGGTTCGCTGACCCTCTATATGGTCGGTTTTTCACTGGCCTATCAGACGCTGGATGCCGGGTTGGGCGCACTCATCCTGTTCGGTGTCGTGCAGATCGCCATGTTCGGCTGGAGCGCCGCCACGGGTGCGCCGCCGACGCATCGGCAGTTGGCTGGCGCGATGATTGCCTTTGCCGGGCTGGTCTGGGTGCTCTGGCCGGCGGGCACCTTTCGCGTCGATGCGGGCGGGGCCGGTCTCATGGCGCTCGCCGGGATCGGCTGGGCCGCCTATACGCTGGCGGGGCGGGGCGAAGCGGATGCGCTGGCCGCGACGGGGGCCAATTTCGTGATGGCCCTGCCGTTGACCGCCGGTGCGATCCTGCCGCTAGCGGGGCTGCCTGCCATGACCTGGCAGGGCGTGTTGCTGGCGCTGGTCTCCGGGGCTGCAACCTCGGGTCTCGGCTATGCGCTCTGGTATCGGTTGGTGCCCGCCCTGGGGCCGGTCCGCGCCGCGACGGTACAGCTGAGCGCGCCTGTCATCGCGGTGCTGGGGGGCGTGCTGCTGCTGGGCGAGACGGCCCCGCTGCGCCTGCTTCTTGGTGGCGCAGTCCTGTTGGGCGGGATCGCGCTGTCGATCCGCCGCGCACCGGCTGCTTGAGCCTTTCGTTGCGCTGCAATTCGCAGTATGCCGCGCCCATGCGGTGCCTGCCTGTTCTCTTCCTCTGTCTGTTGCCCAGTGCCCTCTGGGCCGACTGTGTCGTGCTGCTGCACGGGTTGGCGCGGACCGAGGCGTCGCTGACGGTGATGGACCAGGTGTTCGAGGCGCGCGGTCTGCGGGTGGTGCGTCCCGGCTATCCCTCGACCGACATGCCCATCCCGGAACTGGCGCGCGAGACATTGCCGCCAGCGATATCCGCTTGTGGCGATCAGACAGTGCATCTGGTCGCCCATTCCATGGGGGGTATCCTGATCCGCTACTGGCTGCTCAGCAACCGGCCCGCCCATCTGGGCCGGGTGGTGTTGTTGGCGCCGCCAAACCAGGGCAGCGAACTGGTCGACGAGCTGGGCGCCTGGGAGGTGTTCGGCCGTCTGAACGGTCCGGCGGGTCTGGCGCTGGGTACTGGTCCGGACAGTGTCCCGCGCAGCTTGCCACCGGTGGATTACCCGGTTGGCGTGATCGCGGGCGATCAGTCGCTGAACCCGATCTTCTCGTCGATCATCCCCGGCCCCGATGACGGCAAGGTCTCGGTTGCCTCGACCCGGGTGGCGGGCATGACCGACCATCTGGTGTTGCCGGTCACCCACACCTTCATGATGAACAACCCGCGTGTCATCGCACAGACCCTGCATTTCATCGAGAATGGGCATTTCGATGCGGACCTGACCTGGCTCGACGCTGTTTTCGAAACGATAGATCGCGTCTGCCTGCGCAGCGAGTGCTGGGAAGCACCGGGGGAGAGAGATCGATGACCGGCGTTGAGGTGACCCTGACCGGCGCAGAGGTGCTTTTGCCCGATGGCCCCGCGCGCTGCGACCTGTTCCTGTCGGGTGGGCAGGTGGTTGACGCCCCCGCCGGGCGCCGCGTCGATCTGAGCGGCTACCTGGTCTTGCCCGGCATTGTCGATCTGCATGGCGACGGGTTCGAGAGGCACATGGCGCCGCGCAGGGGTGCGATGAAGGAAATGACCGAAGGCGTTGTGGCCGCCGAGGCGGAACTGGCGGCCAACGGGATCACCACCGCTGTACTGGCTCAATTCTGGAGCTGGGAGGGCGGTCTGCGTGGCCCGGATTTCGCCGCAGATGTGTTTCAGGCGATCCGACAGGTCCGGGACGGGTTGGTTACGGATCTGATCCCGCAATTGCGTTTCGAAACCCATCTGCTCGCGGATTACGCGACACTGCCCGAGCGGCTCGTGGAATGGCAGGTTCCTTACGTTGTATTCAACGATCATTTGCCGCATGAGCGGTTGGCCGAGGGACGCAAACCGCCCAGGCTTGCAGGGCAGGCGCTCAAGGCGGGCCGCAGCCCCGAGGCACATCTGGAACTGCTGAAGGCGCTGCATGCAAATGGCCCGCAGGTGCCGAAAGCTCTGGATGAACTCTGCGCCGACCTGCACCGGCGGGGGGTCCGCATGGGCAGTCATGACGACCACAGCGCCGCCGATTGCGTCACCTGGCAGCGACGCGGGCTGACGATCTCGGAGTTTCCCGAGACCCTCGAGGCCGCTGAGGCCGCACGCGGGGGCGGCGGCCATATCATCCTCGGCTCACCCAACGTTGTGCGTGGCGGCTCGCACAAGGGCAATGTCAGCGCGCTCGACCTGATTGCCATGGGACTGTGCGACGCGCTCGCCTCGGACTACCACTATCCCAGCCCGCGCCGCGCGGCACTGATGCTGGTACGTACGGGCCTTCTCGACCTGGGCGCCGCCTGGGCGCTGGTCAGCAGCAGCCCGGCCCGGGTGCTGGGGTTGACCGACCGGGGGGAACTGGCACCCGGCAAACGTGCCGATCTGGTGATCCTCGACGCGCAAAGCCACCGGGTCGCCGCGACGTTTGCCGCGGGCCGGGTCAGCTACATGTCCGGGGATGTGGCCACACGTTTCCTGACCTGAACTCATTCACTTTGCAGGCAAATACTCCCGCCGGAGGCATCGCGCGCAGCGCGATACGGGCTGCGCCCCGTCTCAGGCCCAACGGGCCGTCGGCGGGGCGCGCGAAATCCGTGCCGGATTTCGCCGCCTGCCTCAACCGCCTCGCCGTATCCGATTGACATGTCCCATCTTGCGACCGGGCTTGGCCTCGGCCTTGCCATAGAGATGCAGCGCCAGATCGCGTTCGGTGGCCAGCTCGGGCACCCGATCCATATCGGCGCCGATCAGGTTCTCCATGACAACATCCGCGTGCCGCTGCCCGTCGCCCAGCGGCCAACCCGCCACCGCTCGGATATGCTGCTCGAACTGGTCCACGGCGCAGCCGTTCTGGGTCCAGTGGCCCGAGTTATGCACCCGGGGTGCGATCTCGTTCACGATCAGCCCGGCAGGCGTCACGAACAGCTCGACCCCCATCACGCCCACATAGTCGAGCGCGTTCAGGATCCGCGCCGCCAGCAGCACCGCGTCGGTGCGCTGCGCCGCGCTCAGCCGCGCAGGCACGGTGGTGGTGTGCAGGATACCGTCGCGATGCACGTTCTCACCGGGATCGAAACAGGCGACCTGCCCATCCAGTCCACGCGCGGCGATGACCGAGACCTCGTGAGTGAACTGCACGAACCCTTCGAGGATCGCGGGCGCGCCTGCCATGTCGGCCAGCGCCGGCGCGGCATCCCCCGGCGATTTCAGCCGTGCCTGCCCCTTGCCGTCATAGCCAAAGCGGCGGGTCTTGAGGATCGCGGGTGTGCCGATCTCACCAATCGCGGCTTCCAGGCTCGCCAGATCGGTGACATCGGCAAAGGGCGCCGTCATCAGGCCCAGATCGCGCAGAAAGCTCTTCTCGGTCAGCCGGTCCTGACTGACCCGCAGCGCCTCGCGACCGGGGCGGATCGGGCGGTGCGCCTCGAGGATATCCAGCGCCTCGGTCGGGATGTTCTCGAACTCGTAGGTGATCACGTCGACCGAGGCGGCAAATGCCGCCAGGGCCGCGGCGTCGTCATAGCCTGCGGTGGTCACCCGATCAGCCACCTGACCGGCAGGCGGGTTGGCGCCGGGTTCATAGATATGGGTGACAAAGCCCAGCCGCGCGGCAGCAACCGACAGCATCCGGCCCAGTTGGCCACCGCCCAGGATACCGATCCGGGCCCCCGGTTTCAGCGCCTCACTCATCGACCGGCTCCTCGGGGATCGAGGCCGACAGCGCCGTGCGCCAGGCATCCAGCCGTTCGGCCAGGCCCGAGTCCTGCAAGGCAAGGATACCGGCGGCCATAAGACCCGCATTGGCCGCCCCCGCCGCGCCGATCGCCATGGTGGCAACCGGATAGCCCTTGGGCATCTGCACGATGGAATAAAGCGAATCGACCCCCGACAGGGCGCGCGTCTGCACCGGCACGCCAATGACCGGCACCCGCGTCTTGGACGCCATCATGCCCGGCAGATGCGCGGCCCCGCCGGCACCGGCGATGATGACCTGCAAACCGCGCCCCACGGCGGCGCGGCCATAGTCCCACAGCCGGTCCGGGGTGCGATGTGCCGAGACGATCCGCGCCTCGTAAGCCACGCCCAGCTCATCCAGAATTTCCGCTGCACCCTTCATGGTCGGCCAGTCCGACTGGCTGCCCATGATGATCCCTACCTTGACCCCTGCCATGTGCCCCGCCCTTTGTGGAAAGAGCGCGCACTATAGCCAAAACCGGCCAACTGGCAATGCGGTATGGCGGCGTGCCGGGACAGGCCGGATCAGGCGATGATATCGGGGGTCAGGCGGTCCTCGATCATCGCGATGATGTCCTTGAGGCGCAGTTTCTGCTTCTTCAGCCGTTTCACCGTCAACTGATCGGCGGTGCCCTTTTCCTCCAGCGCGGCGATGGCCTCGTCCAGGTCGCGGTGCTGGCGGCGGAACACTTCCAGTTCGACCCGTAGAACCTCATCCGTTTTCATCGACATATCACTGGGTGCGTTCATTCGGGCGACTCGCAGGTCTGTTTACAAGGTGCTGCAAAGAATACGCTTTTACTCTGATTTCGGCCAGACCTTGTGGTGTGTCCGATTTCTTCCCATATTCTGTGTCAAGCGGTTGCCGGTTTCGGGGCCGCGCGTGAACGTCGCTTTGACCACAAGGACGAGAGAAACGTGTCGAAACTTACTCTGGGCTCTTACCCCCATATGCTGGGCTTCGAGCAGCTGGAACGGCTGCTGGAACGTTCGGCCAAATCCGGGAACGAGGGCTATCCTCCCTACAATATCGAGCAGACCTCCGACACCTCGTATCGGATCACCCTTGCGGTGGCCGGTTTCGCCGAGGCGGATCTGTCGATCACGGTCGAGGATCGCCAGCTGGTGATCCGTGGCCGTCAGAGCGACGACAGCGAGGGGCGGGTGTTCCTGCACCGGGGCATCGCCGCGCGCCAGTTCCAGCGCATGTTCGTGCTGGCCGAAGGGGTCGAGGTGGGCGAGGCCGTGATGGAAAACGGTCTGTTGCATGTCGATCTCAGCCGCGCGGTGCCGCAATCGGTGGTTCAGACGATCAATATCAGGAAAGGGTAAGCGATGCATACTCCGTTCGATTTCAAGGATGACGGCGACCGGATCGTCTATGTCAAGACGGTCGATGTTGCTGATTTGCCCGACGAGGTTCGCCAACAGGCGGGTGGGCGTGATCACCTTTACGCGGTGCATAATGCCGCCGGAGAGCAGCTGGCGCTGGTGGCCGATCGGCGGATGGCCTTCGTGCTGGCACGCCAGAACGATCTGTCGCCCGTCGCGGTGCATTGATCCGCGCCCGCGACGGGGCCGGATTTCCCGCGTGACATTTGCGGCGGAACCGCCGAAACATGCGGTTCTGCGGGCAGATGGCGAAAGGGTCGCGGATGAACTGGTACGATTTTGACTGGGTGGACGCGTTCACCGACCGCCCCTTTGGCGGCAATGGCTGTGCCGTGGTGCATGGCGGCGCGGCCCTGTCGGTCGAGACCTGCATGGCCTTTGTGCGGGAGACCTCGCTGGTCGAATGCACCTTTACCGGCCCGTCGGATGTGGCCGATCTGAAGGTGCGCTATTTCCTCGCCAGCCGCGAGATCCCCTTTGCCGGCCATCCCACCATCGCAACCGTCGCCGCGCTTGCCGCGCGCGGCTTCATCGACAAGACCGATCTGGTGCTGGAAACCGGCGCCGGGCTGGTGCCGATCCGCATCTCGGGGGACGAGATCGAGATGACCCAGGTGGCGCCCCAATTCGGCGCGCTGGTGCCCGCCGAGCAGGTGGCGCGGGTCATCGGCCTGCCACCCGAGGCCATCGTGTCGCCGCCGCAGATGGTGTCGACCGGGCTGCCGTTTTGCATCACCGTACTGCGCGACCGCGCCGCGCTCGAGGCCGCGCGGCTGGATGTGGCGGCGCTGACCCGGATGGCGGCGGGGCTTGGCTATGATGGGTCGGATATGCTGGAGCCGTTTCTGGTCACGCTCGAGGGCGCGACCGGGGCGGGCGATACCTTTGCCCGGCTGCTGCTGGCGCCGCCCAGCCCGCCCGAAGATCCGTTCACCGGATCGGCGACGGGCGCCATGGCCGCCTATCTGTGGCATCACGGATTGATGGCAAAAGACGCGTTCATCGCAGAGCAGGGGCATGGCATGGGCCGCCCCGGTCAGGCGCGCGTCACGCGTCTGGGACCACCCGAGGCGATGACGGGGATCAAGGTCGCCGGGCAGGGCTATGTCCTGATGCGCGGCCAGGTCCACCTGCCGGGATAAGCGCATGTCCGATCCCGCCATTGCCGTTCTGCCCTATGGCATGAAACTCGGGCCGTCCCTGTCCGGCACACCGCTCGACCGGTTGAACTGGCCGCTGGGATGCCCCGAACGCCTGTCAGGGAGAACCGTGGGCGATCTGGGGCCGGGGGATCACCTGCTGGTCTATCCCCGCACCGGAACCCATTTCCGGCTGAACCGGGGGACGCGCGCGCGTATCTCGCTGATCATGGCGGAACCGGCGGTGATCCATGCCAAGCATTACGCACTCTTGCGCGTCACCTGGCGGCGCTTTCACCGGGTCCTGACCTTTAACCAAGAGGCGGTGGACCGCCTTCCCAATGCGCGGCTCTTGCTCTTTGGATCGACATGGGTGCCCGAGTGGCGCGATCTGACACCCGAAAAGGTGGCGCAATGCTCGCTCATTGCCTCGGCCAAGCGGGACAGCACCGGCCACAAGCTGCGCCATGCGGTGGTGGATTGGGTGCGCGCCAGCGGTCAGGACGTGGCTGTTCTGGGCCGAGGGTATCAGCCGTTTGACAGCAAGGCCGACGGGCTGGCGCCCTATCGCTATTCCGTGGTGATCGAGAATGTGCAGGAGCGGAACTATTTCTCGGAGAAACTGCTGGATGCGGTGCTCTGTGAGACGGTGCCGATCTATTGGGGCTGCCCGAATATCGCTGATTTCGTCGATACCCGCGCGATGATCCTGTGTCAGGGCGAAGAGGATATTCGCCGCGCGGTCATGGCGATGAGTGCCGAGGATTACGCCGCCCGGCTGCCCGCCCTGCGCGCGCTCAAGGACCAGCTTGCCCCCTATGCCGCGCATGAGGCGCGGGCGGCGCAGATGATCCTGGACGAGCTTTAGGCAGTCATGAAAAAGGCCCGGGGGCGATCCCGGGCCTTCTTGCGTTTGGCTCTGGTGCCGATCAGCCGGCAATCAGCCCCATGTTTTCCAGCTTCAGCAGCACCTGGTGGGCGCAGTTGTCGACCTCGACATTCTCGGTCTCGACGCGCAGTTCAGGGGCCTCGGGCACATCATAGGGGTCCGAGATCCCGGTGAACTCCTTGATCTTGCCTTCGCGGGCCAGCTTGTACAGGCCCTTGCGGTCGCGGCGTTCGCATTCCTCGATCGAGGTGGCCACATGCACCTCGACAAAGGCGCCGAACTGTTCGATGTCCTCGCGCACCGCCCGGCGGGTGTTGGCATAGGGCGCGATCGGGGCACAGATGGCGATGCCGCCATTCTTGGTGATCTCGCTGGCAACATAGCCGATGCGGCGGATGTTGAGGTCACGGTGCTCTTTCGAGAAGCCCAGTTCGGAACTGAGATTCTTGCGCACGATATCGCCGTCCAGCAGGGTGACCGGGCGACCGCCCATCTCCATCAGCTTGACCATCAGCGCGTTGGCGATGGTCGATTTGCCCGAGCCCGAGAAACCGGTGAAGAACACGGTAAAGCCCTGTTTCGAGCGCGGCGGCGAGGTGCGGCGCAGTTCCTTGACCACTTCGGGGAAGGAGAACCATTCGGGGATCTCCAGCCCCTCGCGCAGGCGGCGGCGCAGTTCGGTGCCCGAGATATCCAGCACCGTGTCGCCCTCGGGGACTTCGGTGACGGGGTAATATTGCGCTTTTTCCTGCACATAAACCATGTGCTTGAAGTCCACCATTTCCAGGCCGATCTCATCCTGATGCTTCTTGAACAGCTCCTGCGCGTCATAGGGGCCGTAGAAGTCCTCGCCCTGGCTGTTCTTGCCGGGGCCGGCATGGTCGCGTCCGACGATGAAATGGGTGCAGCCATGATTCTTGCGGATCAGACCGTGCCAGACTGCCTCACGCGGGCCAGCCATGCGCATGGCCAGGTTCAGCAGGCTCATGGTGGTGGTCGCGGCGGGATACTTGTCCAGCACAGCCTCGTAGCAGCGCACGCGCGTAAAGTGATCGACATCGCCCGGTTTTGTCATGCCGACAACGGGATGGATCAGCAGGTTGGCCTGTGCCTCGCGCGCGGCGCGGAACGTCAGTTCCTGATGCGCGCGGTGCAACGGGTTGCGGGTCTGGAAAGCAACGACGCGGCGCCAGCCAACCTTTCGGAAATAGGCGCGCAGTTCGTTCGGCGTATCGCGGCGGGCGCGGAAATCGTAGTGCACGGGCTGCTGGATGCCGGTCACAGGTCCACCCAGATAGACCTTGCCTGCCACGTTGTGCAGATAGTTGACCGCCGGATGGGCTTGATCGTCGGCACCGAACACCTTTTCGGCCTCGTGCGCCTTGTTCGGCACCCATTTGTCGGTCACTGTCATGGTGGCGAGAATAACGCCCTCCTGATCGCGTAGCGCGATGTCCTGACCCAGTTCGATCCCGTCGGCGAACTCTTCCTTGACGTCCAGCGTGATGGGCATGGGCCAGAGGGTGCCGTCGGCCAGCCGCATGTTCTCGACGACATTGTCATAGTCGGCCTCGCCCAGAAATCCCTTGAGGGGCGAGAAGCCGCCATTCATCAAGAGTTCGAGGTCGCAGATCTGGCGGGGCGTCAGGTCGTGGCTTTTCAGCTCGGCCGCCTCCATCTTCAGTTTCTGCGCCGAGTCGTAGGAGACATAAAGTTCCGGGATCGGAGCGAGGTTGCTCAGCATGGTCATGTCGATACTCTTGATCTGTAAGGTCACTGTGTTGAGGGGTCTGTGCTGGCGGTGCAATAGACCCGTGGGCCGCAGATTGTCTAGGACTGCGGCGCAACAAAGGACGAATTGTGCCATTCCGTGACAAATCAAATGGTTTTTGCCGGATTTGACCGAAAAAGGTGAAACTTTTTCGGCTCATTCCCCGGTTTGCCGGGCTAATCGGAACGCTGTTCGTCGCTGGGCTGCCCCAATGACAGCGTTGCGGCAGCGGTAACGGGCAGGGCGCTCACCGGTTGCGGCACCCCGCGCAAGGTGAATTCTCGGAGCTCCAGCCCGTCTGTTTCGACCCCGGCCGCCTCCAGGACCGCATGGGAAATCAGCAGTTCAACTCCCAGCGCCTTGGTCTCCGCCTCCAGCCGGCTGGCGGCGTTCACGGTGTCGCCGATGATGGTGCGGGGGGCATGGCCCGCGGCTCCGATCTCGCCCAGCACAAGATTGCCCAGATGCAGGCCCATGCCGATGCGCACCGGCGGTGTGCCTTCGGCGGCAAGCGTGCGGTTGAACACATGAAGCGCAGCGCCGATGCTGCGCGCCGCCTCGATCCCGGCGCGGGCCGAGGTCTGGGCGTCGCGGGCCTCGAACACTGCCAGGAAGCCATCGCCCAGGTACTTGTCCACCGTGCCGCCCGCGCCGATGACCGAGGGAACGATCGCATCGAAGAAGCGGTTGAGCAGGAACACCACGTCATAGGGCAACTGTCCGGTGGTGCGGGCGGTAAATCCGCGCATGTCGAGAAACAGCACCGCCAGTTGCCGTTCCTGCCCCTGGCTGGCATGGGCGCGGCTGCGGCCGCCTTCGGGGCGGAACACGCGAAAGACGGTGGCCGGATCGGTGGGCCGTATCTGGCAGGCGAGCCGGGTATTGGGCGGCGCCCCGACAGCCCGCAACGAGCGCAGCTCGACCTCCGAGGGCGGGTGCAGCAGATCGGCCCCCTCCTCGATCACCACCCGGCAGGTGGTGCAGCGCCCCTTGCCGCCGCAAAGCGCTGTGTGGGGCACCCCGTGGCTGCGCGACATCTGAAGCAGGGTCAGGCCCCGCTCGGACACGATCTCGGGCCCGTCCACATAGCGGATGCGGACCGCGTTGCGCCGACGCATCAGCTTGCGCCCAAGGTGGATTGCCGCCGCCAGCGCCAGCAACCCCCAGAACAGGGCCAGCCCCCAATCCTTGACAGCAAAAAGCGCGACAAAGGTCTCTGTATCGGGCCAGTTGAACGCCTCCATGTAACCGGGCCGCTGCGCATCGTCGGTGAAGATCGCGAACATGCGCCGCCCCTCGGTCAGCAGCCCGGCCAGCGCGAAGGCGGGCACCAGAACCGCCAGCCCGATCATCCAGGGCACCCAGGCGCGCCACCAGCTGGTCAGCCGCAACCAGAAATGCAGGCCGATACAGCCGTGAATCCAGACCACCAGCAACAGCCCGCTTTGCTGCCAGATCGAGATATTGGGCCACATCAGGATGATGAGATAGCTCATCTCGTCATTGACGCCGTGAACCTCGTGGGCATACCGCGTGTGGACCAGATGTGCGATCAGTTGCAGCGGGATCAGCAGGCCCAGCCCAAGCTGGATCGCCTCGGCCGGCCGCATGCGCAAGGACCGCCGCCGCGCCAGCCCCGTCAGTGCCAGCCCGGCATGGATCAGCAATGCGCCATAGAGCAGAACCGAACCCGGCAGGCTGCGGGTGACGACCTGGCGGGCATCCTGAAACGCGGCCATCCAGACGGGGCTGATCAGGCCCAACCCGATATTGACGAAGTGAAAGAAGGCATAGGCGAACAGGATCAGCCCGGTTGCGATCCTGAGACGTGTCGCCAAACTGCCCCGCCAGAGTGCGCTTGTGCCCATGCCGCCCGTCTCTTGTGGTCCCAAACCTGACTGTGTGGGGCCGGAGCCGGGCGGTCAAGTCAGCTGGTGGTGAGTTCGGGGCCGGGCCAGGGCAGGGGCGGCGCGCCTTCTGCTCTGACCGGGCCATGGCCGAACAGCACGATATGGCTCAGTTCGGGACGCGAGCGCGAGGAATAGAGCAGGCCCTGCGCCCCTTCGACCCGGGCCGCGTCGGAATAGGCCCAACTGGGCGCGGGGGCGCCGGAGGCGCGGATATCCTGCCAGACCACCGAAACCTCGGGGCGGCCGCGCAGATCGGCCAGCCGGGCATCAGTCACCAAAAGCGGCACGATCACACGGGGTGGGTCCTGCGGCCCCACATAGCGCCGGATCGCCACGCCTGCGCCCTCGGGCGTCAGCGAGGCATAAAGCGCCCATTGGCCAGAATGGTGAAACCGCCCTTCGGGCGCACGGGCCGGGGCGGTGGGCGCCCCGGCCTGATCGGCGAACAGAATTCTCCAGACGGTGCCGGAGAAGGGGATCACCGGATCACTCCTGCTCCGCCAGGAACCGTTCCGCATCAAGCGCGGCCATGCAGCCCATGCCGGCGCTGGTCACCGCCTGGCGGTATTTGTGGTCGGTCAGGTCACCGGCGGCAAAGATGCCGGGGATCGAGGTTTCGGTGGTTCCGGGCTTGACGCTGACATAGCCGCCGTTGTGCAGCTCCAGCACATCCTTGACCAGCTCGTTGGCGGGTGCATGGCCGATGGCCACGAACACGCCCTTGCAGGGGATGTCGGTGATCTCGCCGGTTTGCACGTTGCGCGCCTTGACCCCTTCGACGCCCAGCGGGCTGTCGGTGCCATAGACCTCTTCCAGTTGGTGGAACCAGAGCGGCACGATCTTTTCGTTCTTGAACAGGCGATCCTGCAGGATCTTCTCGGCGCGCAGCTCGTCGCGGCGGTGGATCAGCGTCACCTTGGAGGCGAAATTGGTCAGAAACAGGGCCTCTTCGACCGCCGTATTGCCGCCGCCGATCACCACGATTTCCTGTCCACGATAGAAGAACCCGTCGCAGGTGGCGCAGGCAGAGACGCCAAAGCCCTTGAATTTCTCCTCACTCTCCATCCCCAGCCATTTGGCGCGGGCGCCGGTGGCCAGGATCACCGCGTCGGCGGTATAGGTGGTGCCGCTGTCGCCCTTGGCGACAAAGGGGCGGGCCGAGGTATCGAGCGAGGTGATGATATCGCCGATGATCTCGCAGCCCATCGCCTTGGCGTGGGCCTCCATCCGCACCATCAGGTCGGGGCCCTGCACCTCGGTATCGCCGGGCCAGTTCTCGACTTCGGTGGTGGTGGTCAGCTGGCCGCCCGGTTCGATCCCCTGAACCAGGATCGGCTCCAGCATGGCGCGGCTGGCATAGACGCCGGCGGTATAGCCAGCGGGCCCCGAGCCGATGATCAGAACCTTGGTGTGACGTGTCTCGGCCATGATATCCCCAATGCAGTTGGCTGGCGGCGCACCGCCTGTCGAAGAGGGGATATAACCGCCCGGCGCGCGCTCTTAAACCCCTTTGCACATTCGCGTGTGCCGCCGGGCATCGGGGTGTGAACCGGCAAGGCTCGGGAAGAAAATTGCGCATGTACGAAAGATTATTGCGCAGCCGACCGGGGCTGTTATAAGAACCGCAAAAAACGGGAGTTGTTCATGGTCGCGCACCGGCTGGACGAGATAGACCGCAAGATTCTGGCGGAACTTCAGGCGGATGGCCGCATGACCAATGTCGAGCTGGCCAAGCGGGTCGGAATCTCGGCGCCGCCCTGCCTGCGACGTGTCCGTGCGCTTGAGGATGCCGGGCTGATCCGGGGCTATCACGCCGAGGTCAACGCCCGCGAACTGGGGTTCGAGGTGCAGGTCTTTGCCATGGTGGGGCTGGAAAGTCAGGCCGAGGTAGAGTTGAGCGCATTCGAGGCGCGCTGCCGCGAGTGGCCACTGGTGCGCGAGTGTCACATGCTGAACGGCGAGGTCGATTTCATGCTGAAATGCGTGGCGCCGGACCTAAGCAGTTTCCAGAGTTTTCTGACTGGTCAGTTGCTGACAACGCCCAACGTGGCCAGCGTCAAGACCTCGCTTGTCATTCGCGGGGCGAAGGACGAACCCGGCGTTCCTTTCGATGTGCTCGAGGAGCGTTTGAGCCGGACAGCCTGATCTTTTCCGAAGGCGGATGGGCAGACATCGGCGGCAGAAAAATTATCGCCAGGCAACTCAAGCCCCAAAAAACCAGTAAACCCATGTTCGCTTCCTTAGGCGGGGATCGCGTCGATTTCACCTTCTCCCGCGCGAGGAAATGCTTGCGGGCCGAAATCGGTCAATTGATCAATGTGATGAAACAGATTGAGATATAGCGAGCGGATCGCCTGATTAAGGACCCGCACCGCCTGAACACCGGGGTGATAGGTCTCGAACTGCAAACCGTCGACATTGATAACCGCATGGCGCCGCAGGCAAATGTGGAAGACCTCGACAGGGGTCGGTGGTGCGGTTTCGATGATTCCCATGCCATCGACAAAATGCTGTGCCGGAGTCAGCATCGGCTGATCGCCCGCCAGCGCGCGCAGGTGTCCCGGCGTCGCCAAAAGCCGGGCTGAGGGGCCGGCGATGACGCCGGACATTGGGCGCTGCATGCCAAAGGCATCCGCCATGATCCGTGTCAGCCGATAGTCGCGACCGGTGGCCGAGACGCGGCCCGGCACGATCACGGTCGAGCCCTTCCAGACAACTTCCTGGGCCGAGCCGTCATGAATGATTACCCGATCTCCAGGTAGCAAATCTTCGATCGCCATCGGGCCGCAGTCGGTGTCGATCAGCGATCCACGCGAAAAGGCACAAAACGCATCTTCGAAAAGCGGCAGGGCCGGGGCGATGTGGCGGGTTTGCACGACATTGCCGTTTTCCAGAAGAGTGTTGACCTCGTATCGGCGCATTTGTGGGCGCTGCTGGGGTCCTCGCAGTGTAGCCGGATCCGGCAAGACGGGGCTGGTCTGAACAGCGTTCCGCGCCGCTCGAGCGAGCGAATGGGGGATAGACATGGCGATATCGGCCCTTTCCTACTTCGGGTCGCATCTGCGCCGGCCCCCACCGACGACGTCAGACGGACAAGATGTCCTCATCTGAACTCAGTGGAAACATGACGAGAAACGGTTCAATTTGTCAAAAAAAGCGACAGAAAAACCTGGTTTCCGTGGCCAATGCAGCGTTCCCCTCAGAACTGTTTCCAAACAGGCGCAAGCGCCCGAACTCTTTACGTTGCCCCAAGTCCCGCCCCGCTACGCGCGGGGCGGGCTCTTGTGCCGGGTCGGTCAGGGGCAGCGTCCGACCCAGATCGCAAGAGGAGCAGCGAGCAGCCCTCTGCGACTAATCCCCTACGCCTCAGGCCGACTTCAGCTTGCGCTGTGCGGTATTCCTGCGCGCGATCATGGCCGCCCGGCGCACACCGCGCGCCCAAGGCATCTGGACCTCGATCTTTTCTGCGTTTGCGACTACCGATTTCACAAAGCGGGTCTGAGCCATGGTTTCACTCCTGCCTAAGTGCCGACTGTGCGGCGACACGTTTCCGTTGCTATTCAAATTGCCAGCAGTTTGGGGCAGGTCTGGGGCCGTTCCTTGAAAAATGAGCGACATTCCGGCACTGATTAACGTCCGGTAAATCGGATGTTGTTAGCTTGTAAGTGGTTTAAAAATATAAATGAAATCTAAATTCGAAAATTGGGGTAGCTTGTAACTGCGGATCGTGCGGCCAGAATGTGGCAAAACGGGCCCGCGTCGACTACCGCTTCGCACCTATAGGCGAATGACCGAGATCAGCCGCCCGTAATCGGCTTCGCGTGCATGTGTGGCGCGTCGATACGAGTAAAAGCGATGGGGATCCGAGTAAGTGCAGTGGCGTGTCCATTCTGCCCGGCCGCAACCCGCCATACGCAGGCGGTGTAGCCCATAGGCAGGCAGATCGAACAGCATCCGGTCTCCGGTCCCATTCGCGAAGAATCGGCTGTTGTCCGTATCCTCGGTCAGGAAATCATCAAAGAAATCCGGGCCGACCTCATAGGCGCGTTGCGAGATGGTGGGGCCGATCACGGCGGTGACATTGCCGCGGTGGGCCCCCAGCGCCTCCATCGCATCCAGCGTCGCCTCCAGCACCCCGTCGCGGGCGCCGCGCCATCCGGCATGGGCGGCGCCGATCACTCCGGCGTCAGGGTCGGCAAACAGCACGGGTTGGCAATCGGCGGTCAGGACCGACAGCGCCAGACCGGGCGTCGCGGTCACGATCGCATCGGCCCGCGGTTTTTCCCCCAAAGACCCGGTAATGGTCACAACGTCAGGTGAATGCACCTGATGCACGCCGACCAACGCGTCGTGTCCGACCTCCATCGCCTCCGCGACACGCGCACGGTTGAGGGCCACGATCTCTGTCTGGTCGCTTGACCCGGTGCCGCAGTTCAGCCCCGCAAAAACACCCGACGAGGCGCCACCCCTGCGGGTAAAGAACCCGTGGCGGACAAAAGACAGGCTGTCGGCAGTCAGGATTTCCAGCGTCATGGTTCCAATCCGGGTGGCGAGGTGGCGTCGGCGGGATAGAGGCCCAGCACCTTGAACAGGTTTCCCATTTCCTGTGGATGCGTCAACCGGCGATGTGCGGCGACCAGTTGGTTCAAAATGGTTTCATCAGCGGTGCGAGCCAGCGCCTGGGCCCTTTGTGCGATTCCCAGGCGCTCCAGAAAGACGCCCTGCGCCGTCAGGCGGCTATGGGCGCATCCGGCGGCGCGGGCGGCCACGGCCAGTTGTTCAAAATCCACATGCGCGGTCAGATCTGCCTGACCGGGATCGGCCAGCGGATCGGCAGAGGCATGGCCCCGCAGCGCCTGAACCGTATCTCCCACCGAGCGCCAGTCACCGTAATCGACGATCAGCGCGCCTCCGCCATGAGCGGCGATGCGGCTGGCCAGTTCCGTGATGATAGGTGTGGCGGCGGGGCAAAGCTCGACCAGATCGCCCTCGCGGGTATCCTCCAGCCGATGCGCCAGCGCCGGTTGCGGCGTCTCGGCGCCCAGCCCCCAATGCAAGACGCCGTCACGCGCACCGACCAGACGTTCGCGCCAGCCCGCGCCCGCGCGGAGGAACTGGCGCACGGGGAGCGCATCGAAAAACTCGTTGGCAATCAGAAACAGTGGCTGTGCGGGCAGGGCGCCGACCGTGTCGCACCACTGCGGGGCATACCCTGCCAGCGTCTGAGTCTGTGTGGCGCGCAGCACCGGCGAGGCCTCGACCAGCCAGAGCCGGGCGGCGGCGTGAAATCCGGGCACAGCGCGGGTGGCGCGCAGCGCATCGCTCATCAGCGTGCCGCGCCCCGGCCCCAGCTCGGCCAGGGTAAAGGGTGCAGGCCGCCCCTGGTCGATCCAGGCCTGCGCCAGTGCCAGCCCGATCAGTTCGCCGAACATCTGGCTGATCTCGGGGGCGGTGGTGAAATCGCCCGCCGCGCCCAGCGGGTCGCGGGTGGTGTAATAGCCGTATTCAGGATGCAGCAGGCACTCGGCCATGTAGTCGGCCAGGCTGATCGGCCCCTGCTGAGCAATCCGTTCCAGCAATAGGCCGGTCAGAGTCATGCCGGTACCGCGCGGGCGCGAAATGCGAACCACAGCCCCAGCGCGATCATCGGCAGCGACAGCAGCTGGCCCATGGTCAGGCCGTAGTCACCCAGCTGCCAGGCCAGGCCCAGCGGGTTGCCGGGGGTGACGAATTGCGCGTCGGGCTGCCGAAAGAACTCGACTACGAAGCGCGACAGACCATAGCCCGCCAGAAACACACCAGTGATCAGACCCGGCCGTTTCAGCGCCCCGCGCCGCCAGACCAGCCACAACAGCAGCGCGCCCAGCAGCAGCCCTTCGAGCGCAGCCTCGTAAAGCTGCGAAGGGTGACGGGCGCAGAGATCTACGATGCCCGGACAGTCTTGCGCCGCCTGACCCGAAAAGATCACCGCCCAAGGCAAGTCCGAGGGACGTCCCCACAGCTCGGCATTGATGAAGTTTGCCAGCCGCCCCAGCAGCAGGCCCGGTGGCACCGTATGGGTGATCAGGTCGGCCAGGCTCAGTTTCGGGATGTTGTGGCGCAACGAATAGAGCCATGCCGCGATCACCACACCCAGAAGGCCGCCATGAAAGGCCATGCCGCCTTGCCAGACCATCAGTATCTCGGCCGGATTGGCCAGGTAATAGGCGGGTTGATAGAACAGGACAAAACCCAGCCGCCCGCCCAGGATGACGCCAAGGATGATCCAGGTCAGCAGATCCTCGATCTGTGCGGGCGCCATCGGCGGGGTGTTTGCGGGCCAGAGCGTCGCGCGCCGGGTCGCCAACACCGCCAGCCGCCAGGCGATGATGATCCCGGCGATATAGGCAAGTGCATACCAGCGCAGCGCGAGCTCCATCCCGAACAGCGAGATCGAGAACAGTTCGGGTGAAAGGTCGGGAAAATTCAGTACTGCCTGCATATGCGCCTCAATGCCCGGGGCCTGCGGCAGAAGTCAACCTTGAGCCTTGCCCCTTTGTTGCCCATATAGGGGGCAACTTCGACACGGAGAAGACAGATGCAGACCCGCAACAAGATACTGGACGACATTTCCCAGCTGATGACCAACGCGATGGGCGTGGCCCAGGGCGCGCGGGACGAGGCCGAGACCGCGATGAAATCGCTGATCGACCGTTGGCTGGCCGACCGCGACTTTGTCACGCGCGAGGAATTCGACGCCGTCCGCGCCATGGCGCAAAAGGCGCGCGAGGAGAACGAGGCGCTGGCCGCGCGTGTCGCGGCGCTCGAGGCGCGCCTGAAGGACTGAGACCCGTTCCGGGGAGAGAAAAGGCCGCCGGCGTAGAGACCACGCGGGCGGCCTGGCTTATTTTGAGCAGGGCCGATCGGATCGCAAGCGGAACCTGTCAGGGGCAGCCAATATTTTGCGCTGCGTGCCGCGTTTCCCACAACTTGTCGGAGCTGTCCCCAAATAATGTGGGTTTATCCCCAAATTTCCGGTTGCCAGATCGGCCGTTAGCCTGCACCATATCTAGTATGGACACAGGGAAATCACCCGGTCTGTAGAAAAGGCGACTAGCGCTGGGGCGCTGACAGCCCCTTGCAGCTAGACATCAGTGAGGTGGCAGCATGGCCCTTTCCGAGCAGTTCCTGGAAGAAGACATCCATCCTATCGACATTGTCGAACATCTGGCCGAACACCATGATTGGGATTTCGACCGGATTGGCGATGACCAGATCGCCATGGCGGTCGAAGGGCAGTGGCGGACCTATTCGCTGACGCTGGCCTGGTCGGGCTATGACGAGACGCTGCGCCTGATCTGCACCTTCGAGATGGAGCCGCCGGCTGAAAAGCTGCCGCAGCTTTACGAATTGATCAACGCGATGAACGATCAGTGCTGGGCCGGGACCTTCACCTATTGGGCGGCGCAGAACCTGATGGTTTATCGTTATGGTCTGGTGCTGGCGGGCGGTCAGGTGGCCAGTGCCGAGCAGATCGACACCATGATCGGTGCCGCCGTCCTGAGCGCCGAGCGCTATTACCCGGCAATTCAGTTGATGGTCTGGGGCAACCGCAGCCCCGCCGACGCGATGCAGGTCGCCATTGCAGAGGCTTATGGCCGGGCTTAAACCTGTGCCCCGAACCGGATGACAGGAGAGGGGCAAATCGTGGACATGTCTGATATCGCGCGCCGCGGGCTGGTATTGCTGGGCTGTGGCAAGATGGGATCGGCGATGCTCGCCGGCTGGCTCGACGGCGGACTGCCCGCGGACTCGGTCTGGGTGATAGACCCCTATCCGTCCGATTGGGTCAAGGCGCAGGGCGTGCATGTGAACGCCGAACTGCCCGGTGATCCGGCCATTGTCCTGGTCGCGGTCAAACCGCAGATGATGGGCGATGCGCTGCCGCAGATGCAGGCGATGGGCAACGGCACCACGCTCTTTGTCTCGGTCGCAGCCGGAACCTCGATCGCCACCTACGAACAGATCCTAGGCGCCGATACCCCGATCGTGCGCGCCATGCCCAACACGCCCGCCGCCATCGGGCGCGGCATTACCGCGCTGATCGGCAACGCCCGTGCCTCTGCTACCGATCTTGACCTGGCCGAGGCGCTGCTCAAGGCGGTGGGCCAGACCGTGCGGCTGGAGCGCGAGGATCAGATGGACGCCGTCACCGGCGTCAGCGGCTCGGGCCCGGCCTATGTGTTCCACCTGATCGAGACGCTGGCCGCCGCCGGTGCCGCCCAGGGCCTGCCCGCCGATCTGGCGATGCAACTGGCCAAGGCCACCGTCGCAGGCGCGGGCGCCCTGGCCGAGGCGGCAGCCGAGGACCCCGCCCAATTGCGCGTCAACGTGACTTCGCCCAATGGCACCACCCAGGCGGCGCTTGAGGTGCTGATGGAACCTCAGACCGGCTTTCCGGGCCTGCTCAACCGCGCCGTTGCCGCTGCCACCAACCGATCCAGGGAGCTGTCGCGTGGCTGAGATTTCCTTTGACGACTTCCTCAAGGTCGATATCCGCGTGGGCGAGGTGATCCGCGCCGAAGCCTTCCCCGAGGCCCGCAAGCCCGCCATCAAGATGTGGATCGACTTTGGCCCCGAGATTGGCGAACGCAAGACCTCTGCCCAGATCACCGCGCATTACGACCCCGCGACGCTCGTGGGCAAACAGGTGATGGCGGTGGTCAACTTCCCGCCGCGCCAGATCGGCAAGTTCATGTCCGAGGTTCTGGTGCTGGGCCTGCCCGACGAGCAGGGCGAGATCGTGCTGATCGGCCCAGACGGCAAGGTGCCGCTGGGCGGGCGGATGCACTGATGAAACTCTTGATCGCACGGCCGATGACCGCCGCCGTCGAAGCCCGCGCCCGGGCCGAGTTCGACACCGAGATCCGGGGCAATACCGCACCCATGACCGAGGATGAGATGCTGCGCGCTCTGCGCGAGTTCGACGTTGTCATGCCCACTCTGGGCGACATGTTCAGCGCAGGCGTCTTTGCCCAGGTGACAGAACCTCGATGCAGGCTGCTGGCCAATTTCGGCGTGGGCTACAATCATATCGACGTGGCGGCGGCGCGCGGCGCAGGGGTGGCCGTGACCAATACGCCCGGCGCGGTGACCGATGCCACCGCGGATATCGCGATGACGCTGCTGCTGACGACCGCGCGCCGCGCGGGCGAGGGCGAGCGGCTGGTTCGCTCGGGCCGCTGGGAGGGTTGGCACCCGACCCAGATGCTGGGCCATCACGTGACCGGCAAACATGTGGGCATCGTTGGTCTGGGCCGGATCGGCCAGGCCATCGCCCGGCGCTGCCATTTCGGGTTCGGCATGCAGGTGTCCTATGTGGCGCGCAGCGACAAGAACGTGGATTTCCCGGCAACGCGGATGGACAGCCTCGCGGCCCTGGCCGGGGCGGTCGATTTCCTGGTGGTGGCGGTGCCGGGCGGCGCCGAGACCCGGCACCTGATCGATGCGCAGGTTCTGGCCGCGATGAAACCTTCGGGCATTCTGGTCAACATCGCCCGGGGCGAGGTGGTGGACGAGGCGGCGCTGATCTCTGCGCTCTCGGCGCGCCAGATCGCGGGGGCAGGGCTCGACGTCTACGAGTTCGAACCGCAGGTACCCGAAGTCCTGCGCGCGATGGAGCAGGTGACGCTGTTGCCGCATCTGGGCACCGCCACCGAAGAGGTGCGCAGCAGCATGGGCCATATGGCGCTGGACAATGTGGCGGCGTTTGCCGCTGGGCGCGACCTGCCCAACCCTGTGGGCTGAGTTTTCGAGGAGCGGGCCCCTCCCGCCCGCCGTTGACCCGTCCTTGCGGACGGGCCGCCTCTGGTTGGGCCGGGCAGCGCAGCCGCGGGCTGCGCTGCGGTCACGGCAAGCGCGCCCGGTGCGGGCCTTGCCCGCGCTGGGTGTGCCGGGCCTAACGGCCGCAGGGGCATCCGCAGGATGCACCGAGGCGGGCGGGAGCGCCCCCTGTCCCGATCAGCTGGTGGTGTGGCCGTGGTCTCCGGTGGCCTCGCGCCAATGCTTGCGGCAGAGCGAGACATAGGTCTCGTTTCCGCCGATCTGCACCTGCGCGCCTTCGGTGATCGCCCGGCCCGAAGCGTCCTGACGGATCACCATCGTCGCCTTGCGGCCGCATTTGCAGATCGTGCGCACCTCGCGCATCTCGTCGGCCAGCGCCAGCAGCGCGGCCGAGCCGGGAAACAGCTTGCCCTGGAAATCGACCCGCAAGCCATAGGCCAGAACCGGCACGTCCAGATCGTCGACCGCCCGCGCCAGTTGCCACACCTGATCGGCTCCGAGAAACTGTGCCTCGTCCACAAAGACACAGGCCACTGGACCAGCGGCAAGCCTGTCGCGGATCATCGCGAACACGTCGTCCCGGGGGGTAAAGACATCTGCCTCTGCCGCGATACCGATCCGGCTGGCGATCCGCCCGGATCCCGCGCGCCCGTCGATGGCGGCGGTCAGCAGATAGGTCTGCATGCCCCGTTCGCGATAGTTGTGCGACGCCTGCAACAGGACGGTCGACTTGCCGGCATTCATGGTGGAGTAGTTGAAGTAGAGCTTGGCCATGAGGTCGGTCTAATCACTTGGCGATGGCACGGCAAGCAGGCCCGAGCGGTCATTTCCGCCGATGCGGGACTTTGGTTGCACCGCCCCCGGTCCGATCTGTCCGAGGCGAACCTCTGGGGATGGACGTGGATCGTTCCGGTTGCGGTGCCCCTTGCCACGTTTGTGGCAGACTGGTCGGAGATCGCGAATAATACACTCCGAAACCTGGTAAAACCGGCAGATCTATTTCCGGCAACTCGTTTAAATCCCTGAAAACCTGAGGGATAGCCAAGGTATGACATTTGACTTAGAACGGATTCATGGGAAAAACTCGATCCGTTTCCCCGACAAAAACAATGGGGCGGAAAAAGCGGTTCAGGAAAGGGTGAATATGGCCGACATTGGGGCATATCTGAAGAAACATACCGAGGCTTTGGTCAAGGATGTGGGCATCGAGGCGGCTTGTGCGCTGACTGGAAAGTCCAAGGCGACCTTAGGCCGGTATTATTCGGATAATGCCGAGCATGCCGACCGGTTCATCCCGGTGGATGCGGTCGCGCGGCTTGAAGGTGCGTCCAGCTATCCGCATGTCACCTCTGCGCTCGCGGAACTCAAGAACATCACGCTCAGCTATGACGGGCGCAACAGCGACAGCGAGACGCGCAGCGGCGGCGTCAATGCCGATGTGATCGCGCTGAGCCAGAGATTTGCGATGCTGATGACCGAATACCAGACCGCGATCGAGGATGGGATCATCACCGTGAACGAGGCCAAGCGGCTGCTGAAGGAAACGGTGCAGTTGCAGCAGGTCCTGATCGACATGAAGCTGCATCTGGAAGAGGAAAGCACCAGCTGAGGCAGGGGGCCACACCCGAAACCCAAGCGGCGCTTGCCGAGCGCTATCTGCGGTTTGCCCAAATCGAGGCTGAGGGGCATTCGCCGCTTTACACGGACTGGGCGCGCCATGTGGCGGGATCGGCGCGAGCGCTTGCCTTTCTTGGAGAGCTGCCGCCCGACCGGCGTCAACCCAACCTCTTCTTTGCGGCTCTGCGCCTGGTGGGCGGGTTGCCCCGGACAGAGGCCGCGTTTGACGATGTTCTGACCTACAAGGCCGATGCTATCGCTGCGGTGATGCGGACGCGCCGGACCCAGACCAACGAGCCGGGGCGCTGCGCTTGTCTGCTGCCGCTCTTGGCGCGGCTTGACGGGCCGCTGGCCCTGATCGAGGTCGGCGCCTCGGCCGGGCTTTGCCTGCTGCCAGACCTTTATGGTTATGATTGGGGCCGTGCCTGGCTTGACCCACCGGTTGGCGCCGGGGCGCCGGTTTTCCCATGCCGGGTGAATGATCTGGCGCCCCTGCCGGTGCACCATCCCGAGATCGTCTGGCGGGCGGGGCTCGACCTGGCGCCGCCCGATCTGGAGGATGCCGGGGATGTGGCCTGGCTCGAGGCGCTGGTCTGGCCGGATCAGACCGACCGGCTGGCACGGTTGCGTCAGGCCGTTGCAGTGGCCCGGCAGGAGCCGCCACCGGTAGTGGCAGGCGACCTGACCCGCGATCTGGAGGCGCTGTTGGCACAGGCGCCCGCCGATGCGCGGCTGGTGGTGATGCATTCGGCGGTGCTGACCTATGTCAGCGACCCTGACGCCCGGGCGGATTTTGCCCGGCTGATGCGGTCACGCGATCTGCACTGGATCAGCAACGAGGCGCCCGGCGTCTTTCCCGATCACGCGAAGGGGCTGACCCCGCGCGCGGGCAAGTTCCTGATGGCGTTGGACGGCCACCCCATCGCCTGGACCGGCCCGCATGGGCAAAGCCTGGATTGGCTATAGCGTTTCGCTGTCGAACGTGGGGCAGATCATCGCCAACGACCAAGGCCGCCGGGGGGGCATTGACTATTCGCTTGGCCGTGTTTTGGTCTTGACCTGAACCTTGCTTGAGCTTGCATCCTGCCGTTTCAACTTATTTGCGGCGTGCGATCCAATGAATGGGGCGACAATGAACTATTCGATGGCGGGGATGATCCTGTTCACAGAAAACTATCGGGAATGTGTCGATTTCTATGGCTCGATTCTGGAACTGGAGGTCTTGCACCAGATTGATCGACCGGGTGAAACCCTGACCACGTTTTTGTTGGGCGATACATATTTGATGGTCGAATCCGGTGGAGTGGCCTCGAAGGAGCCCAAGACGCTTGAGCAATCTCCAGTGAAGTTACGCTTCAACGTTCAGGACGTTCGGGCGACAGCCGATCTGCTCTTGAAAAGAGAAGTCGATGTGAAGGTTACCGAACATACTTGGGGAACCACCGCGGAATTTGTCGATCCAGATGGTAATCGCTGTGCGCTCAGGTCCGACAAGGGATTTGGCGAATAGAAACCGGCCAGCCCCGCCCCGCGAAGGGGGCTCTCCCGGACAAGGGCTGGCGCCCTTCTTCACGACATATGCCGCCGCACGATCACCGAACCCACGGAATAGCCCGCGCCGAAGGAGCAGATCAGGCCCAGATCGCCTTCGGTCAGATCGTCGGAGTTCTGGGAAAAGGCGATGATCGAACCCGCGGACGAGGTGTTGGCATAGTCTTGCAGGATGTTGGGCTGTTCGCCCGGCTCCGGCTCGCGGCCCAGTACCTTTTTGCCGATGAAATCGTTCATTGTCTTGTTGGCCTGATGCAGCCACAGCCGTTTCAGATCGGTATTGGCCACGCCCTCGGCGGCCATGTGATCGGCGATATGCTGGCTGACCATCGGCAGCACTTCCTTGAACACCTTGCGGCCGTTCTGCATGAACTGCATGTCGCGCCGGTCTTTCATCCCGTCCGGGCGCGAGCGGCGCAGGAACCCGTTGTTGTTGCGGATGTTGTTGGAAAACTGGGTGGCGCAGCGGGTCGAGAGGATCTCGAAATGCGGGCCCTTGGCGTCCTCGATGCGTTCGATCAGGGTGGCGGTGGCCACATCGCCAAAGATGAAATGGCAATCGCGGTCGCGCCATTCCAGGTGGGCTGAACAGATCTCGGGGTTGACCACCAGCGCCGAGCGGATCGAGCCCGAGCGGATCATGTCGGCGGCGGCCTGGATGCCGAAAGTGGCCGAGGAACAGGCCACGTTCATGTCGAAGGCGAACCCTTCGATCCCCAGCGCCTGCTGGATCTCGATCGCGACCGCCGGATAGGCGCGTTCCAGGTTCGAGGCGGCGCAGATCACCGCATCGACATCGGCAGCCGTCTTGCCCGCCTGCGCCAGCGCCTTTTTCGCCGCATCCACTGCCATTTCGGTCATGATGCCCGGCTCGTCATCGTCGCGCTGACGCAGCAGGGGATGCATCACCGCCGGATCCAGAACGCCGGTCTTGTCCATCACATAGCGGTTCTCGATGCCGCTGGCCTTGACGATGAACTCTTCCGAGGAATGCTGCATCGGTTCCATCTCGCCGGCGGCGATGGCTGGGGCATTCTCGGCATTCATCCGGTCGGCATAGGCGTTGAAGGCCGTGACCAGTTCGGCATTGGTGATGACGTTTGGCGGCGTAAAGACTCCGGTGCCGGTGATGGCGGGTCTGAACATGGCGGATTCCTTGAAATCTGGGATTTGCTCAAAATGCAGGCGATAGCGCGACCGATCAAGAGTGGATGACCCGAGGGAAAGCGGACAATCGAGTGAAATCAACCTTCACATCTTGAATGGTTCATATTTTGAAGTATATCGCGGAGCGAAACAGGGGGTTGCCCGATGACCGACCGCGATTCTTTGCCGCCAAAGACCTTTCCGCCCGAGATCGAGGCGATGATGGGGGTCTATGCGCTGTACTGGAAGCTGGAAGAGGTGATTGCCGCCGAGGTGGCCGAGACCGGTCTCAGCCGTCCCGAGGCGCATATGCTGATCAAGCTCGGGACGCCGATGCGCATGGGGGTACTGGCGCGCGAGATGCTGGCACTGCCCTCGACCATCACCGCCACGGCGGATTCGCTGGAGCGCGCGGGCTATCTGACCCGCAGCCGCGACCCCGACGACCGCCGCGCCTGGCTGTTGGAACTGACGCCCGAGGGCCGGGCGCTGCGCGCCGAGTTTGTCGCCGATGCCGGTGCGCTGTTTCACGAGGTGTCGGGGCTGGATGCCTGCGAGACCGAAGAGTTTGCGCGGCTGGCGCGCAAGATCCGCCTGACCATCCTGGAAACCGGACTATCCGAAGGGTTCAAGACATGAGATTTCTTTTTGCGTTGGGCACCGTGCTGAGCCTTGCCGCGGCCCCCTTGGCCGCGGATACGCCCGCCAAGCCCGTCAAGCTGATGCTGGTGAGCGAGGCCGCGCCCGGGTTCTCGCGCCAGTTCTTTGGCCAGGTGGCGGCGCGGCGCACGGTCGATCTGGCCTTTCAGGTGGCGGGACAGATCGTCGAGTTTCCGGTGAACGAGGGCGTATTGCTGCCCAAGGGCAGCCTGATCGCACGGCTGGATCTGGAGCCGTTCGAGCTGCAACTGGATCGCGCCCGGCTGCAAAAGGAGCAGGCCGACCGGACGGTGGCGCGGCTGAGCCGGTTGAAGGGAACCACGGTCAGCCAGGTGTCGCTGGACGATGCGGAAACCAATGCGCAACTGGCGGCCATTGCCCTGCGCGATGCGGAATATGCGCTGGAACATGCGACGCTGACGGCACCCTTTGACGCGCTGATCTCGCGCCGCAACGTGGCGGCCTTTACCACGGTGGCGGCGGGAACGCCGGTGGCGCGGATCCATGACATGTCGGAACTGCGGATCGAGGTGGACGTGCCCGAGATCCTGTTCCAGCGTGCGGGCGAGCCCGAGGATGTGACCATCACCGCGACCTTTCCAGCCTCGGAGCAGGAATTTCCGTTGCAGATCCGCGAGTTCGATGCCGAGACATCGAGCGTGGGCCAGACCTTCCGCATCAACTTCGGCTTTGCGCCGCCGCCCGACCTGAACGTGTTTCCGGGCTCGTCGGTGACGGTGAATGTGCGGGTGCGGGATGGCGAACCGGGCATCGCGGTGCCGCCCTCGGCGATCATCGCGGATGCGGGCGGCGGTCCTGGCGTGATGGTATTTGAGCCCACAGGCGCCGATACAGGTACTGTGCGGCGGCAGGCGGTCGAGATTGCGCCCTTGCCGAACGGGTCGGTGAGGGTGCTGTCGGGCCTGTCCGAGGGCGACGAGATCGTCAGTGCCGGCGGTGCCAGCCTGAACGACGGGCAATCGGTGCGCCGCTTCACCGGTTTCGGCAACTGAAGGGCCGGGTCATGAATATCGCGCGCCTGTCGATCGAAAAGCCGCTTTATACTTGGCTCATCATCCTGATTTCGCTGGTTGGCGGCATCTGGGGATTTGCCACGCTGGGCCGGCTCGAAGACCCGGCCTTTACCATCAAACAGGCGGTCATCGCCACGCAGTATCCCGGGGCAACCGCGGAACAGGTGGCGCTGGAGGTCTCGGAGCCGCTGGAATCGGCGATCCAGAAGATGGACGAGGTGGATATCATCACCTCGGTCAACCAGCCGGGCCAGTCGCTGATCGAGGTCGAGATCAAGTCGACCTATGACGGCAGCGAACTGCCCGCGATCTGGACCAAGCTGCGCGCCCGGGTGGGCGATGCCGCGCGCGCCCTGCCTGACGGGGTCAGCGCCCCCTTTGTCGATGACAGTTTCGGCGATGTCTATGGCCTGTTCTACGCGGTGACCGCGCCGGGATACACCGATGCGGAACAGCACGAACTGGCCACCTGGCTGCGGCGCGAGTTGCTGGCGGTGCCCGGTGTGGCCGGGGTCGAGGTGGCCGGCCTGCCGGACGAAGCGATCTTCGTTGAACCCGATCTGGCGCTGTCGGTGAACCAGAACGTGCCGGTACAGGCCATTGCCAACGCGATTGCCACCGCCGATTCCGTGCGCGACGCGGGCACCCTGCGCAACGGGGACGGCAAGACCGCGATCCTGCGGCCCGAAGGTTCGGACAGTGTGGATGCCATCGCGGGCCTGTCGGTGGGCACGCAAGGCAAGGTGATCAACCTGTTCGACATGGCGCGGGTGCATCGGGGGCGTCAGGCCGACCCGGACCTGATCATCCGCCATAACGGGGGTGAGGCGTTTACACTGGGCATCGCGGGGCTGGCGACCGAGAACATTGTCGAGGTCGGCCAGCGGGTGGATGCCCGTCTGGCGGAACTGGACGCGGATATACCCGCTGGCGTGACACTGGAACCGATCTATCAGCAGCATGTGGTGGTCGAAGAGGCGAGCAACGCCTTCCTCGTCAACCTGGCCATGTCGGTGGCCATCGTGGTGGCGGTGCTGGCGCTGTTCATGGGCTGGCGCGCGGCGGTCGTGGTGGGAGCGACCCTGCTCTTGACCGTGGTGGGTACGCTTCTCTTCATGGCGCTGTTTTCCATCGAGATGGAACGGATCTCGCTGGGCGCGCTGATCATCGCCATGGGGATGCTGGTGGACAATGCCATCGTGGTGGCCGAGGGGATGCAGATCGCCATGCTGCGCGGCAAGCCTTCGCGCGCGGCCGCCGACGAGGCGGCGGGCAAGACGCAGATCCCGCTGTTGGGGGCCACCGTGATCGGGATCATGGCCTTTGCCGGGATCGGCCTCAGCCCCGATGCAACGGGCGAGTTCCTGTTTTCGCTCTTTGCGGTCATCGGCATTTCACTGCTCTTGAGTTGGGTGCTGGCGCTGACGGTGACGCCGCTGTTGGGGCATTACTTCTTCAAGCAGGGGCATGCAGATGCCGCCGATGCCTATGTCGGGCCGCTGTTCCGGGCCTATGCCGCCACTTTGCGGGCCGCGCTGCGGTTGCGCTGGCTGGTGGTGCTGGGGCTGGTCGCGGTGACGGCGGCCTGTTTCGCGGGGTTTGGCCTGATGAAGCAGCAGTTTTTTCCCAATTCGAACACGCCGCTGTTTTTCGTGCATTACAAGCTGCCGCAGGGCACGCCCATCGAGACCACCGCCGATGATCTGGCCTCGGTCGAAGCCTGGCTGGACAAGCGTTCGGACGTGCTGGCTTACACCACATTTGCCGGGCAAGGCGCGACGCGGTTCATGCTGACCTATTCGGCGGAAAAGCCGAACCCCTCTTACGGGCACATGATCGTGCGCACGGCGAGCATCGAGGATATCCCCGCGCTTCAGGCCGATCTGGAGGCGTTTGGCACCGCGGCCTTCCCCGAAGGCGAGTTCCGTACCAGGCGGCTGGTCTTTGGCCCCGGTGGCGGTGATCCAATTCAGGTGCGGTTCTCGGGGCCCGATCCGGCGGTGCTGCGGCAGCTGGCCGATACGGCGATGGATGAGATGCGTGCGGCCTCGGACAATATCACCGGCGTGCGGTCGAACTGGCACGAGCAGGAACTGGCGCTGCGGCCCGTTTATGCCACCGAGCGGGCGCAGATCGCGGGCGTCAGCCGCGACGATATCGCCGACATGCTGCGGTTTTCCACCGATGGCATAACCAGCGGGGTGCTGCGCGAGCGGGACCGGCTGATCCCGATCATCGTCCGCCGTCCCGCCGATGGCCCTTACTCCATCGTCGATCAGGTGGTCTATTCGCCGCTGTCCGAGAAATTCGTGCCGGTCGAACAGATGGTGGATGGGTTCGGGTATGAGGCGGTCAACACGCTGGTGCATCGCCGCGACAGGCTGCTGACGGTGACCGTGGGTGCCGACATTCCTGCCGACCTGACCGCCGCCCAGGTGCATGCCGAGGTGCGTTCGGTCATCGAGGCGATCCCGCTGCCGCCGGGTTACCGGATGGAATGGGGCGGTGAGTTCGAGGATTCGGCCAAGGCGCAGGAAAGCCTGGGCAAGCAATTGCCGCTGAGCCTGTTGATCATGGTGCTGATCTCGATCCTCTTGTTCAACGCGATCCGCCAGCCGGTGATCATCTGGCTCTTGGTTCCAATGTCGGTGAACGGGGTGGTGATCGGCCTGTTGGGAACCGGGTTGCCGTTTACCTTTACCGCGCTTCTGGGGCTCTTGAGCCTCTCGGGTATGTTGATCAAGAACGGCATCGTGCTGGTCGAGGAAATCGACCTGGTCCGAGCCGAGGGCAAGCCGCTGCGCGAGGCGATTGTCGAGGCCTCGGTATCGCGGATCCGGCCGGTAATGCTGGCCGCTGTCACCACCATTCTGGGCATGGCGCCGCTGTTGTGGGATGCGTTCTTTGTCTCGATGGCGGTGACGATCATGGGCGGGCTGGCATTCGCCACCGTGCTGACCCTGATCGCGGCGCCGGTGTTCTATGACCTGTTCTTCAGTCGCGAGGCGCGGGCCTGAGAGATGCAGGCGCGGGCGTCAATCGCCCGCGTCCGTTGCCGGGTCATAGTGATAGTGAAAGCAGGAAACCTTGTTTCCATCCGGGTCGCGCAGATAGGCCACGTAGAAATCCGGTGTGTAGTAGGGCCGGGTGCCCGGCACGCCCGCATCGGTGCCGCCATGGGCCAGGCCGGCGGCATGAAAGGCGCGCACCTGCGCCGCGTCGCGGGCGGGGAAACCGACCATGGTGCCATTGCCGGTGCTGGCGGGTGAGCCATCGAACGGCGCACAGACCCAGAAGCCGGTGCCATTGTCATAATCCTGGCCCCAACCGGCCCAGCCTTCGGGCCAGTCGGGCAGGCGGGGCTGATCCAACACGGCAAAGACCGCGTCATAGAACCGGACCGCGCGGGTCAGGTCGTTGGTGCCGAAGGTGGTATAGATGTTCATGGGGTGCCTCGCAGGGATCGGTTGCGCGATCATGCGTGGTCCCAGGCCCCGGCGAAAGCCTGAAAGACTTAGGTCGTACCTGAGAGTGCAAGGCCGGGGGACGCCGTCCCCCGGACCCCCTGGGAGTTTTTTCGACCAGAAAGAAGCAGGAGGGACCGGGTTTCGCCGGTTCCTCCCGGTTATTGGGTGTCAGCCCTGAAGGCTGCGCACCTCGATATCCCCCTCGGCCTGCGCCTTGATCGCCAAGGCGGCGGCGTTGCTGCCGGCGGCGGTGGTGAAATAGGGGATCTTGTCATAGAGCGCGATGGAGCGGATGGCCTTGCTGTCGCTGACCGCCTGGGCGCCCTCAGTGGTGTTCATCACCAGATGCACCTGACCGTCTTTCAGCATGTCGACCACGTCGGGGCGGCCCTCATAGACCTTGTTCACCACCTCGCAGGGCACGCCATGACCGGCGAGCCAGCTTTGGGTGCCGCGGGTCGCCACGAGGGTGAAACCCTGATCCACCAGCACCTGCGCGGCCTCGAGCATGGCGGCGCCCTTGTCGGCATCCTTGATCGAGATGAAGGCGCGGCCTTCGCTGGGCAGCACCATGCCCGCGCCCATCTGCGCCTTGAGGAAGGCGCGCGCAAAGGAGCGGTCCCAGCCCATTACCTCGCCGGTGGAGCGCATCTCCGGGCCGAGGATGGTGTCGACGCCGGGGAAGCGGGCGAAGGGCAGCACCGCCTCCTTGACCGAGAACCAGGGCATGTTGGGATCGGCCAGCGTCATCTGGTCGGCAATCTTGGTATCGTCGCCTTCCTTGTAAGGGGGGCGCATCGGGAAGGTGCTGAGTTTCTCACCCGCCATGACACGCGCGGCGATGGAGGCGATCGCAGAGTCCGTGGCCTTGGCCACGAAGGGCACGGTACGGCTGGCACGCGGGTTGACCTCGATCAGATAGATCTCGTCATCCTTGATCGCGAATTGCACGTTCATCAGGCCGACCACGTTCAGGGTGCGGGCCAGTTTGTTGGTCTGGTCCTTGATCTGCTCGATGATCTCGGGCGAGAGCGAGTAGGGCGGCAGCGAACAGGCGCTGTCGCCGGAGTGCACGCCCGCTTCTTCGATATGCTGCATGATGCCCGCGACATGCACCGCCTCGCCATCGCAGAGCGCGTCCACGTCCAGTTCGACGGCGCCCGAGAGATAGCTGTCGAGCAGAACTGGGCTGTCGCCCGAGACCACCACCGCCTCGGCGATGTAGCGGCGCAGCTGGTCCATGTCGCGCACGATTTCCATGGCGCGGCCACCCAGCACGTAGGAGGGGCGGATCACCAGCGGGAAGCCGATATCCTCGGCGATGGCCAGCGCCTGGGCATCGGTCGAGGCAATGCCGTTCTTGGGCTGTTTCAGGCCCAGCCGGTTGACCAGATCCTGGAACCGCTCGCGGTCCTCGGCCAGGTCGATGGCGTCGGGCGTGGTGCCCAGGATCGGGATACCGGCCTGTTCCAGCGCATTGGCGAGTTTCAGCGGGGTCTGGCCGCCGAACTGCACGATGACGCCGTGCAGAGTGCCGTTCTGCTGCTCGACCCGCAGGATTTCCATCACATGTTCAAAGGTCAGCGGTTCGAAATAGAGCCGGTCCGAGGTGTCATAGTCGGTCGACACGGTTTCGGGGTTGCAGTTGACCATGATGGTTTCATAGCCCGCATCGGTCAGCGCGAAACAGGCGTGGCAGCAGCAATAGTCGAACTCGATCCCCTGGCCGATCCGGTTGGGACCGCCGCCCAGAATGACCACCTTCTTGCGGTCACTGGGGCGTGCCTCGCATTCCACCTCGCCCATCATCGGGGCCTCGTAGGTGGAGTACATATAGGGGGTCTGGGCCTCGAACTCGGCGGCGCAGGTGTCGATCCGCTTGAACACGGCGGTGACGCCCAGGTTGTGGCGGGCGCGGCGCACGTTGTCCTCGTCGCGGCCGGTCAGCTGGCCGAGGCGCGCATCGGTGAAGCCCAGCATCTTGAGCGCGCGCAGGCCTTCCTCGTTGGTGGGCAGGCCGGTCTTGCGCAGGGCGCGTTCCTCTTCGACGATCTCGCGGATCCGGGCCAGGAACCAGGGGTCGAACTTGGTGACACCAAAGATCTCGTCATCCGACAACCCGTGTCGCATCGCCTGGGCGATGGTGCGCAGCCGGTCGGGGGTTTGCTGGCTGATAGCCTTGATCACATGCGCCTTGTCATCGGCGCCCTCGACCGCGTCCCACAGACCGACGGAGAGGCCGGGAATGGCAACCTCGTCAAAGCCGGTCAGACCCGATTCCATCGAGGCCAGCGCCTTTTGCATCGATTCGTGGATGGTGCGGCCGATCGACATCGCCTCGCCCACCGATTTCATCGCGGTGGTGAGGTAAGGCTCGGAGCCGGGGAATTTCTCGAAGGCGAATTTCGGGATCTTGGTGACGACATAGTCGATGGTCGGCTCAAAGCTGGCCGGCGTCACCTTGGTGATGTCATTGTCGAGCTCGTCGAGCGTATAGCCCACCGCCAGCTTGGCCGCGATCTTGGCAATCGGGAAGCCGGTCGCCTTGGAGGCCAGCGCGGACGAGCGCGATACCCGCGGGTTCATTTCGATCACCACCATGCGGCCGTCGGCGGGGTTCACTGCCCATTGCACGTTCGAGCCGCCGGTTTCTACCCCGATCTCGCGCAGCACGGCGATCGAGCCGTTGCGCATGATCTGGTATTCCTTGTCGGTCAGCGTCAGCGCCGGGGCCACGGTGATCGAGTCGCCGGTATGCACGCCCATCGGGTCGACGTTTTCGATGGAACAGACGATGATCGCGTTGTCCGCCTTGTCGCGGACAACCTCCATCTCGTATTCCTTCCAGCCCAAGAGGCTCTCGTCGATCAGGATCTGCGCCACGGGCGAAGCTTCAAGCCCCGAGCGGCAGAAATGCTCGTAATCGTCGCGGTTATAGGCCACGCCGCCGCCGGTGCCGCCGAGCGTAAAGGCAGGGCGGATGATCGCGGGCAGGCCGATTTCCTCGAGCGCGTCCATCGCCTGGGCCAGGCCCGCGCGAATGTCGTATTTGCCCTTGTCGTTCTTGGGGGCCGAAACGATGGTCGCCTTGGGGTTTTCCAGCCCGATCCGGTCCATCGCCTCGCGGAACAGCTTGCGATCCTCGGCCATTTCGATGGCATGGCGCTTGGCGCCGATCATCTCGACGCCGAATTTCTCGAGCACGCCCATTTCTTCGAGCGCCAGCGAGGTGTTGAGGCCGGTCTGCCCGCCCATGGTGGGCAGCAATGCGTCGGGGCGCTCTTTCTCGATGATCTTGGCGACCACCTCGGGCGTGATCGGCTCGATATAGGTGGCATCGGCCAGGCCCGGATCGGTCATGATCGTGGCCGGGTTCGAGTTCACCAGAATGACCCGATACCCCTCTTCGCGCAGCGCCTTGCAGGCCTGTGCGCCGGAATAGTCGAATTCACAGGCTTGCCCGATGACGATGGGCCCGGCCCCGATGATCATGATCGACTGGATGTCGGTTCTCTTCGGCATGGCTGGCCCCTTTGTGTTTTGCGAGTCACGAGCGCCCGCCCAGCGCCCAAATTGTCGTGCGTTATAGGCACCTCGGGGAAAGGTGCAAGAGGGATCGGAAAGCGGCGCGAATTTGCCGCTTTCTGCTCTTTCGCCCGGACACGAAATCTCTATATCCCAGCGGCACGCCAATTGGCAGGGGGAGCGGACCCAGATGCAGCTTCGTTTCGATCAGGGGCCTGCCGGGGCCGGAACCGGCTTCGACCGCCCGGTAAGGGTGATCCGGGCCGATACTGCCGCGCAGGTGCCGGTGGCGCTGGCCGATCTGGATGTGGCGCGGGCGGATGGCGCCTGGCTGGCGGGCTATGCCAGTTACGAGTTGGGTTATGCGCTGGAACCGCGTCTGGCCGGGCTGATGCCTCAAGGGCGTCGGCTGCCGCTCCTGTGTTTCGGTGTCTATGACGGCCCAAAGGTGCTGCCGCTGCCGACCCCCGGCGGCGGGATCGACGATTTCGCCCCCCGCTGGGACAGCGCGCGCTATGGCGCGGCCTTTGAGCAGGTGCACCGGGCCATCGGTGCCGGAGAGTTCTATCAGGCCAACCTGACCTTTCCGGTCGATCTGCGCCTTCAGGGCGCCGCGCCCGCGCTTTATGCCGCGCTTGCCGCGCGCCAACCGGTGGGCCATGGCGTGCTGGTCAGCCAATCCGGGCTGCCCGATATCCTCTGCCGCTCGCCCGAACTGTTCTTTCGCACCGATCCCGAGGGCCGGATCGAGACCCGCCCGATGAAGGGCACCCAGCCGCGCAGCGACGATCCGGCCGAGGACGCCCGCCGCCGCTCCTGGCTGGCGCGCGATGCCAAGAACCGCGCCGAGAACCTTATGATCGTCGATCTGTTGCGCAACGATATCAGCCGGGTGGCACTGCCCGGATCGGTTCATGTGCCCGAGCTTTTCCAGATCGAGACCTATGCCACGGTGCATCAGATGGTGTCGCACGTCGCCGCGCGACTGCGAGCGGATGTCACCCTTTCGGATATCCTGCGGGCATTGTTCCCCTGCGGCTCTATCACCGGGGCCCCCAAGATCCGCGCGATGGAGACTTTGGCCCGCCTCGAACCCTGGCCGCGCGACATCTATTGCGGCACCATCGGCTGGGCGGCCCCCGACGGTGCGTCCGAATTCAACGTGGCGATCCGCACGCTGTTGGCCGATGGCGCGCGCGCCACACTCAATGTCGGCGGCGGTGTGGTCTGGGACAGCACCGCCCGCTCGGAATACGAGGAGGCGTTATGGAAAGCCCGCTTTGCCCGCCAGATGATCCCGGCTTTCGCCTGATCGAGACGCTGGGCTGGCACCCGGACGAGGGGCCGCGCCGTGCCGCGCTGCATCTGGCACGCATGGCCCGGTCCGCCACCGCCCTCGGGGTGCCGTTTGACCAGACCAGGGCGCAGCACCTGCTGGAACAGATCCGCGGCCTGGCGCCACTCCGCTGCCGCCTGACCCTCGATCCCAAGGGCGTGTTGGCGCTGGAAACCGCTCCGCTTGCCGCGGCCGCGCCGCTCTGGCGTGTCGCGATCCATCCCGAACGGCTCGACTCAGATGATCCCTGGTTGCGCCACAAGACCACAAGGCGCGCGCTTTACGATCGCGCCCGGGCCGGGCTGCCTGCAGGCAGCGACGAATGGCTGTTCCTCAACCGCGCGGGGCAAGTCTGCGAAGGGACGATCACCAATGTCTTCATGGCCTCAGATGACGGCCTTTTGACGCCGCCGCTCGCCTCGGGACTATTGCCCGGTATCCTCCGCGCCGAGCTGCTCGCCATCGGTCGGGCGCGCGAGGTGGCGCTGCACCCGAACGACCTGCGCAATGCCCAGACGCTCTATTGCGGCAACTCGCTGCGCGGGCTGATCCCGGCCACGTTCGCCCCGGATGCATGACGGCCTCGTTCCTCTTGCTCCAAATATCCCGGGGGTGAATTGGCCGCAGGCCAAGAGGGCGCCGCGCCCCCACCCGCACAAATCCAACGAAATCCGGGTGAATTGGCCACAAACCTTCGAGTAATACGGCGCGGCCTTGACTTCCCCGGCCTATCGCGCTGTATCGGCGCGACGCTTTCTCCGCCGAAGGGATATCACCGATGCACGCCTATCGCAGCCATACCTGCGCCGCCCTGACCGCCGCCAATGTCGGCGAAACCGTTCGCCTGTCCGGCTGGGTCCACAGGGTGCGCGACCATGGCGGGGTGCTGTTCATCGACCTGCGCGACCACTATGGCGTGACACAGGTGCTGTGCGACGGCGACAGCGCCGCCTTCGCCGAGCTGGAAAAGGTCCGCTCGGAATGGTGCATCCGCATCGACGGCACGGTCAAGGCGCGCGACGCGGACCTGGTCAACCCCAAGCTGCCCACCGGCGAGATCGAGGTCTATGTCCGCGAGCTTGAGGTGCTGGGCCGGGCCGAGGAACTGCCGCTGATGGTGTTCGGCGATCAGGAATACCCCGAAGAAACCCGCCTGCGCTATCGCTATCTCGACCTGCGCCGCGAGGCGATGCAGGCCAACATGACCCTGCGCTCGGACGTGGTCGCCTCTATGCGCCGCCGCATGTGGGACAAGGGGTTCCGCGAATACCAGACCCCAATCATCACCGCCTCCTCGCCCGAAGGCGCGCGCGACTTCCTGGTGCCCTCGCGCCTGCATCCGGGCCGCTTCTACGCGCTGCCGCAGGCGCCGCAGCAGTTCAAGCAGCTGATCATGGTCTCGGGCTTTGACAAGTATTTCCAGATCGCGCCCTGTTTCCGCGACGAGGATCCGCGCGCCGACCGCTCGCCCACCGATTTCTACCAGCTCGACCTGGAAATGAGCTTTGTCACCCAGCAGGACGTGTTCGACACCATCGCGCCGGTGCTGGCGGGCGTGTTTCAGGAATTCGGCGGCGGCCGCAAGGTGGACGCGCCGCAGGACTGGCCGCAGATCGCCTATGCCGATGCCGCCAAATGGTACGGCACCGACAAGCCCGACCTGCGCAACCCGATCAGGATGCAGGATTGTTCCGAGCATTTCCGCGGCTCGGGCTTTGCCATCTTCGCCAAGCTTTTGGAGCAAGAGGGTACCGAGATCCGCGCCATTCCCGCCCCCACCGGCGGCAGCCGCAAGTTCTGCGACCGGATGAACGCCTTCGCCCAGAAAGAGGGCCTGCCGGGCATGGGCTATATCTTCTGGCGCGATCAGGGTGATGGGATGGAGGCGGCCGGTCCGCTGGCGAAGAACATCGGCACCGAGCGCACCGAGGCGATCCGCCAGCAGCTGGGCCTGGGCGTGGGCGATGCCGCCTTCTTCCTCGGCGGCAAGCCCAAGTCGTTTGAAAAGGTCGCGGGCAAGGCACGCGACGTGATCGGCGCCGAACTGGGCCTGACCGAGACCGACCGCTTTGCCTTTGCCTGGATCGTCGACTTCCCGATCTACGAACGTGACGAGGAAACCGGCGAGATCGACTTTGAACACAACCCCTTCTCGATGCCGCAAGGCGGGATGGAGGCGCTGAATGGCGACCCGATGGCGGTGCGCGGTTTCCAATACGACCTCGCCTGCAACGGCTATGAACTGGTGTCGGGCGCGATCCGCAACCACAAGCCCGAGATCATGCTCAAGGCGTTCGAGCTGGCCGGATATGGTGCCGACGAGGTCAAAGCCCGTTTTGGCGCGCTCTTCAACGCCTTCCATTACGGCGCGCCGCCGCACGGGGGCTGTGCCGCCGGGATCGACCGTATCGTGATGCTGCTGGCGGACGAGGCCAACATTCGCGAAGTGATGATGTTCCCGATGAACCAGCGCGCCGAGGATCTGATGATGCAGGCGCCGTCCGAGCCCAGTTCGGACCAGCTGATGGAACTGGGCCTGCGGGTGATCCCGCAGGACTGAGCGCGGTTCAGGCCGGTGTGATGTTGCCGGGGCGTATCCCGAAGACCAGCACCGGACAGCCGCCGCTGCGCCCCGCCGCGATGCGGCTGAGCAGCTTGTGGGTGCCGGTGGTGCTGGCTCCGAACTTGGCCGCCACGGTGCTGGCTGTCTCGTTGCCATCCTTGTCCAGGCAATAGCCCAGCGACTGAAAGAACTCGGGCGGCAGCGCCCGGGTCACGATGACGCCGACATCGATCACGCCCGCTTCGAAGAAACTCCGAAAGGCATAGAGATCGCGGTCATAGGTCTGGTCCTTGCTGTTCCACTCGTAATCGAACGCCACCCGGCCACGCCAGAAATCGACCAGGTGGTTGTGGATGTAATCGGCGCGCAGGATGCGGTCGATCTCGGGTGCGTTCTCGCCCTTGCCCTCGCGCAGGCGGACGGTCAGATCGGCCTCGATCCGCACCTCTTGGTGAAACCCCTCGGCCGCCGCCAGATCGGCAAAGCGGGTGGTGGCCGACATCCGGTTGCCGCCGGGCGAGCGGATTTCGGTGCGGCTGATGGTAAAGGCGTCGAGGATGCGCAGGATCGCGGCCAGTTCGGCAGGCGCGCGCTGGGCGATCACGGCGGCGGCACTTCGATAGCTGGCCACCGAGTAGCGCGCACCGAGTGTCCAGCCCAGCTGCGCCTCGACCGCGCCGCCCGGATCGAACACCGCATCGTCGATACTGCGGGCCATGTTACTCGGCCGCGACGCCGGAGTTATAGGAATAGGTCTTCCAGCTGGGCTTGTAATCGGCATCGGCCTGATTGCCCCAGACGGTCCAGCCGTCGCGGACGCCGCGCCCGAACATCTCCAGATAGGGCCCCCAGGAACAGCCCTCGATCAGTTCGTATTGCTCGTCGGGCTTGCGCGAATGTTCGCGCTTGCGGGTCTGCATCATGTTGACCTGCCGCCGGCCCGGCGCCAGCGTGCGGGCATTCTTGCCCTTGGTGCCGAACAGCAACAGCTCGGTCACGTTGCGGAAATAGAACCCCACACCGCGCCCGTCCGAGCCGCCATCCTTGCGCACCTTGTGCCAGACGATGTTGGACTTGTATTCGAACCCCCAGGCGCTGAGCACCTGCAAGCCTTCGGGCAGCAGGGCGTTGGGCACCCAGAGATAGCAATGCGCCCGATCCTCGAGATAATCGGCCACCGGCAGGGCACAGATATCCTCCAGCGTCATGGTCGGATAGCGTGCCAGCCGCTTGTGTTCGGGTGCAACCTTGCCGGTGCGGTTGGTGAACCGCCAGGGCGGGTCGGCCATCACGGTGGCGAAGCGGTCGTCACCCAGGAAATCCGACAGATCTTGAGAGGCTGATTGAGACATGTCCAACATATTGCGGTCTTCCCCCCCGATTGTCACGCCCCTTTTGCGGGGATGTCCACTCTAGGTGGGTGAGAACGAAAGGTAAACACGCTTTGCGACCCCAAGGTAGTACCAGCTCTGCCGGTGTTAGGCGCCGACCGAGCTGGCGGATCATGCTCGTGACCGTGTGCCGCCCCACCGGGATGGCGGCAGGATCAGCGTGGCCCGACCCGCTTGTGTCGCGGAACGGGAGTCTTATGCCCGTTCAGGGCGTAGAACAGAACACCGGCGGTCACGATGGCGATGGGCAGCAACCCGGTCATCTCAGATCGCCTTTCTGTGGTTCAGACGCTCCTGCACCAGCCCCGCGATCCGCGCCGTATCCGAGGTGACGGGGGCACCGCAGGCGCGGGTGCGGGCCAGCGCCTGCGCGGCCGAGGCCAGCGCGTGATCCTCGGCGCTGCGCGCCAATCCCAGCAGGAATTGCGCAACATAGTCCAGCGTCTGGGGGTCGGACTTTTCGCTCAGCACATCTGCCACATGGGCCATGTCATCCTGATAGGCGATGGGGTCTGGGCGAACGTGTTCGTCATGCAGGATGCGCGGTCCGGTCGGTTGCCGGTCGGCGGGCAGGCGCGACAGGATTTCGGCCTGAAAGGTCGCGAGCGAGGTCACCGGTTTGGCCAGGAACCCGTCGGCGCCGGCCTCCAGCGCCATTTCTTCGGCGCCATCGTCGCCCGAGGTACCCAGGATCACTCCGATCCGGGGTGCGGTATGGGCCATCTCCTCGATCAGGTCGGCGCCCGAGCCGTCGGGCAGCCCCATATCGACGATGATCACCGAGGGGCGGTAGATCTGCAAATGCCTGCGTGCCGATTTCAAGCAATCCGCGCGCCTGATACGGGCGCCGCTGCGCAGGCACAACAGGCGCATCGCCTCGCAGGCGAAGCGACTGTCCTCGACCACGAGAATGGTCAGCCCCAGCAGCGGGCGGGTAACCGTCGGCAGCCGGTGCGGGGCGGCAAAGGGATCAGAATCATCCATGGCTGGCTCCTTCAGCAGACCTCTCAACGCTAGGTCACGCTGGCTAACAGGACGTTAATGGGCGATTTGGCGCACTTGCCCCGACCGGCGGCAGGCCGCATAAGACGCCCAACCCGATGAACCATTGGAGGATGATCATGATCGGCCGTTTGAACCATGTCGCCATTGCCGTACCGGATCTCGAGGCCGCGTCCGCGCAATACCGCAGCGCGCTGGGCGCCAAGGTGGGTGCGCCGCAGGACGAACCCGACCATGGCGTGACCGTGGTGTTCATCGAATTGCCCAATACCAAGATCGAACTGCTCTATCCGCTGGGCGAGAACAGCCCGATCCAGGGGTTTCTGGACAAAAACCCCTCGGGCGGCATCCACCATGTCTGCTACGAGGTCGAGGATATCATCGCCGCGCGCGACCACCTGAAATCGACCGGCGCCCGGGTGCTGGGCACGGGCGACCCCAAGATCGGCGCCCATGGCAAGCCGGTGCTGTTCCTGCATCCGAAGGATTTCAACGGCTGCCTGGTGGAACTGGAGCAGGTCTGACCCATATCAGGGTGAAACCCAAAGGGGGCGAACATGTCGATCACATCCGCATTGGTGCTGTTCTCGGTCATCTGGTTCATGACCTTCCTGATCGTGTTGCCGATCCGCGTGCGCACGCAGGGCGATCTGGGTGATATCGTGCCCGGCACCCATGCCGGTGCCCCCGAACATCACCATCTGAAAACCAAGGCCTGGATCACCACCGGTCTTACGGTGGTGCTCTGGGCGATCATCGGGGGCATCATCCTGTCCGGGTGGATCAGCGTCGACGACATCAACCTGCTCAAGGTGATGCCGCCGCTGGAGTGAGGGCGGGGCACCCCGGTGCCCCTCCACAGCGTTCAGCGCGTGCCGTTCACCGCATGAAAGATATGGGTGAAAGTGGCCGCACCCAGGATCGGGATCAGCAGGTTCACCAGCGGCACCGACAACGGGATCGCCATCAGGGCACCGGCAAGCCAGATTGCCATCAGGTGTTTCGAGCGCAAGCGGCGTGCCTCGGCCCGGCCGACCCGGCGCATCGCGGCCAGGGTGAAATACTCGCGGCCCAGCAGGAACCCGTTCAGCCCCCAGAAGATGAACAGCGCAAAAGGCGCGAACATGGCATAGAGGACAAAGGCCGCCAGGTTAGCCGCGATCAGCACCCCCAGAAAGTTGACCGTGTCCTTGAGCGCCTCGCCAAAGGGCACCTTGGCCACGGCGGGCAGGTGCGGATAATGCCGGTCCTCGACCGCCTGCGCTACCTCGTCCAGGAACATCGAGGTGATGGCCGAGGCCACCGGCACCATCAGGAACACCGACAACACCAGCATGAAGATCAGCGACGACACGCTGAGCAACCCCCCGACCCAGGTCACCTCGCCCAGCACCGGAAGGGTGACTTCGGGGCCGACCAGCCATTGGATCAGCCACAGGAACAGCGCATAGACCGCCACCAGCAGCGCCAGCGTCAGGCCCACACCCAGACCCAGCACTTTGCGAAAGCGCGGATCGCCGATCTGGCCCAGCGCGGCGAGGAAAGCGTTGACGATGATCATGCCGAGACCCAGGTGGTGATGGTCTCCAGATCCGGTCGGGGCCGGTCGGGCGGGGCGCTGGTTTCGGTGGCGATATGGATCAGGCCGGCCACCCGTTCATGGGCTTCAAGCCCCAGCCCCTCGGCACAGAATGCGCGGTCATGCGAGGGCCAGCCGCTCAGCCAGTTGGCGCCCCAGCCTGCCGCCAGCGCCGCGTTCAGCAGCGCCAGGCAGACCGCGCCAGCCGAATAGGTCTGTTCGATCGCCGGGATCTTGGGGCTGTCCTTCTGCACCTCGATCACAGCCACCGCCAGAATGCCCTGATCGAATTGCGCCCGCCCCTTGGCGATATCCTCGTCCTGCTTGCCCAGCGCCCGCCCGCGTGCCTCGGCCAGATCGGCCAGCCGCGCCATCGCGCCCTGTTCCAGCACGACAAAGCGCCAGGGCTCCAGCTTGCCGTGATCGGGACTGCGGGCGGCGGCGGTCAGCAACGACACCAACTCTTGGCGGCTGGGCGCCGGGGCGGTCAGCGTCTTGGCTGGGCGCGACCGGCGGGTCAACAGGAACTCGAGGGCGGCATCGTTGCGCGGCGGCATATGTAAATCCTTTTCACATAAATCCTTCTTCGCTATCTCGGTGAGAGGGCGCGGAGTTTCAAGGGTAAATCCTGCGTGAGGGTCTGCTTTTGCCGCGCCGGGTGCGCGCACGGACGTGCTAGCATGCGTCACCGGAAGGAGACCCCGTCATGATCCCGCATGCCATTCCGCTGGTGGCGCTTCTGGCGCTGAGCGCTTGTGCCACGACAGAACCGCCGCCAGTGACCCAGTATCCCGGCAGCCTGCCACCACCCACGGCGCAGCGCGACAGCGACGCGCGCGCGGCAGCAACCGCCTATTACCTGGGGCCACGCGGAGAAGAGTGGTACTGAGCACCAGGCTGGGCTTTTGCGCGGAACCCTGTAGAACGGGGGCATGGCGAAGCCCAAGGTCAAATCCCTCCCCGATCTGTCGCACCTGGCCCGGCCGGGGCAAGAGATTGTCCTGCGTGTCACACCAAAGGCCGCGCGCGACAGCGTGATCCTGGCGGGAGAGGTGTTACGGATCACCGTCACTGCCCCGCCCGAGGACGGCAAGGCCAATGAGGCGGTGCGCAAACTCCTGGCCCGCGCCATGGGCGTGGCACCCAGCCGACTGGACCTCAGGCGCGGCCAGACCGCGCGTGACAAGACCTTTGTCTATCTGGGGGGCTGAGGGTCAGCCCGGCACCTCGCGCAGCTGATACACCCCCTCGGGCAGATCCAGCGCCGCCGCCAGATCGCGCAGCTGTTCGGGCGAAAGGGTGATCTTTTGCATGGTTTCGGTGCGCGGGTCGTATTGCTCGACCGTCACGCATTCGGCAAAGGAATTGATGACCACATCCTCTTGCAAGGGGGTCTCTCCCTCGTCGACAAGCGTGATCACGGTCGAGTCGAATTCATGTTCGATGGTAAACATATCGTCACAGTGACGGCGGCGTCCGGCCAATGCAAGCCCGCGCGCGCGGCTGGGGCTGGAAGCCGCCCGGCGCGCAGGCTAAACTCTGACCTGAATGTCGAAAAACGATAAAGGTTTCCCATGCGGCGGTTTCTGTTTCTGACGGTTGCGCTTGGCTTGTTGTCTGCGTGCGAGGTGTCCGACCCCGGACCCGTCGCACCTCTGCCGTCGGTCCCGGACAGTCCGCCGTTGAGCGCAAGCGCGGCGCAATCGGCCTTTGCCAGCGTTTCGGCACGGGTGCGCCCGGTGGCAGTGCGCGAATGCCAGCAGCGCACCCAGGGCGCCAATTGCGATTTCAAGATCGAGGTCGACCCCAACCCCAAGGCGCCGGTCAACGCATATCAGACCGTGGACAAGAACGGCCGGCCGCTGATCATCTTTACCCGGTCCATGATTGCCACCGCGCGCAATGCCGACGAGCTTGCCTTTGTCATGGGGCATGAGGCGGCGCATCACATTCGCGGCCATCTGGCGCGTCAGAATGCCAGCGCTGTCGCCGGTGCCATCATCCTGGGCGGTCTGGCGGGGCTGGCGGGGGGCGGGTCCTCGACCATCGACGCCGCCACACAGATCGGCGCCAGCGTGGGTGCGCTCACCTACTCCAAGGAATATGAGCTGGAGGCCGATGAACTGGGTACGGTGATCACCCACAAGGCCGGTTACAACCCGCTGGTGGGGGCGCATTTCTTCTCGCGCATTCCCGATCCGGGCGACCGGTTCCTGGGATCGCACCCGCCCAATGCCGCCCGCATCCAGACGGTGCAGCGGACCGCCAGCAGCCTGGGCCTGACCCAGTGACCGGGCTGACCCGGCTGGGCGTCGTGCTGTCCGATCGCGGGTCGAAATACGCGGTCAGCGGCGCCCCCGCCCGCAGCCGGGAGGAGGTGGACGCGGTTCTTGCCGAACTGAAAGCGGACCGCGCCTATGCCAAGGCCACCCACAACACTTGGGCGGCGCTGCTGCCCAGCGGCGCGCTCAAGGCCGATGACGGCGAATCCGGCGCCGCCATGGTGATACTGCGGATGATGGAGCGCGCCGCGCTGGCCGATCATGTCATCGTGGTCACCCGCTGGTATGGCGGCAAGAAACTGGGCGGCGACCGGTTCCGCCGGGTGGGGGATGCCACCCGCGCCTATCTCGATCACCTCGGCCTGGGCGCTTGACCTGCGTCAAGGGCAGGGCGCGCGCTCTGCGCTAGTCTGATGCCATCGCCGCCGCGACAGCAGAGGACAACATGGCCGACCGAGACACGCTGAAAAAACACGCCGACCTGTTCGACCGCATGGCCGCCACGTTGGGCCACGATCTGGAGGAATCGGCCCTGAAGGGTCAGTTGCGCATCGACGAGATCAGCGATGCGGTTCTGGCCTGCACCGGATGCAGCAATCCCGCGCACTGCTCCGAATGGCTCGGCACCCGCGACACCGCGCTCCAGGCGCCGCAATACTGTCGCAACCGCGCATTGCTCGACCGTCTGCACCCCTAGACGGCCCGCACAGGTTCAAGGAGATTTCCATGGCTCAGATCCCGCTGGGCGATATCGAACGGCATTTCTGGCTGACCCGCTCGGTGGCTCGCACCATCGGCGTGTCCTTTACCGAGGCACTGGCCGAGAAACGCCTGACCGAGGAAGATTACGCCGAACTCGTCACTCGATGCCGTGCCGCGGAATGCACGGAACCCTGCCAGCTCTGGCTGGCCTGCCAGCAGGGCCGGGCCGAGGCCGCGCCCGAGTTCTGCACCAATGCCGAGATGCTGAACAGCCTGCGCTGATCACAGCTTGCTGTGGCTGCCATCGCAGAGCGGCTGCTTGCCCGAATGCTTGCAGCCGCAAAAGAACACCTTCTTGTCCGCTTCGGCGGTGTATTTCACCGGCGCAAACGCGGTCCCCTTGTGCGAGCCGTCGCAAAAGGGCTGTTTCTGCGATTTGCCGCAGGCGCACCAGAAATAGGATTTGCCTTCGGTCACCTCGACCGCAAAGGGGGCTTTCTGGGCGATATCGGGGCTGTCGGACATGTGGCTGTTCCTTTGAGTGGCTGATGTCTGTCGACTGCACGATAGCGCGGATCGGACGCAGGAAAAGGGGTGCCTTGTCGCGCATAGCTGACCCGCCTGATGTGCAGAGAGCATTTCGTTGCGCGGATCATGGCCGCAACCTCTGGGTGCAGGCGTAATCTGGGTGTTGGTGGGGTTGACCCAGGGGAGGCGGGGGTCAGACCCGCGTCCCCCACAAATCGTATTCCCCAGCCTCGTCCACTTCAACCGTCACGATATCGCCGGGCTGCAAGCCTTCGAATCCCTCGTCGATGAACAGGTTGCCGTCGATTTCGGGGGCGTCCGATTTGGTGCGGCAGGTGGCGGCCTCGTCGTCGACCTCGTCGACGATCACCTCGATCACCTGTCCCACCCGCGCGGCCAGCTTCGCCTCGGAAATGGCCTGCGCCTTTTCCATGAACCGGTCCCAGCGCTCTTGCTTGACCTCTGCCGGAACATGATCAGGCAGATCGTTCGACCGGGCACCGGCCACGTTTTCGTATTGAAAACAGCCCACGCGATCCAGCTGCGCCTCGTCCAGCCAGTCGAGCAGGGTCTGGAACTCGGCCTCGGTCTCGCCCGGGTAGCCCACGATGAAGGTCGAGCGCAGGGTGATCTCGGGACAGATCTCGCGCCAAGCGGCGATCTCGTCCAGGGTACGCGCCGCCGCCGCCGGGCGGGCCATGCGTTTCAGCGTGTCGGGATGCGCGTGCTGGAACGGAATATCGAGATAGGGCAACAGGTTGCACCCCGCATCTGCCATCAGCGGGATCAACTCGCGCACATGCGGATAGGGGTAGACGTAGTGCAGCCGTACCCAGGCGTCGAGCTGCCCCAACTCGCGCGCCAGATCGGTGATATGGCTACGGACCTCGCGGTTTTTCCACAGGTTGGTGTCATACTTGCGGTCCAGCCCGTAAGCGCTTGTATCCTGAGAGATGATCAGGAGTTCCTTCACACCGTTATCCACAAGCTTTTCCGCCTCGCGCAGCACCGCATGGGCCGGGCGGCTGGCCAGTTTGCCGCGCATGTCGGGGATGATGCAGAACTTGCACTTGTGGTTACAGCCCTCTGAAATCTTTAGATAGCTGTAATGGCGCGGTGTCAGCTTGACGCCCGAGGCGGGCAGCAGGTCGACAAACGGGTCCGGATCGGGCGGGACCGCGCCATGCACGGCATCCAGCACCTGCTCGTATTGATGCGGGCCGGTGACGGCCAGAATGCGCGGATGATGCTCGCGGATATAGTCGGGTTCGGCCCCGAGACAGCCCGTCACGATCACCTTGCCGTTTTCCTTGAGTGCTTCTCCGATCGCCTCCAGGCTCTCGGCCTTGGCACTGTCAAGGAACCCGCAGGTGTTCACGATCACCGCATCGGCGCCTGCATAGTCGGGCGAGATGCCATAGCCCTCGGCCCTGAGCCGGGTCAGGATGCGCTCGCTGTCGACCAGCGCCTTGGGACAGCCCAGCGAGACCATGCCGATGGTCGGCTGGCCGGGGCGGGTGGCGGCGGTGCCCAAGCGGGCGGCGGGGGCCAGGTCGGGGCGCAGGTTCGGAGGGTTCGTGCTCATGGCGCGCATATAGAGGGGAAAGCTTCCCCTTGCAAATGTTGCGCAACCGGAGTGGGCTGACCATATCGCAAGAGGCAAACAGGCAGGGAGCGCACATATGCGGTGGATCGTGCGAATCGGGATCACTCTGGTACTGGCGGCGGTGGTTCTGGTGGCGGCGCTGCTGCTGTTGCCCGGTGACCGGCTGGCGCGGCTGGCCATCGAACAGATCCGCAAACAGACCGGGCGCGAGGTCACGGTGGCGGGCGAAGTCAAGCTCAGTTTCTGGCCGGTGCTCGGGGTCGAGACCGGACCTGTGACGGTGGCCAATGCCGATTGGGCGGGCAGCGCACCGATGTTGCAGGCACAGGGGCTGGCGATCGGGGTTGCAGCACCCGCCCTGCTGGGGGGCGAGGTGCGGATCACCCGCATCCTGGCCCAGGATCCGGTGCTGCGGCTGGAAACCGCCAAGGGCCGGGTGAACTGGGAATTCTCGCCCTCGGGTGTGACCGGTCGCGCGGCGGCGCCTGCGACATCCGGGGCGGGCGGGCAATTGGTGACGCTCGACGGGCTGGAGTTGAAGAACGCCCGGCTGATCTATGTCGAAGAGGGCAAGACCAGCTTCGATTTCGGCGGCGTCGATCTGTCGGCCAGTTGGCCCGCGACCGACGCACCGCTCAAGATGGCGGCGCGGCTGGAGCCGGGTGCGGGCCCGATCTCGGTCGATCTGACGCTGGCCGATCTGGGCGCCTTTTCGAACGGGCAGGTCAGCGCGATGCAGATGACGATGGCAGCGCCCAAGACCAGCATCACCTTTGAGGGGCGTGCCAGTATCGATGGCGCGCTGGCCGGAACCGCCACGCTTGATACCAGCGACAGTGCCGCGATGCTGGCGGCCTTTGGCCAGGCCGGCATCAGCCTGCCGCGCGGGCTGGGGCAGCGGGCCGATCTCAAGGCTCAGGTTACCTATACTGCCGACGGGCGACTGGCTCTGCGCGATCTGGCGGCCGATCTTGACGGCAACCGGCTGAACGGCGCCGCCGATGTGACGGTGGCCGACCCGCCGCAGGTGACCGCGCGTCTGACGGCGGATGCGCTGGACCTGACCGGGCTTGCCGCCGCTGGCGGGGCTGGTTCGGGCGGCGGTGACGCGGCCTCGGGCTGGTCCGAGGCACCCATCGACGCTTCGGCCCTGGCGCTGGCCAATGGCACGCTGCATCTGAGCGCCGGCTCCATCGCCCTGCCGGGGCTGGAGCTGGGGCAAAGCGTAATCAGCCTGTCGCTTGATAACAGCCGCGCGGTGGTCGACATGGCGCCGGTCTCGCTGTTTTCGGGGCAATTGACCGGTCAGGTCGTGGCCAACAACCGCAACGGCTTGTCGGTTGGCGGCGATCTGCGCGCCGAAGGCATCGAGATGCGCGAGGCGCTGGCGACGCTGGGCGGGATCGAGCGGCTCTCGGGCGCAGCCTCGGGTCAGCTGAAATTTCTTGGCGTCGGCCAAAGCGAGGCGCAGATCATGCGCTCGCTTTCGGGCGAGGGGCGGCTGGCGATGGGGCGCGGGGTGATCGCGGGATTTGACCTCGACAACCTGATGGGGCGCGGGGCCAAGGGTGGCGGCACCACCGTGTTCAACAGCCTCACCGCCAGCTATCGGATGGACAAGGGCAATCTCTTCAACGAGGACCTGCTGATGCTGCTCGACAATTTCAAGGCCAATGGCACCGGGCGCGTCGGTCTGGGGGCGCGGGATATCGATTACCTGTTCACACCCGTCGCGCTGCGGGCCAATGCGGGGCAGGGAATTGCTGTGCCGGTTCGCATCGTCGGCCCCTGGGCCGACCCGGCAATCCGCCCCGATCTGAGCCAGGTGATCGAAGCGGCGACTGGCCTCGACAAGGAGGCGGTCGAGACCAAGGCCAAGGACGAGTTGCGCCGAAAACTGGGAGAGGAGCTGGATACCGAGATCACACCCGATCAGGATGTTGAGGAGTTGATCAAGGACCGGCTGGAACAGGAGGCCACCAAGGGCCTGCTCAAGCTTCTCGGCGCCGACTGACTTTGGCGGAAAGAGGGGGGGGGCGCTGCCCCCGTCACCTTCGGTGACTCCCCCGGGATATTTGGGGCAAGAGGAAAGAAGAGGCTCCTGCTCCTTCATTCCGCTCCAAATACTCCGGAGCGCGAGGCAGCGCCTCGCAAAAGACCGCCGCGCCATAGGCGCGGCCCGGCCCAACGCCTCGGGCCTCTCGTCAGAGTGGCGCGAGGGGGCGGGAGCGCCCCCTGCCTGGGTCAGATGGTCTGGTCGTAATCGCCCACAGCCGGCTCGGTGCGGATCACCGCGTCGATCTCGGCAAAGATGGCGCGCATCTCGGCTTCGCTTTCGCTGCTTTCACAGACCACCACCAGGTTGGGCGTGTTCGACGAGGCGCGCACCAGCCCCCAGGAGCCGTTGTCCAGGATGACACGCGCACCGTTCACCGTGACCACCTCCTTGATGGCGCGCCCGGCAAAGCTGTCGCCTGCGGCATGTTTGGCCACCAGTTTCTCCACCAGCCGTTCAAGGATCGCGTATTTCTCGGTATCGGCGGCATAGGGCGACATGGTGGGCGTCGACCATGTGCGTGGCAGGGCCTTGCGCAGGTCCGACATCGACATCTCGGGGTTGCGATCCATCAGCTTGCAGATCTCGACCGCCACCCGCATGCCGCAGTCATAGCCGCGCCCGATCGGTTCGGCCAGGAAGTAGTGACCCGATTTCTCGAACCCCGCGAGCGCGCCAATCTCCTTGACCCGGCGTTTCATGTGGCTGTGGCCTGTCTTCCAGTAATCGGCCTTGGCGCCATGTTTCTGCAACTCGGGGTCGGCGGCAAACAGGCCGGTGGATTTCACATCGGCCACAAAGGTCGAACCCGGAAAAAGCTTGGACAGGTCGCGCGCCATGATCACGCCCACCTTGTCGGCAAAGATCTCCTCGCCCTCGTCATCGACCACGCCGCAGCGGTCGCCGTCGCCGTCAAAGCCCAGCGCGAAATCGGCGCCGCTGGCTTTAACTGTGTCGGCCATGTCATGCAGCATTTCCATGGCTTCGGGGTTGGGGTTGTAGTTGGGAAAGGTATAGTCGAGCTCGTTGTGGCTCGGCACGATCTCGACCCCCATGCGGGCAAAGATTTCTGGCGCAAAGGCCGAGGCGGTGCCATTGCCCGTGGCGCAGACCACCTTGAGCGGGCGCGACATGCGGAAATCGCCGACCAGATCGTCGATATAGGCCTCTTTGACGCCATCGACGAATTCATAGGATCCGTCCGGGCGCGCGACGCCTTCGCCGTTCAGCACGATGTCGCGCAGCTCGGCCATCTCGTCGGGGCCATGGGTCAGCGGCCGGTCAAAGCCCATCTTGACCCCGGTCCAGCCATTGGGGTTGTGGCTGGCCGTCACCATCGCCACGGCGGGCACATCCAGATGGAACTGGGCAAAATAGGCCATCGGCGATAGGGCGGGGCCGATATCCTTGACCTGGATCCCGGCCTGCATCAGGCCCAGGATCAGCGCGTTCTTGATCGCCAGAGAATAGTCACGATAGTCGTTGCCCACCGCGATCACCGGAGCGATGCCGCGGCGGTGCATCTGGGTACCCAGACCCAGACCCAGGGCGGTCATGCCTGGCAGGTTGATTTCCTCGGGATATTTCCAGCGCGCGTCGTATTCGCGGAAGCCGGTGGGTCGGATCATCGCGTCACGCAAAAAACTCCAGCTGTTCGGAGTGACCTCGGACAGTGGTTTGGTCATGTCATATTCTCTATATATTATTAGACGCGGATTGGGTTGGCTTTAGCAAGCGTATCAAGGCGCATCAATACGTCGATAAGGCTGGCCATCTGGTCCAGAAAGATCATGTTGGGGCCGTCACAGGGGGCGTTGTCGGGATCTTGGTGGGTCTCCATAAACACCGCCGCAGCACCTACCGCCACCGCTGCGCGGGCCATGACGGGCGCAAATTCGCGCTGACCACCAGACGAGCCGCCGCGCCCCCCCGGTTGCTGCACCGAGTGGGTGGCGTCCATTACCACCGGATAGCCTGTCTGAGCCATGATCGGGAGCGAGCGCATGTCGGCCACCAGCGTATTATAACCAAAAGAGACGCCGCGCTCGGTCAGCAGGATATTCTCGTTGCCGGTGCTGGCGATCTTGTCGATGATATTGCCCATTTCCCAAGGGGCCAGGAACTGGCCTTTCTTGACGTTGATCACCGCGCCGGTGTTTCCGGCGGCCAGGAGCATATCGGTCTGGCGGCACAGAAAGGCCGGAATCTGCAGCACATCGACCGCCTCGGCGGCGATGGCGCATTGCGCCTCGCTATGCACATCGGTCAGCACCGGCACGCCCATGGTGCGGCGGATATCGTCCAGCACCTTGAGCCCGGCATCGATACCCATGCCGCGCTTGCCACCCAGCGAGGTGCGGTTGGCCTTGTCATAACTGGCCTTGAACACATATTGCGCGCCAGCGGCAGCGCAGGCCTCTTTCAGCGTGCCGGCGATCATCTGGGCGTGATCGGCGCTTTCCAGCTGGCAGGGGCCCGCGATGATGGTGAGCGGGAGGTCGTTGCCGACCGTGAGGTCGGCGATTCGGACATGTTTCATGGGCTTACGAGGATACCTGTTCTCTGAGGATCGACGCGGTGAGCGAGATCATCAGGTAAATACCAGCAAACAGCAGGAATGCCAAAATCGTATTTTCGAAGCTGCGCGGATAGCTCGGCTCGTCGCTGGGCACCGGGTTGACCGAAACGGTCAGATAGCGCACCTGGCGGTTGGCCTCCATCCGGGTGGTTTCCATCTGTTGCAAGGCGCCCTGAAGCATCATGTCTCGGCTGGCCAGATCGGCCTGGGCCATCTGGATGCGAACGCTCAGACGGGCCAGCGAGTTTTCTCCACTGGACGTGTCCAGCATCCGGGCATTCAGATCGTCCAATACATCGTTCAAGCGCGCGATATCGGCGCGGGCGCCATCCACCTTGGCCTTGCTTGGGCGCGCGTTGTCGAGCAGGGCGGCCAATTGCAGCTCCTTCTCCTGCAACTGCACTTCGACCTGGTCGATACGACCGCGCAGGCTGGCAATCACGCTTTCCGGGTCAAGCAGCGCACCTTGCTGTTGCAATTCTACAAGGGCCTCCTGCGCCTTACGTCGCTCGCTCTGCGCATCCTCGAAGCTCTTGCGAGCCTCGCGCATCTGGTCTTCGCGTTTCTGACCGGACAGGTTGTTCACCCGGCTTTCCGCGTAGGACAACAGGCTTTTCGAGAAATCGGTGGCGACCTGTGGGTCGGGGGCCGCGACCTCCATCCGGATCACGCCCTCGGTCGGGTCATAGCCGATGGTCACGATCCGGGAATAGACCTTGTAGGCCTCTTCGTTGGAGGCATCGGGCGCGAGTCGCTGGATCGGGTCGATCTCTGCTTGCTGAAAATGCGCCTTGAAGTTCTGGTCGCGATCCAAAAGCAGCATCGCCTCTTTTGACTCCAGAAAGGACTGAACCGAGATCGAATCCTGGCTGGTGGCGAATTGCGTTCCGGCAAAGAAGCCGCCGACCCCGCCTAGCGAGCCGTCTGCCTGAAGGATCACGAATTCAGATTTGCTGGCATACATAGGTGTGGCGACCGCGTAGAAGTAGTAGCCTGCAATCAGTGTCGGCAGAAAGACGAAGAAGGCTAGCCGGGTCAGCAGCTGCAACATCTTGCGCCGGCGTCGGCGCATGATGTCCTGCTGGATACGGCCGATCTCCATCTCCCGCCGCTGGGTCGGGCTCAATTCTGTCGAGGGCAGCATCTGGCGCGGCTGAACCGTTTGCGGAAGCTGAATCTTCGGGACCTCCTGCTCAGCGTTGTCCGCGTCAGGATGGGGAGGAACGTCCTTGCCGCGCTGCACCACAAGGTCCAGCATGTTGCCACGTTCCAGCGGGTCGATCCCACGTGCACGCAATTGGCGCACCGCCTCGTAGTCCGAGGTGACGGGCAGGTTGTGTTTCTGGGCCAGCCGCCGGGCCATGCGCAGCTGCCGTCCAGTCAGGCCCTCGCGTTTGATGGCGTCGATCTCGCTCTCTGCGGTGGTTTCGGTAGCTGAAGAAACCTGCCCTTCCAACGCCTTGGAGGTTGTGGGCGCTGCGCCCTGTGCGGGGCGTTGCGGACGTACCGGCGTGTTGCCGGGCTGTGGCGTTTTCGAGTGTGTCGGGTCGGGTTGCGGACGCAGGGGCGAGACATTGGCCGCTGGCTGTGGCCGGGCGGGGGCTGCAGACGCCCCTTCGCCACCCAAGGGGGCGCCGGTCCGGCGGATACGGAATTTCTTAGCCTTGGGTTTGGTAGTCATAGAGCTGTTTCGCTTCTTCCAAGGAGTCGAATACGTGCAACTGGCCATCCATCAGAACAGCCGCCTGCCGGGCGAATTTTTCCAGCGTCGCGGGTTGGTGCGACACCATGACGATCGTTGTTGTGCGTAGGCGCTCTTCCAGGATGGCGCCCGCCTTCTTGTTGAACTCGACATCCGTCGAGGCGGGCATGCCCTCGTCGATCAGATACATGTCGAAATCCAACGCCAGCATCAAGGCAAACGAGAACCGCGCCCGCATGCCCGAAGAATAGGTGCCCAAAGGTTGGTCGAAATACTCGTCAAGACCACAGAGCCACCGGCAATAGGCCTCGATATAGTCGGGGTCCATCCCGTAAAGCCTGGCGATATATCGCGAATTCTCCATCGCCGAGAGGCGACCTACGACGCCGCCCATGAAACCCAGCGGAAACGAGATGTTGCAACCTCGACGGATCACGCCTTCATCGGGTTTTTCCAGACCCGCCATCATGTTGATCAACGTCGATTTGCCAGTTCCGTTGGGAGCCAGGATGCCCATCGACTTGCCCAGTTCCACCCGGAACGAGACACGGTCCAGGATCACCTTGCGCTGTGTTCCTGTCCAGAAGGACTTGCTGACGTTTTCGAACTCTAGCATCTGCTGTCTGCTGCGGCCCAATATGAGATGTTTTGCATGGCGGTCAGGCCACACCTGTTAATCCCCCGTCCGGGCGGAAGTTGTCTACCGGCCTACAGGGGGAATTTGGCTACATTATGTCCAAATGTGAAACAAAATCTCAATCGCCTCGCGGATGCGTGTGCCATGCGGTTCCCGATCACGACAGGTTGACATCATGCAGGGCTGCCCAGGCCATGGAGTCGGGTTATCCTGGGGCGGCGACATGACCGGAGCCACGCCGATGACCGACCCCGCCGACCGGCCCCTGATCGAGCGGATCAGAGCCTGCCTCCTGTGTGCCGACCGCTTTGCGGCAACGCATACCGAGCATGAACCGCGTCCGGTGGTCTGGTTCCGGCCCGGCGCGCGCCTGCTGATCGCTGGGCAGGCGCCGGGGGCGCGGGTGCATGCTTCGGGCCGACCCTTCACCGACCCGTCAGGCGACCGGTTGCGCGACTGGCTGGGGATCGGCGAGGAGACCTTCTATGACCGGTCGCGGGTCGCCGTGGTGCCGATGGCGTTTTGTTTCCCGGGTTACAACAGTCAGGGCGCGGACCTGCCGCCGCCGCCGGTTTGTGGAAAGACCTGGCACAGTCGGGTGATGGCCGAATTGGGAGAGATGCCGCTGACCGTGCTGGTGGGCGGCCATGCGCACAAGTATCACCTGGGCGTGCGCAGCCCGGTGACCGAGACTGTTGCCGCCTGGCGGGACCATGCGCCGCGCGTCTTTGCCTTGCCTCATCCGTCCTGGCGCAATACGGGATGGCTCAGGAAAAACCCGTGGTTCGAGGCCGAGTTGCTGCCGGTTCTGCGCGCGCGGGTCAGAGAGGTGCTGAATGAGCCAGACCGGAGCGCAAACCCCGCTTGACCGCGCCCATGCCGCGATGGAGGCCGACGCAGACGATGATGCCGCGCGGCTGCGTTTCTTTGAACGGCTGGGCGATGCCGAACTGTTCCTGCTTCTGACCGAAGAGGCCCGCGGCGAGAACCTGTCGCCCGAACTCTTCGATCTGGCCGATGGCCGCTTCGTGCTGGTCTTTGACCGCGAGGAGCGGCTGGCCGCTTTTACCGGCCGTCCCGCCCCCTATGCGGCGCTGTCGGGCCGGGTGCTGGCGGCGATGCTGGCGGGGCAGGGGGTCGGGTTGGGTTTGAACCTCGATGTGGCGCCCTCGGCCATGCTGATCCCGGCCGAGGCGCTGGGCTGGCTGAGCGAGACACTGGGCCACGGTCCCGACCAGGTCGAGGCGCGGATCACCGAGGTGACCGCGCCGGGCGGCCTGCCCGAGGCGCTGCTCTCGGCGCTCGATGCCAAGCTGGTCACCGCTGCCGGTCTGGCGCAGGGGGCCTATCTGGCCGGTGTCGTCTATCAGGATGGCGGGCGCGGGCATCTTCTGGGTTTTGTCGATGCGCGTGAGGGGGCCGAACCCGCGCTGGCCAAGGCTGCGTCCGAGGCGCTGACCTTTTCGGGGATCGAGGCCGGGGCGATGGATGTGGGCTTTTTCTCTGCTGCCGACCCGATGGCCGCCACCCTGTCGCGGGTGGGGCTGCGCTTCGATCTGCCCGAGCCGCCCGAGCCGCCGCGCGGTCCTGCGGCGCCGGGCATGGACCCGGATGCGCCGCCCCGTTTGAAATAGGTTCAATTCAAACGCAAAGAGCACGGGGCCGAAATGGCCCCGCTTCGACATGATGTGCCTCGGGCTTATCCGCCGCTCGGCTCCAGCTTGTCCTGGGTGCGGGTTTCGAAATCGCTGGCGTCATGGCGTTCGCGCAGCTGGAATTTCAGCTCGCCCGAGACACGGTTGACCATACGACCACGGCTGACGCCGGGGCGGGCATCCAGCTCGCGCGCCCAGCGCATCGCATGGGTATAGCTTTCGGCATCCAGGAATTCGGCGGCGTCATAGGCCCGGCCCAGAACCAGCTGCCCATACCACGGCCAGATCGCCATATCGGCGATGGAATAATCGTCACCCGCGATAAAGGGGCGATGCGCCAGTTCGCGGTCCAGCACGTCCAGCTGGCGCTTGACCTCCATCGCGAAGCGGTTGATCGGGTATTCGAACTTCTCGGGCGCATAGGCGTAGAAATGGCCAAACCCGCCGCCCAGATAGGGCGCGCTGCCCATCTGCCAGAACAGCCAGTTCATCACCTCGGTCCGGGCCGGGCCCGATGCGGGCAGGAAGGCGCCGAATTTCTCGGCGAGATGGAACAGGATCGAGGCGCTTTCGAACACCCGGACCGGTTCCGGGCCGGAGCGGTCGAGCAGGGCAGGGATCTTGGAGTTGGGGTTCACATCGACAAAGCCCGATCCGAACTGATCACCCTGACTGATATTGATCAGCCAGGCATCGTATTCGGCGTCTGCGTGGCCTGCGGCCAGCAGTTCCTCGAACATTACCGTCACCTTGACCCCATTGGGCGTGCCCAGCGAATAGAGCTGGAACGGGTGCTTGCCCACCGGCAGGTCCTTGTCATGGGTGGCACCCGCAATGGGACGGTTGATATTGGCGAACTGGCCGCCGTTTTCCTTGTCCCAGGTCCAGACGCGGGGCGGGGTGTAGGATGTCTGTTCGGTCATGGCTTTCGTCTCGAATGTTACATCAACGGGCGGCGGCACCCGTTCTGGGAGAGCTAGGGGCCGGAAGGGCAAAGTCCAATGTCCGGGCGGGGAATGCAACTGAAACAATAGTCCGGTACCGCTCACAAATTGCCGATCTTGGGTCACAGCCGCGCGAGGCCCGCTGCCAAGGACGGGGCACAAGGATAATCTCCGGTCAACACAAAACGGAGGATCCTGTTCATGAAACGTATCGTTCTTGCCCTTGCCACCGCCGCGATGACCGCGCTTGCCGCACCCGTGCTGGCCGGGCCGCAATATTTGGATGGCACCGGTTACGCGGTCTCGGGGTATGATGTCGTCGCCTATCGCGGCCTTGCCCAGGTGCCGGTGGGGCAGACCCAGCCCGAGGCGATCAAGGGCCGGGCCGACATCACCGCCGAGTGGAACGGTTCGACCTGGGCCTTTGCCAGCGCCGACAATCGCGACAGGTTCCTCGCCAATCCCTCCTATTACGCACCGCAATATGACGGCCATTGCGCCTATGGTGTGTCCAAGGGCGGCAAGGTTCCGGGCAACCCGAACTTGTGGCGGATCGTCGATGACAAGCTCTATCTGAACATTACAAGGAATGTGGTGGGCTTCTGGGAAGAGGACATTCCCGGCAACATCAACAAGGCCCAGGGCAATTGGCCGGGGATCGAGACCAAGGCGGCCTCGACCAATGTCATCCCGGATTTCACCTCGGCGGCACCGGTAAAGAACTGACCTGGGCGACTCTGTTATTGGGTATTGAGTAACGGTCCGGGACATCTGTCCCGGACATTTTCTGCGCGGGCCTGTGTCAGCGGCGACGGTCGCGGCGCGAACTCATCGGCTGGAAGGCCACGCCCACATGGGCCTCGCAATAGGGTTTGCCCTGCTGCACGGGCAGGCCGCAGAACCAGAAATCCTCGGTTGCGGGGTCGCCCACAGGCCATTTGCATGTCCGCTCGGTCAGTTCCATCAGGCTCAGTTTCTTGGCCTTCTTCTCGACCTCGTTGACCTTGGCCAGCGCCTCGGGGCTGATCTCGTTGGCCGAGGGTTGCGGCGGCAGCGGCTGGCCGGCCGGAATGATCTGCTTGCGCGCGGGAATCGGCTTGGCCTCGACCGGCTGCGGCGCGGGGGCCGGAGTGGCGCGAGCTGGCTCGGGACGCGGTGCAGGCTTGGGCTTGGCCTCGGCCCGCGGGGCGGCGGCGGCGGGCTTTTCCTTGGTCTCGGCCTTGGTCGAAGCCGGCGCTGCGCCCGAGCTGCGGTTGGACAGGCCTAGACGGTGCACCTTGCCGATGACCGCGTTGCGGGTGACGCCGCCCAGTTCCTTGGCGATCTGGCTGGCCGACTGGCCCTCGCCCCACATTTTCTTGAGCAGTTCGACGCGCTCGTCGGTCCAGGACATGGTTTGCCTCTCAAAAGCGGGAAAGCGGCCCCAGAGCTGCGGCCGCCTTCGGAAATTGTCTCAGCGCCCTATTCTAGTCACTGCGGGCCGGGTTACAAGGCATTTCGAATCGGGAAAAGGCCAGGGCGGCGGCAAGTGGGAGAGAAGGCGATGGAACTGGGTGTGCGGCGGTTCGGACAGGTGAACTGGCTGGGGCTTTATACGCTTGCCGCGCGCGAGGTGATGCGGTTTCTGGTGGTCTGGACCCAGACCCTGCTGGCGCCGCTGGTGACGGCGGGTCTGTTCATGATGATCTTCTCGCTGGCAGTGGGCGCTGGCCGAGGCGCGGTGATGGGGGTGCCGTTCCTGACCTTTCTGGCGCCGGGGATCCTGATGATGACGGTGATCCAGAACGCGTTTGCGAATACCTCCTCCTCGGTGGTGATCTCCAAGGTGCAGGGCAATATCGTGGATACGCTGATGCCGCCGCTGTCGGCGCTGGAGTTGCTCCTGGGTTATCTGGCGGGCGCTGTGGTGCGTGGGTTGCTGGTGGCGCTTGCGATCGGGGTGGCGCTGGTGCTGGTGCTGGGGATCGTGCCGGTGCACCCGCTGCTGGCGCTGGGATTCGTGGTACTGGGGGCCGGGTTCATGGGCGCGCTCGGGCTGGTGGCGGGGATCTATGCCAACAAGTTCGACCAGATGGCCGCGATCACCAATTTCATCGTGACGCCCTTGGCGTTTCTGTCAGGCACTTTCTATTCGGTCGAGGCCTTGCCGCCGCTTCTGGGGGGGCTGACCCACGCCAATCCGGTCTTCTACCTGATCGACGGGCTGCGGTTTGCGATGATCGGTGTCTCGGATAGTTCGCCCGCGTTGGGCCTGGCGGTTTGTCTCGGGGCCACGTTGGCGGTCTGTCTGCTGGCCTGGGTCCTGCTCGATCGGGGGTATCGGCTGAAGGCATGAGGCAGCCGGAATTCTGCAAGAATTCCGGCCCGTTTTCCGTGCCGGAAAACGGCGCCCGCTTCAGGCATCGGCGAGCGAGCCGGGTTCGAAGCGAACCCGGGGGCGACCCAGGCGCGGGTGCATCCGGGCGGCGATGGTGAAAGCGCCAAACAGGCCCGCACCGCCGGCAACGAAGATGCCCGCCACCGGCGCGGCCAGCAGCACAAGCCAGGCCACGCCCGGTGTCAGGATGCCCGACACGTCGCGGTAACTGGAATAGATCGCAGACATCTCGGTGCGTTCTGACGGTTTCACCGCCATCAGGAAGGGCAGGCCAGCGCAGATATCGAGCACGATCAGCCAGAACGATCCCAGCATCAGCAATCCGGCGGCGACCGGCGCCCAGCCCGACAGCAGACCCGCGGTCGCAAAACAGAACCCGGCCCCGGCGAAGCCGATCCGCACCGCGCTTTTCAATGAGCGCGCCTGCACCCATCTCAGGATCAGCGGTGCCGCGAACAGCATACCGTTGGTGATAGACAGAAGGATGCCGCCCAGCTGGTCTCCAAGCCCGGCCTCGATCGCGAAGATCGGCAGATAGACCACATAGACCCACCAGCCACAGGATCGGATCATCGCAAAGAGATAGCCCGCGACCAGCCGGGGCTGGGCAAAGAAGCGGGGCAGAAAGGCCAGCGGATTGCGTGCCGGGCGGCGGGCGCGGGCGATCATCTTGCCATTGCCAAGCCTGAGCGCCCAGAAGAGCGCCAGCATCGCCAACGCGGCGACGCCGCTGATCACGAAAGGTGCTGGCGGCCAGACCTCCATCAACAACACCCCGGCCATCGGCCCGGCGGTCCAGCCGAGCGCGCTGTAGAACATCCGGCTGGTTTCGCACCTGCCCAGCTCCACCCGCTCGATGTAATCGAGCACATAGGCGTTGAAACAGATGAAGCAAACCACCGCGGCGACGGTGTTGCAGGCCAACGCGGCGATCGTGGTCAGGGGCGTTCCCTGCACCGCCAGCATCGCCCCGGCCACGAACAACAGCGCCCCTCCTGAATAGGCCCAACGTCGTGGGACATACCGGATCAGGCTGGGCACCATCAGTCCCGCGCCCAGCGAGAGGAAACCGATCAGGAAATAGGCCATCGACACGCGTTCGGCGTCACCCAGCGCCCGGTACATGATCAGCGGAAAGACCGAGATCAGAATGCCGCGAACCACCGCCTCGAGCCCGGCGAGCAAGCCGAAATCCCGTACCGAAGGAGCGGGGGAATGGCGGACCCATTCAGGAATTCGGCGTTCATGCATAGCGGACCATCCGGAGAGTGCGTAGGCTCAGGATCGGTGGGAAAGCAGGGCGGGTCTTGGCGATTTGCGACGCATCCGTCGCCTCGAGGCAAGTTCGACAGATTATCGCGAAGGTGTCACGACGCCAGGGGGCTCTGCCCCGGCACCCGAAGGGCGCCTCCCCCGGAGTATTTCTGGCGAAATGAAAGGCGGATCAGGTCTTGCGAGCGCGACCTTCGCGCCAGGCCAGGGTCAGGGCTCCGGCGAGGATGATGGCAGCGCCGGTAAGGCTCACCGCGTCGGGCCAGACCTGAAATGCGGCCAGATCGTAGAGTGTGGCAAAAACAAGGGTGGCATAGCTGAAAGGCGCGACAAACGAGGCATCGGCCCGGGCCATCCCGTTGACGAAACAGATCTGCGCACAGGCCATCAGCAGACCGATCCCTGCCAGCGCCGCCCATTGCGCGGGCAAGGGTGTTTGCCAGACCGGCGAGACCGCGACGCTGGCGATGACCAGCCCCATCGCGTTGTTGACAAGCAGGATCTGGATCGGACGCTCGCGGCCCGAAAGCTTCTTGATGAAGATAAGCTCCATGCCCATCACTACCGCGGCGCCCAGTGCCAACAGGGCGGCGGGCTGGAAGCTGCCAGTCGCTGGCCGCAGCAGTATGAGCGCGCCCAGAAGGGCAACGACCGCCGCACCCCAGCGCCAAGGACCGACCCGCTCGCCCAGCAGCGGGATCGCCAGCAACATGGCGAAGACCGGATTCAGGAAAGCGATCGCCGTCGCGTCAGCCATGGGGATATGGGCGACAGCCGCGAACATCAGGGTCACACCCGCCCAGCCAAAGCTTGTGCGGCCCAGGTGCAGCCCCCAATGGGGGCGCCCCAACCGGGGCCGGGTCGTGGCCACGATCGACAGGATCACGGCGAAGGCAAATAGAAATCGCCCGTGGCTGACCTGAAACGCGGGCAGCGCCGGCCCCAGCGCGCCGGTGCCCAGCGCCTTGGCCAAAAGCGTGGCGCCCGCGATAAACGCGGTGGCGGCAAAGATCAGCGTTGCGGCCAGCGCGGGGTTTTGCGGTTTCGCCTCGAACATGCGCCAGCGGTGACCGAGTCCCGCGCGAATGGCAAGAGGCAACGCTTCGTTCAACGTAGAACCGGCGGTGCCGCCAACGCCGCGCGCGCCTGGCGCAGGCTCTCCAGGAACCGTTCGGCGCGCGCGATGCGCGCCGCGACCTCGGCAATGCGGGCGTCCAGAAAGGCCTCGCCATCGAACCCGTCGGGATCGGCGGCCTGCAACTGGCCCATGAGCATTGCCAGATCGGCAATGCTCATCCCCGCCGCCTGTGCATCGGCGATCTGGTTCAGGGTGATCAGCGCCTCTTCGGGATAGTCGCGATAGCTGTTGGTCGCCTCAGCCCCCGGCTGGGATTCGATCAGCCCCTGTCTTTCGTAAAACCGCAGCGTGTCGCGGCTCAGCCCGCTACGACGCGCCAGTTCTCCGATCCGCATGTTTTGTTCCCTGAAAACCGTTGACTCAACTCCATGGTTTTGATCCTATGACGGTCGAGGAAGCGATTCAAGGGCACGGATCATGGGACAGACCTGTCAAAGCTGCGGCATGCCGCTGAGCAAGGATCCGGCGGGCGGCGGCAGCGAGGCGGACGGCGCGCGCAGCACCAAATGGTGTTCGCTCTGCTATGAAAACGGTGCCTTCCGGCACCCGGACGCGACCTATGAGGAGTTTCAGGCCCATTGTGTCGAGGCGCTGGTCGCCAAGGGCATGCCACGCATCCTCGCCTGGGCCTTTACCCGCGGAATGAAGCGGCTGGACCGCTGGCGAGCGGCCTGACTTCCATTTTGTTGCATTTCCCCCTCCAAAAGGGGTTTTCTTTGCGCGAATCCTCCGTTATGGAACGCGACATGATCAAACACGCTCATATCCCGTCTCTCCGACGCCGACGCGCAACCGCCTGAGCGGTCGTTTGATCCCTGCGTGCCAGTTTTGCTACGCGCACCCTGCTTTCCAGACATTGACCTGAACGCCCCGCTATGCCCTGCATCGGGGACAACCCTCAGACAAGGATGATCCCATGATTCCGTCCGTCCTGCCGACCTATAACCGCGCGCCGCTTCACTTCGTGAAGGGCGAAGGCGCCTGGCTGACCGAGGCGGATGGCCGACGCTTCCTCGATCTTGGCTCGGGCATCGCGGTGAATGCGCTGGGCCATGCCCATCCCGCGCTGGTCAAGGCATTGACCGATCAGGCGCAGAACCTGTGGCACGTATCGAACCTCTACCAGATCCCGCAACAGCAGGCGCTGGCCGACAAGCTGGTGGAGCATACCTTTGCCGATACGGTGTTCTTCACCAATTCGGGCACCGAGGCCTGCGAACTGGCGGTCAAGATGGCGCGCAAGTACTTTTACGACAAGGGCCAGCCCGAGCGGGTCGAGATCATTACCTTCGACGGCTCGTTTCATGGCCGTTCGTCCGCCGGCATCGCCGCTGCGGGGTCGGAAAAGATGGTCAAGGGCTTCGGCCCGCTTCTGCCCGGCTTCGTGCATCTGACATTTGGCGATCTGGACGGGGTCGCCAACGCGATCACGGAAAAAACCGCCGCGATCCTGATCGAGCCGGTGCAGGGCGAGGGTGGTATTCGTCCGGTTCCCGATGCCGAGTTGAAGGCGCTGCGCCAGATCTGCGACGATCATGGTCTCTTGCTGATCCTCGACGAGGTACAGTGCGGCGTGGGCCGGACGGGGCGGCTCTTTGCCCATGAATGGGCCGGTATCACGCCCGATATCATGATGGTGGCCAAGGGCATCGGCGGCGGCTTCCCTCTGGGCGCGGTGCTGGCCACCGAAGAGGCCGCAAGCGGTATGACCGCAGGCACCCATGGCTCCACCTATGGTGGCAATCCGCTGGGCTGCGCCGTGGGCTGCGCGGTGATGGATCACGTGGCCGATCCGGCCTTTCTGGCCGAGGTCAACCGCAAGGCCGCATTGCTGCGCCAGCGGCTCGAAGGGCTGGTCGCCGCCCACCCGGAGGTGTTCGAAGAGGTGCGCGGGTCCGGCCTGATGCTGGGGCTCAAATGCAAGGCCTCCAATCTCGACGTGGTCAAGGCGGGCTATGACAACCTGGTCATCACCGTCCCCGCCGCCGACAATGTGATCCGCCTGCTGCCACCGCTCACCCTGACCGAGGACGACATCGCCGAGGCCTTCACTCGCCTGGATGCCACCGCCCGCCAGGTCGAAGCCACCTGACCTTCATTTCGCCAAAAATACTCCGGGGGAGTCGCCGTCAGGCGACGGGGGCAGCGCCCCCACCCCCGGCCAGAAGAAAGCCTAAAGACATGAATCACTTTCTCGATATCCACAAGACCGAGGCCGCCGACCTGCGGTCCATGATCGACCAGGCCGGCGCGATGAAACGGGCCCGCCTGGGCCGGCCCAAGGCGGCGCCGGATGACGAACAGCCCCTCAAGGACCGGATGGTCGCCCTGATCTTCGAAAAGCCCTCGACCCGGACCCGCGTCTCCTTTGACGTGGGTGTGCGCCAGATGGGCGGGCAGACCATGGTGCTCTCGGGCAATGACATGCAGCTGGGTCATGGCGAGACCATTGCCGACACCGCCCGCGTGCTGTCGCGTTATGTCGACATGATCATGATCCGGACCTTCGACGAAACCGTGCTGACCGAGATGGCCGAATATGCCGACGTGCCGGTGATCAACGGGCTGACCGACCGCAGCCATCCCTGTCAGATCATGGCCGATGTGCTGACCTTTGAGGAGCATCGCGGCCCGATCGCCGGCAAGAAGGTGGTCTGGACCGGTGACGGCAACAATGTCTGCTCGTCCTTCCTGCATGCCGCCGGGCAATTCGGCTTCGACCTCACCTTTACCGGTCCGGCCCAGTTCGACCCGGAAGAGGAGTATATGGGCTTTGCCCGCCAGAAGGGCTCGAAGATCGTGATCGAACGCGACGCGTTCAAGGCGGTCGAAGGCGCCGATCTGGTGGTCGCCGACACCTGGGTGTCGATGCATGACGCGCAATCGGCCAAGGAACGCCGCCACAACCTGTTGCGGCCCTATCAGGTCAACGCCGAGCTGATGCGCCACGCCAAGCCCGACGCGCTGTTCATGCATTGCCTGCCCGCCCACCGCGAGGAGGAAGCCACCTCCGAGGTGATGGATGGCCCGAACTCGGTCATCTTTGACGAGGCGGAAAACCGGCTGCATGCGCAGAAGGCGATCATGCGCTGGTGCCTGGGCGCCTGATCGGCCTGCCGGCCGGGCATTGAACGGATACACCACCGGAAAGGCAGACCGGACCCCGCCCTGGCGGGACGGTGCCGGCATGCCCGCTTTCCGCCTTGGACACAGGGAAACACGACCATGACATACAAGGTTTTCATCGATGGCGAGGTCGGCACCACCGGCCTGCAAATCCGCGCCCGGCTGGAGGGGCGCGACGATATCCGGCTGATCACGCTGGGCGAAGCCGACCGCAAGAATATCCACGCGCGGCTCGCCGCCTTTGGTGAGGCCGATGTCGGCATCCTCTGCCTGCCCGACGCGGCGGCGGTCGAGATCGTGGCGGCGCTTGCGGGCACCGGCACCCGGGTGATCGACGCCAGCACCGCGCATCGGGTGCACCCTGACTGGGCTTTCGGCTTTCCTGAACTGGACGATGCACTGCGCGCCCGGATCGCCAGCGGTCAGTTTGTCTCGAACCCCGGCTGTTACTCCACGGGCGCCATCGCGCTTTTGTATCCGCTGGTCCAGCGCGGGCTGATCGCCGCCGATGCGGCACTCAGCATCAATGCCATTAGCGGCTATTCCGGTGGCGGCAAGGCGATGATCGCAGAGTTCGAGAGCGGCCAGACCGATGGTCCCTTCGTCTATGCCACCGACCAGAAGCACAAGCACCTGCCCGAGATCATCGCGCATGCGGGCCTCTCCCGGCGGCCGGTCTTCGTGCCCTCGGTCGGCCCCTATGAACAGGGGATGATCGTGCAGATACCGCTGCCCTTTCTCGAACCGGGGCAGGGCGCCGCGATCAAGGCGGCGCTGGCCGATCACTATACGGGCAGCCGCTTTGTCTCGGTGGTCTCGCCCGAGCACTATGGCCCCCGCATCGACCCGCGCCGCCTGAATGGCAGCAACCGGATGGAGTTGTCGGTGCATGGCAATCCCGACACCGGTGGGGCCGTGCTGATCGCGCTGCTTGACAATCTGGGCAAGGGGGCCTCGGGCGCCGCGGTGCAGAACCTCAACATCATGCTTGGCCTGGACGAAGGGCTGGGTCTGTGAGCCCGCCGGACCTGCTGCTGACAAGGCTAGAGGGCGAATATGCCATCACCCGCCGCCCCGCCGGTGCACCGCTCCCCCGCTGGCATACCGGCCCTGGCCTGGTCAGCGTCACCCAGGCGCCCGACGAGACCTCGATCCTTTGCCTGTCGGACCGGGTGCCCGAGGGAGAGACTACCGCGCGCGGTTGGCAGGCGATCCGGGTCGAGACCCTGGCCGCGCTCGACCAGCCCGGCGTGGTGCTGGCGGCGGTGGAACCGGTGTCGCGGTCCGGTCTGGGGGTCTTTGTCACCTCGACCCATGACCGCGACTACCTGCTGGTGCGCGCCGGGCAGGCGGCCCGGGCCGAGGCCGCCTGGATCGCCGCCGGGCACAGCGTTTGCGAGGGCGGTATCACCCTGCGCCGGGCCGGGCCGCAGGATGCCGAGGCGCTGGCCTCCCTCCATTTCCAGGTCTGGCAGGAAACCTATGCCCGCATCGCCCCACCCGAAGTGCGGCTGGCGCTGAACAAGGCCCGCCGCACCGCCTATTGGCGTGACCGGCTGGCCAAAAAGGGGGGTGCCGTGATCGCCCTGCGCGGGAATGAAACGGTGGGCCTGACAGCCCTGTCTCCAAGCGGAGTCGCGGGGTTCGAGGAGTGCGCCGAGATCGACCATCTTTATGTCGCCGCCTCTGCCCGGCGCAGCGGGTTGGGCGCGCGCCTGCTGGGGATCGCCCGGGCGCAAGCGACCCAGTCGGGAGCGCCGCGTCTGATCCTCGCCGTGGTGCGGGAAAATGCGGCGGCGCTGACCTTCTACCACGCGCAAGGCGGCGCGATACTGGCTGAACGTAAGGACAAGGGCCCGCTCTGGCCCTCCGACAATCTGATCCTGGGCTGGCCTGCCGCCTGAGCCGTTGCGTCATCGCCGCCGCCCTCGCAATATGGCGGGGACAGGGAGAGAGACGTGATGCGCATCGTGATAGCGGGGGCAGGCAGTATCGGCTGTTTCTGCGGCGGTCTGCTGGCCGCCGGGGGGCACGAGGTCACGCTGCTTGGCCGTGCTCCCCTCCTTGACGGGATAGAACGGCGCGGGCTGACGGTTACGGATTTCTCGGGCCTGATGCTGACCGTTGCATCCGAGCGCCTGATCCTGACCATTGATCCCGGCTGCCTGTCCGGGGCAGACTTGGTGATCGTATCGGTCAAGACCTCGGCCACCGCCGACATGGCCAGCGCCATCGCCACCCATGCCCCGGTATCCGCCCCGGTCCTGTCCTGGCAGAACGGATTGGAAAACGCCCGCCTGCTGCGCACCCGTCTGCCCGGGCGCGACATCCGCGCCGGCATGGTCCCCTTCAATGTGGTGCCGATGGACGAGGCCACATGGCACCGGGCCTCCTCCGGCGATATCGTGATCGCGGCGGGGCCGGGCGGGCTTGGCGCGGCACTCTCGGTACCCGGCCTGCCGGTCAGCGAGAGTCTGCGGATCGAGGCGGTGCAATGGGGCAAGCTGGTGATCAACCTCAACAACGCGCTTAATGCGCTGTCCGGGCTAACCCTGGTCGAACAACTCTCGGATCGCGGCTGGCGCCGGTTGATGGCCGATCAGATGGCCGAGGCGCTGGGCGTTTTGCGCGCCGCGGGCATTCCGGTTGCGGCGACCACGCCGCTGCCGGCTTGGGTCTCTCCGCATATCCTGCGATTGCCCGACGCTCTGTTTGCTCGCATCGCCGCCCGCATGCTGACGGTCGACCCCAGCGCCCGCAGCTCGATGGCCTATGATCTGGATGCCGGTCGCGCGACCGAAATTGCCAGTCTTCAGGGAGAGATCATCCGGCTGGGGGGCGCACATGGCGTTGCCACCCCGATCTGTTCCCGCGTCGCCGCCCTGATAGACTCCGCGACGGCCAGCGGCACGACCGCACCCCGTCTGAGCGTCGCCCAGATCGCCCCGCCGGACTGACGCGCCCGCCTGTTCTTCTGTTGAAAAATACCTCGGAGCGCGAGGCAGAGCCTCGCAATCCTGTCCTCACCGCGTACGCAGAGGGTCAGACAAAGCTGTTCAGGATCGCAAAGATCACGCCCGACATCAGCGCTGCCGCCGGGACCGTGATCACCCAGGCCGCCACGATGGTCATGAAATGCGACCGCCGCACCAGCTTGCGCCGGCGCCGCTCTTCCAGTGGCAGGCGCTTGGCCGGGGGCCGGTTGTTGCGGTTCTGACGCAACCGGCGCTCGGAATGCCATTCGCGGTAGAATCCGACGCCGAACACCCCGCCAACGGCGATATGGGTCGAACTGACCGGCAGGCCCAGCCAACTGGCCACGATCACCGTGATCGCCGCCGACAGAGCCACGCAGTAGGCCCGCATCGGGTTCAGCTTGGTGATCTGGCTTCCCACCATGCGGATCAGCTTGGGCCCGAACAGGAACAGGCCGAACGAGATGCCAAAGGCACCGATCACCATGACCCAGAAGGGAATGGCCACCTTGGCGGCAAAACTGCCCGCCTGGCTGACATGCACGATGGCCGCCAGCGGACCCACCGCATTGGCCACGTCATTGGCGCCATGGGCAAAGCTCAACAGCCCCGCCGACAACACCAGCGGCAGGCCGAACAGCGCCTTGATGGACTTGGTGCGGTTTTCCATGCCTTCCGACTTGCGCTTGATCCAGGGGATCGTCACCGCCCAGACCAGCAGGGCGGTTGCCAGCCCGATCATCAGGGCGGTCTGCAAATCGATCTTGACGATCTTCTTGATGCCCTTGACCGACAGATAGGTGGCAAATGTGCCCGCCATCACCGCCACAAGGATCGGCACCCAGCGGCGCGCAGCGGCAATCTTGTCGGGCTGATACTGGATGCGGTGCTTGATCAGGGCCAGAAACAGCGCCGCGATCACCCCGCCCAGAACCGGAGAGATCACCCAGCTGGCCACGATGGCGCTCATGGTCGACCAGTCCACCGCCGACAGGCCCGCGGCGGCGATGCCCGCGCCCATCACGCCACCCACGACCGAATGTGTGGTCGAGACCGGAGCCCCCACCCAGGTGGCCAGGTTGACCCACAGCGCTGACGAGATCAGCGCCGCCATCATCGCCCAGATGAAGACCTGGGTATCGGCGACGGATTGCGGGTCGATGATCCCCTTGGAGATGGTCGAGACCACATCGCCGCCCGCAAGCAGGGCGCCGGCGCTTTCCGCCACCGCCGCGATGGCAATCGCCGCACCCATGGACAGGGCATTGGCGCCCACCGCCGGGCCCATGTTGTTGGCCACGTCATTGGCGCCGATATTGATCGCCATATAGGCGCCGAAGGCCGCAGCGGCGACCACAACGATCCCGCCCGGCGTTCCACCCAGTGCAACCATCGCGGCCAGAGCCGCCAGTACGATAAAGGCCAGCGCGATGCCGGTCCCCACCAGCGGGCGCGCGGCATAAGCGGTCGCGGTCTCGATCCGGCTGATCCGGTTCAGGTCGGCATCCAGCCGACCCCACTGGGGCTTGGTCTTGCGGTCGCTCATGATATCCTGTTCGGCTCCATGCGGGTCGCGCGCGGCTTAGACCGCGCAGCCCCTTGGCGCAACAGGTGCATCATAAATTTGTCGTAACGCTGTTACAATTGCCGCAGCAGGTCCTGCAATTGCGGTTCCTGCACCATGTTGGCGGCCTCTGACGGCGCGACCCAGCGCAGTTGCCGGCGCCCGGCCTCGGGATAGATATCCGAGAGCTCGTCTACCAGCATCCGATAGACATAGGTTTCAACCGGTTCTACGGTGCCGTTCTTGCGGCGCTTGCCATAACCGAAGGTCCCGATCGGTTCGTCCTCGACCCGGGCACGACGCACGCCCGCCTCTTCCCAGGCTTCCTGAAGCGCGGTTTCGGGACCGCTGAGCCCTTCGATAGGCCAGCCCTTGGGCACGATCCAGCGTCCGGTATCCAGACTGGTGATCAGCAAGACCTCGGGCCCGCCAATGGTGGGGCGCAGGCACAATGCCGCGACTTGCGTCCGTTTCGGACGGAGAAACATGGGACGGACCAACTCGGTCCAGGCGGTGTGGACTCGTGACTTCATCTGCTCACCCTCGGCGCCTGTTCTGCGAGTTTTCGGCGCTTGTGGAAATCTGGCCGATATTTGTGTGTTTTCTGCGAAAAATCAACAAAGAACTTTGAAAACATGGAGTTTCAGTGCCCAAAGCCCGAGATTTTGGCATATCCGGGCCATGTATTCGGGCGCCCGCAGGATGAAACTGCTCTCGTGCGGAGCCGGCCTGGAAGATCTCTCTCCACGCGAACTCGGGCCGATTGCATATCTTGATTGCATCGCTGCCGCCAATCGGCAAGCTGGCGGGCAGGGGAGAGACATGAGCGAAAACCTGACAGGCGATTACGACTATATCATCGTGGGTGGAGGCACCGCCGGATGCGTGCTGGCCAACCGGCTCAGCACCGACCCAAAGATACGGGTGCTGTTGCTCGAAGCGGGCGGAAAGGGCCATTACCATTGGGTCCATATCCCGGTGGGTTACCTTTATTGCATCGGCAATCCGCGCGTTGACTGGATGATGAAGACCGCCGCCGAGCCCGGCCTTAATGGCCGAAGCCTGGTCTATCCGCGCGGCAAGGTGCTCGGCGGCTGCACCTCTATCAACGGCATGATCTACATGCGCGGGCAGGCCGCCGACTATGACGGCTGGCGGCAGATGGGAAATACCGGCTGGGGCTGGGATGACGTGCTGCCCTATTTCCGCCGCTCCGAGGATCACCACAAGGGCGAGAGCGACCTGCATGGCGCCGGGGGCGAGTGGAAGGTCACCACCCAGCGCCTGAGTTGGGAGATCCTGCGCGCCTTTCAGGAGGGCGCGCGCGAGTTCGGATACGAGCCGACCGAGGATTTCAACAGCGGCACCAACGAGGGCTCGGGTTTCTTCGAGGTCAATCAGAGAAACGGCGTGCGCTGGAACACCACCAAGGCCTTTCTGCGCCCGGCAATGAACCGCCCCAACCTGCGCGTCCTGACCCGGGCCGAGACGCAGCGGCTGATCCTCGACGGCAAGCGCGTCACCGGGGTTGTGTTCCGTCACAAGGGGGCAGAGCACAGGGTCACGGCGCAGGCCGAGGTGCTGCTGGCCGCTGGCGCCATCAACTCGCCCAAGCTGATGGAGCTTTCCGGGATCGGCCAGCCAGACCGCCTTTCGGCGCTGGGCATCGCCCCGCTGCACGACCTGCCGGGCGTGGGCGAGAACCTGCAGGATCACTTGCAGATCCGCACCGTGTTCAAGGTCTCGAACACGCCGACCCTGAACGAGACGGCCAATTCGCTGACCGGCCGCATCGGCATCGCGCTGAAATACGCGCTGACCCGGTCAGGCCCGCTCAGCATGGCGCCCAGCCAGTTCGGCATGTTCACCAAATCCGACCCCGCGCTGGAGACGCCGGACCTGGAGTATCACGTGCAACCGCTTTCCACCGACCGGCTGGGTGACCCGCTGCATGCCTTCCCGGCGATCACGGTTTCGGTGTGCAACCTGCGACCAGAAAGCGTGGGCGATTGCCACATCACCAGCGCCGAACCCGGCCCTCAGCCGCATATCCGGCTGAACTACCTCAGCGCCCCGCGCGATCAGCAGGTCGCGGTCGCCGCCGTCAAACAGGCTCGCCGGATCATGACGGCCAAGGCGCTCGCGCGCTACGCTCCAGAGGAGTTCCTGCCCGGCCCACAGATCGCCAGCGATGCCGACCTTCTGCGCGAGGCCGGTAACATCGCCACCACGATCTTTCACCCGGTGGGCACCTGCAAGATGGGCAACGACCCGATGGCGGTGGTTGCCCCCGACCTGCGTGTGCACGGGCTCGCGGGTCTGCGCGTGATCGACGCCTCGATCATGCCAAAGCTCGTCAGCGGCAACACCGCCTCGCCCGTCATCATGATCGCCGAAAAGGCCGCCGACATGATCCGCAAAGCGTGAGGCGCAGGTCCGAGATTTTTCGACGAAAAATCTCTGCCAAGCCTCACCCTTTGCGCGGCTTGGCCCTCAGCGTCGGATCGGCCGCGCGCGGGTCTTCGGGCCACGGGTGCTTGGGGTATTGCGCCCGCATGTCCTTGCGCACATCAGCATAGGAGCCGTCCCAGAAGCCCGGCAGGTCGCGGGTGATCTGGATCGGGCGCTGGGCGGGCGAGAGCAGTGTGATCTTGAGCGGTACGCCCGCCACCATCGGATGCTGCGCGACGCCGAACATTTCTTGCAGGCGCACCGAGATCTCCGGGACTTCGTGCTCGTAATCGATGGGCACCCTGCGTCCCAGGGGGGTGACAAAGGCGCCAGGCGCGCGGGTATCCAGTTCCTGACTCTGGCTCCAGTCGAGGCGCGCTTTGAGCGCGGGCAGCAGGTCGAAGCGTTTCCAGTCCTCGGCGCTTCGTACCCCTGACAGCATCGGCAACAGCCAGTCCTCGACCGTGTCGGTCAGTCCGGCCTCGGAGAAATCCGGAAGATCGGCGCCTTCGGCCCGCAGCAGTTCGACCCGCCGAGCCAGCCGCGCAGCGGCTCCGTCGAGGCGCAGACCCAGATCGCGCACTCCGTCAAGCATGGCCCGCGCGACCGCATCCTCGGGCACATCCTTCCAGACCCGGTCGCTCAGGCTAATCGCGCCCAGCCTCTCTTGTTGCCGCGCAATCACTCGGCGTTCACGGCGGGACCATTCGCAGATGTCGATCCGAGTGATCTGGTTGGCAAATAGATCACGCAACTCGGCCTCGCCGATCCGCGCCGCCATCCGGATGCGGGCCTCGCGCGGGTCGCCATCGGTGTCGATGGCCACCAGATAGGGGGCGCTGGCCAGCCCCTCACCGGGGTCCAATGCGGCGCCCTTGCCGCCCGACAGGACGAAACGGGGTGCCTCTCCCTTGCGGCGCTGGCCGATCCGGTCGGGGTAGGCGAGTGCGGCCATCGCGGCAGGGCTTCTGCCCCCTGCGGGTGCCTTTGCCTGTTTTTCCAGCCGCCGCGCCTCGGCCCTGATCCGGTCGAGCACGCCCATATTGACCTCGTAAGGACGCTCGCGACGGAACCGGGACGGATCGCGCAGGGCCGCGATCCGAAGGTCCAGATCGGCGGGCGCGCCGCGCAACGGATCGCGTTCGGCCATCAGCGCCGCCAGCGGGGCTGCGTCACGCCCGGCGATCGCCAGCATGTGTCCCAGCCTTGGATGCAGGGGAAGCGTAGCCAATGCCCGCCCGTGATCGGTGATCCTCCCCTGCGCATCGAGCGCGCCGAGGAAAGCCAGCAGCGCCCGTGCCTCGGTCAACGCTCCTTCGGGCGGTTGGGTGACGAAGCCAAGTACCTCGGGCTCGGCCCCCCAAAGCGCCAGTTCCAGTGCCAGCCCGGTCAGGTCCGCCGCTTCGATCTCGGCGGGTGGAAAGGCGGCAAGCGCGCCCTCTTCTCCGCGGGTCCAGAGGCGATAGCAGATGCCCGTGGCGACGCGCCCCGCGCGGCCTGCGCGCTGGGTCGCCTCGGCCCGGGTGACCCGTTCGGTGACCAGCCGGGTCATGCCCGAGCCGGGATCGAACCGCGCCCGCCGCGCCTGTCCCATATCGACCACCACCCGGATATCGGGGATGGTCAGCGATGTTTCCGCGATCGAGGTCGCCAGCACCACATTGCGCCCCTCGGTTGCGGGCCGGATGGCGGCGCGTTGCGCGGCAAAGGGCATGGCGCCGAACAGGGGCCGCAGCGTGCAGATGTCGGGCAAGCGCGCCGAGAGCAAGGTTTCAGCGCGGCGGATTTCCCCCTCGCCGGGCAGAAAGACCAGCAGGCCGCCCCCCAGATCGCGGGTTTCGGCCTCGGCCCTTGCAACCAGGTCGGCCAGCGCCTCGACCCGGCGGGCACGCGGCCCCAGCGGCCGGTCGAGCCAGCGGGTCTCGACCGGATAGGCGCGCCCCTGAGACGTGACCATCGGCGCATCCATCAGCGCCGCCACCGGCTCGGCGTCGAGCGTCGCCGACATCGCCAGCAGGATCAGGTCGTCACGCAGCGCCTCGGCCACTTCGAGACACAGCGCCAGCCCCAGATCGGCATTGAGCGAGCGTTCGTGAAACTCGTCGAAGATCACCGCGCCGATGCCGGGCAGATCGGGCTCGGCCTGCAACATGCGCGTCAGGATGCCTTCGGTCACCACTTCGATGCGGGTGGCGTTCGACCGTTTCGCCTCGCCCCGGATGCGATAACCCACGGTCTGGCCCACCGGTTCGCCCAGCGTCTCGGCCATCCGCTCGGCGGCGGCGCGGGCGGCCAGGCGACGCGGTTCCAGCATCACGATGCGGCCATTGGTCAGGCCAGCCGAGAGCAGGGCCAGCGGCACCCGGGTGGTCTTGCCCGCGCCGGGCGGGGCCTGCAGAACCGCGCGCCCGCGCGCCTGCAGAGCGGTGATGAGGTCGGGCAGGGCGTCGTCGATGGGCAACCGGGTCATGCCGCCTTATCGCCAACGCGGCGGGGGCAGGTCCAGAGCCAATTGGCGGTTCCGGGTGAGGAGCGGTGGCGGCATTGAGTATTTAAGACCAGAAAGAAGCAGCAGGGGCAGCGGCGGGGTCTTCGGGGGGGCGATACAGGGACAATCCGGCGCATCCGGTGGGTCGGCTCTGGACAAACCGGGACGCGCTCCGTCATCTAGGCCAAATTTGCGAGGACGGCATGGATATCACACAGCTTGGCGACAGGATTTTAGCCGGTGACCGCCGTGCGCTGGCGCGCGCGATCACGCTGGTCGAGAGCCGGCGGGACGATCACCGCGCCCAGGCCGCATCGCTGCTGGACCATCTTGCCGGTGCCGGGCGCCAGGCGCTCAGGATCGGCCTGTCGGGCACGCCGGGCGTTGGCAAATCGACCTTCATCGAGAGCTTTGGCATGATGCTGATCGGGCAGGGGCTGCGGGTGGCGGTGCTGGCGGTCGATCCCAGTTCGGCGCGCTCGGGCGGGTCCATCCTGGGCGACAAGACGCGGATGGAGCGGTTGTCGCGGGAACGGGCCGCCTTCATCCGCCCTTCGCCCAGCCAGAGCCATCTGGGCGGGGTCGCGCGCCGCACCCGCGAGGCGGTCAGCCTGTGCGAGGCGGCGGGCTTTGATGTGGTGCTGATCGAGACGGTCGGCGTGGGGCAGTCCGAAACCGTTGTGGCCGAATTGTCCGACCTGTTCCTGCTGCTGCTGGCGCCCGCTGGCGGTGACGAGTTGCAGGGCGTCAAACGCGGCATCATGGAAATGGCTGACCTGATCCTGGTCAACAAGGCGGATGGCGAGCTGAAATCGACCGCGACCCGGACCTGTGCCGACTACGCCGGGGCGCTCCGCCTGTTGCGCAAACGGGTGCAGGACCCGCCGGGCTTTCCCAAGGCGCTGACCGTCTCGGCGGTCGAGGAGGCGGGGCTGGATGCCGCATGGGCCGAGATGCGCGCGTTGTCGGACTGGCGGAGGGAAAACGGGCATTGGACAGCCAACCGGGCCGAACAGGCGCGCTACTGGTTCGGACAGGAGGTGCGTCATGCTCTGCTTGCCCGGCTGGAAACGCCACGTGCACGGGCCGAGATGGACCGGCTTTCCACTGCCGCCGCTCAGGGGCAGTTGACGCCCGCCAGCGCCGCCGAGCAGATGCTGGGCTTTCTGAACGAGGAATGAGGCTTTCCTCTTGTCGTACTCAACCATGCCGACCCGCCAGGGACCACGAGACAACGCAAAGAATCCCGTCCAGCCGTCTTGACCCTCGCCGCGATTCCCACTAAACGCATCCAACCAGTTTTCGGGCGCGACTTCGGGTTGCGCCCCTTGTGATTTGACGGATGGTTCGCCCTCCGTCACCAGATACGAAGGAAGAGACCATGTCGCGCCGTTGCGAACTGACCGGAAAAGGCCCGATGACTGGCAACAATGTCAGCCATGCAAACAACAAGACCCGCCGTCGTTTTCTGCCCAACCTGAACGATGTGACCCTGCAGTCCGAAACCCTGGGCCGTGGTGTCAAGCTGCGTATTTCGGCGTCGGCCCTGCGCTCGGTCGATCACCGGGGCGGTCTGGACGCGTTTCTGGCCAAGGCCAAGGACGAGGACCTGTCCGACAATGCTCTGAAGGTCAAGAAAGAGATTGCCAAGGCGCAAGCCGCAGCCTGATCCTTCCGATCCGCTGATTTCGGGAACCCCGTGCGCTTCGCGTACGGGGTTTCTCTTTTTGGGACGAAACCGGAAAACGGTACGTTTTCCGGCCCGATTTCCTTTGGAAATCGGTCTCCTGACAGACCGGCGTCCTGCTGTCGCAGGGGGTTATTTGCCCTTGCGGAACGGGAGTCTGGAGCAGATATCGGTTAACAGAATGACAGCCCCGGTGCGGATATCCATTGCGCTTGCGCTCTCGCTGCTTGTCGGGCTGACCGGTCAGGGGCTGGCCAATTCGCGCGGGATGAGCGCCGCCGTGGCTCAGATGGAGATCTGTACCGGCACCGGGCCCGTCATTCTCTACATGGATGCCAAAGGGCAGCCGACTGCCCCGCCGCATTACTGTCCGGACTTCGCGCTGATGCTGCTGGGGGCGCTGTTGCCCGATGCCGCTGCCGCGCCCGTCCCACCGCAACAAGCCCTGCCTGTGCCGGACCGGACACAACCCAGCCTGATTGCCCGTATTCTCTCTGCTGTTCCGGCGCGAGCTCCGCCCGCCTTGATCTGAGAACGCTCACTCAGACAGATCAAGACATGACAAAGGAGAGAGACCATGTCGTTGAAATACAAGGTGCTGGCTGCGGCCGCGACCCTTACCCTTGCAACTGCCGCCTGGGCCGGTGAGACCATCGTGGTCGACGACGCTTATGCGCGCGCGTCGGGTGCCAATGCCAAGGCTGGCGCTGCCTTCATGATGATCCGCAATACCGGCGCCGAAGATGATCGCCTGGTTGAGGCCCGTTCGGACGTGGCCGCCAAGGTCGAACTGCATACCCACAAGATCAACGATCAGGGCGTCGCGCAGATGATGCACGTTCCCGAGGGCTTCGATATCCCTGCCGGTGGCATGCATGCGCTTGCGCGCGGAGGCGATCATGTGATGTTCATGGGGATCAAGGCGCCGTTTGAGCAGGGAGCCTTGGTGCCGGTGACGCTGGTGTTTGAGAAGGCGGGAGAGATCGAAGTGGAGATTCCCGTCGACCTGGAGCGTCAGGATGGCGGTCATGGCCACATGAAGAAGAAATCGAACTAGGGCCAGGGAGCTACGCCTGTCTTCAGGCTGCGCGGCAGCCCTCATCCAAGCGTCAGGCCGGGCTTTGACCCGGCCTGGTTGCGTCTGGCCAAACAGTTGCGCGGCCAGCGCCCGTCGCCTGCGCGCGTTGCAGCGCGAGGGCGGCGATGGCGAAATCGGCGATTGCCGGACCTCGAAACAGGAAACCGGCGCGGCGGGTCGAATCGTGCCGGTTGACGCTTGTCTTGTGTCCGTCTTCTCCGAGCAAAGCCGCCAGATCGCCGCGAACCTGCGCGGGGTCGATCATCGGCCTTGGATTGGCGGCCTCTTGCGCCAGATCGTCGATATAGAGCGGGTCGAGCGCGGTCATCCCATCGGGCCGCCAGGGCAGGCCCGTATCGGTCAGGCTGGCAAAGGCGCCGGGCTTCAGCCAGCGGGCATCCAGGAACGGTATCATCTGGTGATCAAGGGTGACCGAGGAAACCACGAGATCGGCGTCGGCGATGGCGTGGTGCGGGGTGTCTGCGATCTCGACCTCCAGCCCCCGCGCGCGGGCGGCCGCGCCCAGCCGGGCGATATTCTCGGCCCCGCGCCCGAAAACGACCGCCCTTTGCAACGGAAACAGATCGCAGAACGCAGCGAGGTGCGCGCGCGCCTGGGCGCCGGCGCCGACAAAGGCCACCACGCGTGCCGCCGGATCAGCCAGCCGCCGCGCCACCAGCGCGCTGAGGCCGGCGGTGCGCATCCGGGTGATCCAGCCCGCCTGCATCAGGGCCAGCAACTGGCCGGTTTCACTGTCCTGAACCAGCAAAACGCCCTCGGTCCCGGGCAAGCCGCGTACCGGGTTGTCGGGGCTGACCATCACCGATTTCACCACGGTCAGGGAGGGGGCGTCGCCGGTCGCAAGCGTCGTCATCACATAGCGCCCGTCGCCGGGCAGCAGCGCCAATTTCGGTGCCACATGCACTGCCCCGCGAAGCTGTGCCCGGATCGCGTCCTCAAGCGCCATCTGAACCTCGGCGGTTGTTACGCCAAGCCCCCCGAGGTTGCGATCGGAGAGGATCAGGAAATCGCTCATCCCCGCAGGCCCAGCATGTCCGACACCCAGTCGGGCACGACCCGACTGGCCGGGCCGAACCGCGTCTCATCGAAGTTCGAGGCGACAGCCGAAGGTTCGAGGTTCAACTCGATCGTCCGGGCGCCACTGGCCGTGGCTTCCTGCACGAAGCCTGCCGCCGGATAGACCTGCCCCGAAGTGCCGATGGCGGCAAACAGGTCAGCGCTGGCGAGGTGGTCAAAGATCGTATCCATGTAATAGGGCATCTCGCCGAACCACACCACATCGGGCCGGGCCGATGGGCGGGTGCAGGCGGGGCAGGGGGTGGTGGTGTCCATCGTCTCGGGTGCCACCCAGCGGTGGCCGCACCCGGCGCAAAGCGCGCCTGCCAGCGTGCCATGCATGTGGATCACATTGCTGGCGCCACCGGCCTCGTGCAGCCCGTCCACGTTCTGGGTGACGATTACCACTTCGCCGGGCCAGTCGCGTTGCAGCCGGGCCAGTGCATGATGGGCGGCATTGGGCTGGGCGGCAGCCGCCTGAACCCGACGTGCATTGTAGAATTCGTGGACCAGCACCGGATCGCGGGCAAAGCCCTCGGGCGTTGCCACATCCTCCAACGGATATTTCGTCCAGATGCCGCCTGCGTCGCGAAAGGTTCCCAGCCCGCTTTCCGCCGAGATCCCGGCACCTGTCAGAATGACGATCTTTCTCATATCACTCCGCTCGCCTATAGGTTCTGGGGAAACAGGAGCCCCGCATGACCCACCGTATCCTCTTTGTCTGTCTAGGCAATATCTGCCGCTCGCCCGCAGCCGAGGGTGTGTTCCGCGCCCTGATGCCCGAAGCCGGGACCGACAGTGCCGGAACCGGTGGCTGGCATGTAAGTGAACCGCCCTATGGCCCGATGCGGGCGGCAGCTGCGGCACGGGGGATCGACCTGTCGGATCTGCGGGCGCGACAGTTCGTGGCGGGTGATTTCGATCTGTTTGATCTGATCCTCGCTATGGATGCCCAGAACCTGGCCGATATCGAGGCGCAACGCCCGCCGGGCAGCGCAACGCCGGTACGGCTGTTCACCGACTATGCGCCCGAGAGTGGCGCCACCCATGTTCCCGACCCCTATTATACCCGCGACTTCGACGGGGCGCTGGATCTGATCGAGATGGCGGCGCACGGATTGCGCAAACGGCTGGTTGCGGGGGCGCTGCTGCCGGGTTGAGAAGCCGTTGCGGCGGAAGCTGAGCGACGGACCTGGGAACTGCCACCTGTTACGGAGGGCGTTTCGCGGTTCGATCGTCCGGGGCTCTTCACGATGCAAGTCCCAGCACACTTTTAGAAAACCGGAAACTGCCCGCTTATCTTGCGCAAACTCGACGGCGCCCTCTTGCCCGGTGGGGGCAAGACAGGGCTTGATCCCGTCGTCCTGCTTCTTCGAACCGGTGCGCCCGATGTCCCGACACGCCCTCATTCTGCAAGAGCGCCCGCAAGCGGGACGGTGGTGCGCTCAGCTTTCGATCACGCGCAATTCGCCGCCCAGCCACGGAAGCCGCGCCACCGCGGGGTCGATGATCTGGCTCTGCACCAGCCGCCGCATGGTCTCGGCCACGTCGCGCGGCACGCGGTCGGCCCAATCGGCGCCCGCAAACAACGAGATACGGCGCGAGAAGGCGGCAAAGGGCAGGGCAAAGGCCTCGACATCGTCATGAAATCGCTCTGCCCGCATAAAGCCCAGCGGCGTCGTCACCGCCCAGCCCAACCGCCGCGCCACCATCGCCATCAGCGCCAGGTGCGAGCCGATCTCGAAACGCTCTTCAAAGTCGAGTTTCTGACGAGCCAGATGCGCCTCGATCTGGCGTCCGATCAGCTGTTCCCGCGCATAGCGCAGCAGTGGCAACCCCTGCAGGGATGCAAGCATGTCGCCACCCTTGGGCACCACGCCACGCGGCGCCACCAGGATGAAGGGATCGCGCACCAGCGGGTATTCGACGATTCCGTCATGTACCTCGCCCGAGGTCGCGGCCACCGCGATATGCAGCCGTCGCGCCTTCATCGCTTCGCTTATCTCGTGGCTGGGTGCGGTGATCAACTTGAACCGGCACTTGGTCAGACTATCGGCCAGCAGGGTCGCCAGCCGCGGTGTCAGGTCGTTGTCGAAATCGTCGATCAGTCCCATGCTGAGCGTGCTCAGATGGGTCAGGTCCATCACCGTCAGCTCGCTCTGCGCCAGACGCAGCTCGCTCAGTACCGTTTCCGCGCGGGGCAAGAACGCGCGTCCGGCGGGTGTCAGCACCATCGGGCGGCGCCCATGGTCGACCAGATCGGTGCCAAGCGCCTGCTCCAGGTTGCGCAGTTGCTGGCTGACGGCGGGTTGGCTCAACCCCGTCTGCGCCGAAGCCTGGGCCACCGATCCGGTGCGCGACAGCGCCTCGAACACTTCCAGACCGCGCAGGGTCACGCCTTTCATCAGCATTTCGATCGCTCCGATCAGTTTTGCATTTTCTTAAACTATCCTGACCTAAGGTCAAGTGAGGAAAACAGGAACACGCCATGACGATCACGGTTTTGAAATCCGCCCCCGGTCTGCCGCCCGCACCACAGGGCGATGCGGCGGACGTGGTGCAGGTGATGCTGGCGCGGCTTCGGTCCGAGGGCGAGGCCGCCGCACGCGACTATGCCGCGCGGCTCGATGGCTGGACCGGCGAGATCGTGGTGAGCCCCGATCAGGTCGCGCGCGCCAGCGAACAGGTGCCCGAGGACCTCAAGGCCCAGATCCGCTATGCCCATGACAATATCCGCCGCTTTGCCGAGGCACAGCGCGCCTCGGCGCTGGATTTCCAGACGGAGCTGCGCCCGGGCCTGATCGCCGGGCAGAAACAGATCCCGCTATCCGCCGCTGGGGCCTATGTGCCGGGTGGGCGCTATGCCCATATCGCCTCGGCGCTGATGACGATCACCACCGCGCGCGCCGCCGGAGTGCCGCAGATTACCGCCGTCTCGCCGCCGCAGGCGGGGCGCGGGGTGCACCCCGCGATCCTCTATGCCATGTCGCTGGCGGGGGCCGACCGCATCCTGGCGCTGGGTGGGGTGCAGGGGGTGGCGGCGCTGGCCTTTGGCCTGTTTGGCGCGCCGCCCGCCGATATCCTGGTGGGTCCGGGCAACCAGTTCGTAGCCGAGGCCAAGCGCCAGCTGTTCGGCCCCGTGGGCATCGACATGTTCGCTGGCCCCACCGACAGCCTGGTGATCGCCGACGCCACCGCCGATCCGCTCACCGTCGCCTGGGACCTGGTCGGACAGGCTGAACATGGCTACAACTCGCCGGTCTGGCTGGTCACCGACGACCGGGTGCTGGCCGAGGCGGTTCTGGCCCATATCCCCGCCTGCATCGCCGATCTGCCCGAACCCAACCGCTCCAGCGCGCAGGCGGCCTGGGATGCCTTGGGCGAGGTGATTCTGTGTGAGGATCGCGAGGAGGTGGCGGTCACCGCCGACCGCTATGCGCCCGAACACCTGCATGTGCAGGCCGCCGATCTGGACTGGTGGCGCGGAAGGCTCATGGCCTATGGCTCGCTGTTCCTGGGGGAACTCACCACCGTGGCCTTTGGCGACAAGGCCAGCGGCCCCAACCATGTGCTGCCCACTTCGGGTGCGGCGCGCTATACCGGCGGGCTCAGCGTGCACAAGTTCCTGAAAACCGTGACCTGGCAACAGGTGGAGCCGCAGGCGCTGCCCGATCTGGCCCGCGCCACCGCCACCATCTCGCGCGCCGAAGGGATGGAGGGGCATGCCCGCACCGCCGATATCCGGCTGGACAAGCTGCGCCCCGCGCTCAGGCAGGTGAACGCGGGCTAAATGGGCTTAGGGGGCGGGCTACGACCCGCCACCGCCATCTATGGGTGTTACTGGCAGATCGCCTGCGCCAGCTCGCCAAAGGCCTTGTAGCGCTTCCACAGCGCCTCGTCGCTGCTCTTGTCCGACATCCGCACCACCTGTGCCTGATGCGGGTCGCTGAACCATTTGGCGACCTTGCGCCGCTCGCTGCGGTTCAGCGCCTTGTTGGCCGCTTCCTGGATACAGCCACAGCGCTCGATGGTGGCGGCGTCGCGGCCGCTCTGCCGGCAGGCCTGATTGATCACACCCGGCGCGGCGATGGCCTGCACCGGCATCATGGTTACCAAAAGGGCAGCACCCAGCGCCCCCGTCAAAATCCGTTTCACGTCCTGGCCTCTTGCTCTGCCACGGGGTCTGCCGCCCCGCCTGTCGGGCGACACTATGGCAAAAGAGTCGCTCGGGATCAATCGGCTGCGGTAAATGGAATGTGAAGGTGGCGGGAATGTGATCGGCGAGATGCACGCGCTGCCTTCAAACAGGCGTTGACTCGCGCCCAGAGAGTTCCTGCGCCAATATCCAAGCCCTGTTAATTCTCAGAGCCCATCGAATTTGGGAGTTGCTTTAGTGGTTCATTCCGGTCGTTACCGTGGCCGTTGGGTGTCGCGGTGCGATTGCCCTTGGACGTTCCTGCCAAAATGCGGCGGTTGTAGTCGTTCGATCCACCTTGACCAAACCAAGATTCCTCATCATATGCCCAATCCATGACTGACCTCGCCCACATCCGCAATTTCTCCATCGTCGCCCATATCGACCATGGCAAATCCACCCTTGCCGACCGGCTCATCCAAGAGACCGGGACGGTGCAGGATCGTGACATGAAGGAGCAGCTGCTCGACGCTATGGATATCGAGCGCGAGCGGGGCATCACCATCAAGGCCAACACCGTCCGCATCGACTATACCGCCGACAATGGCGAGACCTATGTGCTGAACCTGATCGACACGCCCGGCCATGTCGACTTTGCCTATGAGGTCAGCCGCTCGATGCGCGCGGTCGAAGGGTCCTTGCTGGTCGTCGACAGTACGCAAGGGGTCGAGGCGCAGACGCTGGCCAATGTCTATCAGGCCATCGACGCCGACCACGAGATCGTGCCGATCCTCAACAAGATCGACCTGCCCGCCAGCGAATGCGACCGGGTGGCCGAGCAGATCGAGGATGTGATCGGCATCGACGCATCCGGCGCAATCCGGGTCAGTGCCAAGACCGGCGTCGGCATCCACGAAACGCTCGAGGCCATCGTGCATCACCTGCCCGCGCCCAAGGGCACCCGCGACGCGCCATTGAAGGCGATGCTGGTGGACAGCTGGTATGACAGCTATCTGGGCGTCATCGTGCTGGTCCGCATCATGGACGGCGTGCTGAAAAAGGGCATGCGGGTCAAGTTCATGTCGAACGGCACCCTGCACCATGTGGACCGCATCGGTGTGTTCCGCCCCGCCATGCAGATGATCGACAGCCTCGGCCCGGGCGAGATCGGCTTTCTCACCGCATCCATCAAGCAGGTGCGCGACACCCGCGTCGGCGACACCATCACCAATGACCGCAACGGCACCGAAACCGCGCTGCCGGGCTTCAAACCCGCCCAGCCGGTGGTGTTCTGCGGCCTCTTCCCGGTCGACAGCGCCGAGTTCGAGGACCTGCGCGACGCGATCGAGAAACTGGCGCTGAACGATGCCTCCTTCTCTTACGAAATGGAAACCTCGGCCGCGCTCGGCTTTGGCTTCCGCTGCGGCTTCCTTGGCCTTTTGCATCTCGAGGTCATCCGCGACCGGCTGGAACGCGAATACGATATCGAGCTGATCACCACCGCCCCCAGCGTGGTCTATCACGTCTTCATGAAAGACGGCGAGATGCGCGAGCTGCACAACCCCGCCGACATGCCCGACCTCAGCAAGGTCGACCATATCGAGGAGCCGCGCATCAAGGCCACCATCCTGGTGCCCGACGAATACCTGGGCGATGTGCTGAAACTCTGCCAGGACCGGCGCGGCATCCAACAGGATCTGAGCTATGCCGGCTCGCGCGCCATGGTGGTCTATGACCTGCCGCTGAACGAGGTTGTGTTCGACTTCTACGACCGGCTGAAATCGGTGACCAAGGGCTATGCCAGCTTTGACTACCAGCTGACCGGCTATCGCGAGGACAGCCTGGTGAAAATGTCGATCCTTGTGAATGACGAGCCGGTGGACGCGCTGTCGACCATGGTGCATCGCGACCGGGCCGAGGCGCGCGGGCGGGCCATGTGCGAGAAGTTGAAGGACCTGATCCCCCGCCACATGTTCAAGATTCCGATCCAGGCGGCCATCGGCGGCAAGGTCATCGCGCGCGAGACCCTCTCGGCGCTGCGCAAGGACGTGACCGCCAAATGCTATGGCGGCGACGCGACGCGGAAAAAGAAGCTGCTGGAAAAGCAGAAGGCGGGCAAGAAGAAGATGCGCCAGTTCGGCAAGGTGGATATCCCGCAGGAGGCGTTTATTTCAGCGTTGAAGATGGACAGCTGAGGCTGTCCATCTTGAGTGACGGTGGGCCGAAAGCGGTTGGCGCAGCCAACTGCGTGCCCACACGGTCGAGAACTGAATGACTGTGGACAGCTGAGGCTGTCCATTTTGGTTTTCACAATAAAGAAAATGACTTTTCAGATTTTTTCTATTTTATTTAGTTAATCTCTTCAAAGCCAAGAGCGGTGTAAGTGATACTAACCGAGCCGTTGGGCTTTCTAATTTCTGCGATCTCGATATCCGCTCTAAAGCGAGCGCCAAGCAACAAGCCGTCACTTTCGATTCTTTCCAGGTAATCTTGACTTATTTGCCTGTCAAACTTTCCGGATACAATCCGAGATTCACCTTCCTTGTGAAAATCGAAGGTGCGATTGCTTGGAGAAAGCCCGATTAGTTTACCGACCCACTCCTCAGTAAAAAATTCATATTTCGTGTTGGTTAACCGATTGAAGGCACGTTCAATGTCGGCAGAGGAGTGGTAGTCCGAGCGGCTCGGCAGGTTTGTTTTGAGTGACGCTTCGTTGTTGTGCAGATGAGTGAAAAAATCGGTTAAACTTGAAAAAAGGCGAGGGTTTATCTCATCTATCTCCAAAAGAAACCGATCATCATCTCTCTGCGTCAATTCGTTGATCGCCTCGATGGCAGTGTTCAAGGCTTCCCGCGCGGAAGTTGGGATTACGCTGGATTGCTCGGTATCATCCTCTTGCAATACAAACCCAAAAGAGCCGAATGCTAAATCTGTGATGCGCAATGCGGATTGCGTGCTCTTGGCTACTTGTCCTCGCGTTCCCTTTAGGCCATTTTTTGAGTTCGCTGCATAAAGTTTGGCTACAATGTCTTGGAAAAAAGATAGGGCTTTAATGGCGAACCTGGCGTCAATAGATTTTTGACCGCGCACAGGTTTGCCGTCAAACAATAGCGCCACCTCTGCAACATTGGCATCGGTTCTCTCAATTAGCTCTAGTTCTTCCCTAATAGCATCTAGACGAGATTGGAAATTTAATCTAGCAACAACATCTCCAAGCTCTTTTGCCTCGAAAAGAAGCGCCTGAACCTTAACTTGTTCAGAACGAAGGTGTTCCAGATTCGAAATGTCAGACATCAAATCTCCCCCTCACCATCGCTTCAATGTTTTGGAATTCCATCGCATCTAAGGGCAACGGAATCTCCACGATGCCTTTTCGGCGAGCACTTCCTCTTTGCTCCGAGAAAAGCCCTAACCAGTATGATGACCAGTGCACAAGGTAGCTAGCGTCTGCATCTAGATCAAGACTGTAGCTGTCACAACTGTAGTTCGCCTTGTTGCTCCTTGGGTCAAAAAACTTGAAGTGAAGCTCGTTTTCATAGTCGGTGTTCCACCTAAGCCCATCATTGGCGTACCTTATCGGTCTCCGGAAAAGTGTGACAAGGTCAATGTCGTTGGGTGGGCGCCCTCTTACTTTTTCGATATCTTCAACAAAGCTGCCGTCTATCCACTGTGAGCCGACCACAAAGCCGCCTCGGAACAAATGTTCTCGGTAACGGTTCAGGCCAAGAACCAAACGTGCTCTCTGTGGAGAAGTGACAAAGCGCTCCACAAAGTTCTGTATCGTTGACCTATACGGCGATCTGAGCGCTGGTTTAGTTGGATCTGATCCAATAAATGCGGGGAGGGTTCCGCCGATATCAAAATCTGGGATGGTCATTACTGCTACCAACTTAAGTTGTAGCAAGTTAACAGAATGCTACTATGAGGCAAGCGCTTGATGAGTTCTTGTTGCGGATGCTTGGTCCTTTGTGTCGGTTCAGCCTCCATGTCGTTTAGGTTTGAGATGTGATTAGAAGTCTCTAGAAGTTGTTACCCAGTAACCTATGATCCACCCCCTCACCAAAACCACCCCTTCCTTACCTCCCCCGCAACCTCGCCGCCCTCCACCCCCACGACCCCGCCCGCCTTCAGGATCCGCCGTTCCTCGGCGCGGGTCATTTGGAACTTGCGCGCAGGGGGGGCGCCTAAAACACGGACCGTTCGACCCTCACCGCCCCCGCACCAGGCCTCGCGCCAATGTGGTCACGATAAAGCTCAGCGCGGCGACGCAGACGATGCTGGGGCCTGCGGGTGTGTCGAACAGGTAGGCGCCGTAAAGGCCGGCCAGCGCCGAAAGCCCGCCGATGCCCGCTGCCCCCAGTGCCATCCCCTCGGGCGTGCCTGACAGGGGCCGGGCGGCGGCGGCGGGGATGACCAGCAGCGCGGCGATCAGCAGCACGCCCACCACCTTGATCGCCACCGCGACCACCACCGCCAGCGCCAGCGTCAGCCAGGTCTCGGCCCGGCGCGGATCGACCCCGGCGGCATGGGCCAGATCGGGGTTCAGCGTCGCGATCAGCAGGTCGGACCAGCGCCACAGCGTCAGCCCCAGCACCAGCGCGCCGCCGCCCCAGATCACCGCCAGATCGCTGCGCGACACCGCCAGGATATCGCCGAACAGAAAGGCCATCAGGTCCAGCCGCACATCCGCCAGCAGCGACACCGCCACCAGCCCCGCCGCCAGCGCCGTATGCGCCATCACCCCCAGCGCCGTGTCCATCGCATAGCCGCGCCCGCGCATCAGCGTCACCGCCGAGGCCATCAGCACCGCCGCCAGCACCACCGCCGGCAGGATCGGTGCCGACAGCGCCAGCGCCAGCGCCACGCCCAGCACCGCCGCATGCGCCGTCGCCTCGCCGAAATAGGCCATCCGCCGCCAGACCACGAAACAGCCCAGCGGCCCCGAGGCCAGCGCGACGCCTGCGCCCGCGAGCGCTGCGCGGATCATGAAATCGTCCAGCATCACCGGTCTCCGTGCTGATGCATATGCTCTGCGCCATGGTCATGGCCGCAATCGTCGTCGTGGCTGTGGCTGTGCTGGTGGCGGTAGAGCGCCAGCGCCCCCCGCGTGCCGGTGCCGAACAGTGCCCGGTATTCCGGCGCGTCGGCCACCACCTCGGGCGTGCCCTCGCAGCAGATATGACCGTTCATGCACAGCACCCGGTCCGAGGCGGCCATGACGACGTGCAGATCGTGGCTGACCATCACCACCGCGCAGCCGAGGTCCTGGCGGACCTCTTCGATCTGTTGATAAAATGCGGCCGATCCGGGCTGGTCCAGCCCCTGCGTCGCCTCGTCCAGCAGCAGGAGTTGCGGGCGTTCCAGCACCGCGCGCGCCAGCAGCACGCGCTGGAACTGGCCGCCCGACAGGTCGGTCATCTGCCGGTTGGCCAGGTCGGGCACACCGGCGCGGGCCAGCGCCTCGGCGGCGACATCCTGCGGCACCCGGCGCGGCAGGCTCAGGAAGCGGCTGACGGTGATCGGCAGCGTCGCGTCGATCGCCAGTTTCTGCGGCACATAGCCGATGCGCAGACCCGGCGCGCGGATCACCCGGCCCGAGGCCGGGGGCAGGGCGCCGATCAGCGCCCTGAGAAAGGTGGATTTGCCCGAGCCGTTGGGGCCGACGATGGTGACGATCTCTCCGGCCGCGACAGCGACGGTGATATCGGCGAGCACGGTGCGGCCGTCGACCCGGATGCTCAGCCCCTCGGCGGCAATGACCGGAGTGTTCATGCGGCCTGACCCGCGCAGCCGGGACAGAGTCCCTCGGCCTCGACCACGATCCGTTCGATGGTGAACCCGGCCTCGGCGGCGGCCTTGCCCAGACGGCCCTGTTCCAGCTCGGTTCCCGCCTCGGCCACCGCCTTGCAGTTGCGGCAGATCAGAAAGGCGGGCACGTGGTCCTCCTCGGGATGGGCGCAGGCGGTATAGGCGTTCAGCCGCTCGATCCGGTGGGCGAACCCGTTCTGCACCAGGAAATCCAGCGCCCGATAGGCCACGGGCGGTTGCGAGCCCAGCCCGTCGGCGGCGAGAATGTCTAGGATTTCATAAGCGCCCATGGCCCGGTGACGGTCCAGCAGGATTTCCAGCACCCGGCGCCGCACCGGGGTGAATTGCAGCTTGTGCGCGGCGCAATGGCTTTCGGCCTGATGCAGCGCGGTGGCGATGCACTGGCTGTGGTCGTGACGTTCGAAACCTTTGGCGGTCATTCGGGCCTCCCGGCGAATTTCAGGCTTGATATGTTATAACATCCCCGATATCAAGTCGCGCAAGTTGTTACACTATAACATGTCGAGGTGTCCATGAACCGTCTATCCCTATCCGCGTTGATGATGACCTGTGCCACGCCGCTGCTGGCCGAGGTGCCGCAGGTTGCGGTCGATATAGCGCCCGTTCATTCGCTGGTGGCCCAGCTCATGGCCGGGGTTGGCGAACCGGACCTGATTGTGCGCCCCGGTGCCTCGCCGCATGGTTATGCCCTGCGCCCGTCCGAAGCGCGGGCAGTGCAGCAGGCCGATCTGGTGGTCTGGATGGGCGAGGAGCTGACCCCGTGGCTGGAGAAGCCGCTGTCGTCGCTGTCGGGCGATGCCCGCCATATCGCACTGCTCGAACAACCCGCGACGGCGCGGTTGGGATATCGCGATCTGGCGCATGATGACCACGAAGATCATGACGATCATGACGATCACAAGGAACATGCAGATCACGAAACGCAGGGCGACAAGGGGCATGACGATCACGCGCAGGCCGCGCATGACGACCATGACGGCGATCATGATCACAGTGGCACCGACCCGCATGCCTGGCTCGATCCGGGCAATGCCAGCGTCTGGCTGTCGCTGCTGGCGGAGGAACTGGCCGGGCTCGATCCCGATCACGCGGACCGGTACCGCGCCAACGCGGCCGAGGCGCAAGCCCGGCTGGCCGAGCTGACAGTCCAGATCGCGGCAGAGTTGCAACCGATGCAAGGTAAACCCTTTATCGCGTTTCACGATGCCTACCAGTATTTCGAGCGCCCCTTTGGCCTGACGCTGGCCGGCACCGTGTCGCTGGGCGATGCCAGCAGCCCCAGCCCGGCCCGGCTGGCGCATCTGCGCGAAGAGGTGGTGGAAGAGGGGGTGACCTGCGCCTTTTCCGAACCGCAATACAACACCGCCCTGATCGAAACGGCGGTCGAGGGCACGGGCGCGGCGATTTTCGTGCTCGATCCACTGGGCGCTGGGCTTGAGCCGGGGCCGGAGCTTTATCCGCAGGTGCTGCGCGACATGGCGGCAAGCTTTGCCGCCTGCGCGGCGCGCTGAACGACAAGATGCTATTCGGCGGCGCTGAACCCTTCGATCAACTGGCGTAGCCCCAGCGCGGCGCCGGCAAAGATTGCCAGAAATGTAACCGGGGCGCTGATTGCCAGCAGGCTGAAGGCTGTCAGCCCCTGACCCACGGTGCAGCCCATGGCAATGACTGCGCCGGTGCCCATGATCGCCGCTCCTACGATCTGGCGGCGCAGTTCGCGCGGGTCCTCGCAGGCCTCCCAGCGGAAATGGCCCTTGATCAGCGAGCCGATAAAGGCGCCTGCCCAAACCCCGGCGACCGAACCCACCGCAAAGGACAGCGGGCGCACCGAACCGGTCATCGCATAGAGGATGGTCTCGCCCACTGGCGCCGAGAAGCTGTGGGAGGCGACCTGTAGACCATCGAAGCCGTTCTGATAGACCCAGAAGCTTCCAGCCCAGCCGCTGACGACCGCGCCAGCGACCACCAGCGACCAGAAGATGGATTTCGGCTCGCGTCGCATGTCCCGTGAGCTAAGTGCAGCAAGGCAAAGGAGCAGACCGATGGCGATGCCGATCACATGTACCGGCAGGCCAGTCAGCACATGGGCGTGATGGGCCAGCCCCGGCGGCAGGTCGCCGGCGACCTCTATCTGGGGAAACAGCAGGTTGCGCAGCGGCGCCAGAGGTCCGGCCAGGGTGACATAGGTAAAGACCCCCATCACCAGAACGATGACAAAGGCGCGCAGATCGCCACCGCCCAGCCGCGCGATCGAGCCGTAGCCGCAATTGCCCGCCAGCGCCATGCCATAGCCGAACATCAGACCTCCCAGGATCGAGGCCAGCGGCATCCAGCGGATCGACAGGTAATAGCTCTGCTCGGGATCGAGCCAGCCCAGCCCCATCAGGCCGAAACTGCCCGCCATGGCGGCGCCGATGGCCAGCACCCACATCCGCATCCGGAGGTCGGAGCCGCCATAGAGCAGGTCTTCGATCGCGCCCAGGGTACAGAACCGGCCCAGGCGTGCAGCCAGCCCCAAGGCAATACCGCCCAAGAGGCCGATCAACGCGACGGCCTGGCTGTCGCTCAGCCAAACAAGCATGTTTTCCTCCCCACGCTCCGGTGGCCGGTTCCGCTTCTTGGCGACCGGAACCGGGTGGGCGGCTCAGTCGTTGTTGCAGAACAGGTCGTAGACCACTTCCAGTATCCGCCTTGGCCGCTCATCTGCCAAGCGGTAATAGATCGCCTTGCCCTCGCGGCGCGGAATTACCAGACCTTCGAGCCGCAGACGGGACAGTTGTTGCGACACCGCCGCCTGACGGGCGGCAAGCAACTCTTCCAACTCGGTTACCGATTTCTCGCCCGATACCAGATGGCACAGGATCATCAGCCGCCCTTCGTGACTGATCGCCTTGAGGAAATTCGACGCGGTGGTGGCATTGTCGACCATCTTGTCGAGTTCATCATCGGCCATATCGGTCGAAAACTTCGGAAGTGCCATGTCTCTTGTCCTCGTCCCCGGGTCGGTCCCGGGCAATAACTCAAGCGTCAACCCTCTATCTGGCGCGCCGGGCGCCCCTTAACCGATTTGCCGCGCGTAATCCACCATCACACGCGAATATGTTTGTTCTCGTGTCCCGCCTGCTCAACTGCTGCCGGGAGGTTTGGGCACAAAGCCCGTGTGATCGAGCAACAGCTTTTCCAGCAGCGGCCAGAAGAAATCCTCGCCCGGATAGCCTTCGAGCCGTGCCAGCTCGCGCCCGTCCTCGACGATCAGAAAGGTCGGGGTGAACACCACCCGGCGCGCGGTTTCCAGATCGGCGGGGATCGCCCGCAGATCGACCCGGCGCAACGGGGCAAAGGCGCCCTCGGCGGTCTTGGGGTAGATCGGCGCGATTTCCTCGTTCCATCGGGCGCACCATTCGCAGCCATGTTGCTCGACCATGACCAGTTCCGCCGCCAGCGCCGGCAAGGCAAGGACCGCCGCCAGACCCGCGGCCAGAAAGTTTCTCGTCATGCCCATGAATGCACCGTTGACCTTTCACTGACACAAAACATAATTTGAATGTGTGAATAGATCAAGCCGCGCGCAAGCGCCGTGCATCACAAGGCCGACAGATGTTCGAAATTTCCTATCTTGGTGCGCTGTTTGCCGGGCTGCTCAGCTTCTTTACCCCCTGCGTGCTGCCGATGGTGCCGTTCTACCTGTCCTATATGGGCGGGCTCAGCATGGCCGAACTGCGCGGCGACGGGCGGATCGCGCCGGGGGCGCAGCGACGGCTGATCGTGTCGTCCATCGCCTTTGCCGCCGGGGTCACCTCGGTCTTCATGATGCTGGGCATGGGGGCGACCGCGCTGGGGCGGCTGTTTGGCACCTATCTGGACACGCTGTCCTGGGCGGCGGCGGCGATACTGGTGGTGTTCGGCCTGCATTTCCTGGGCGTGATCCGGGTGCCGCTGCTCTATCGTGAGGCCCGGATGGACAGTTCCATGCCCGCCTCGACCCTGCTTGGGGCCTATCTGATGGGTCTGGCTTTCGGCTTTGGCTGGACACCCTGTGTGGGCCCGGCGCTGGCGGCGATCCTGATGATCGCCAGCGGCATGGGCGAGATCTGGCGTGGTGGCCTCTTGCTGCTGGTCTATGGCGTCGGCATGACCGCGCCTTTTGTGGTAGCCGCCTTTTTCGCGCGTCCCTTTCTGGGGTGGGTCCAGCGCCATCGCGCCGCCTTTGCCTGGGTTGAGAAGGGGATGGGGGCAATGCTGATCGTATTTGCTATCCTGATTGTCACCGGCGGTGTGAACTGGATCGCCGACGCGATGATCCGTTGGGTTCCCAGCTTTTCGGCACTGGGCTGAGGGGCGGGCTGATTATGAGGTGAGGAGATGAGAAGATTTCTGGCGATACTGGGCCTGCTGGCCCTGACGGGCGGCGCGCAGGCTGCGGAGCTGGGCGATGACGGGCTGCACAAGACCGCCTGGATGCGCGACACGTTCAAGGACCTGCGCGAGGACCTGGGCGAGGCCAACGCAGAGGGCAAACGCCTGGTGCTGTTCTTTGAGCAGCGCGGCTGCGTCTACTGCGCCAAGATGCACAAGGAGGTGTTTCCCCGGCCCGAGGTGAGCAGCTATATCGAAGAGAACTATTTCGTGGTACAATTGAATCTGCACGGCGATATCGAGGTCACCGATTTCGATGGCGAGGCGCTGTCGGAAAAGGACATGGCCCGCAAATGGGGCATCCTGTTCACGCCGACGATTCTGTTCCTGCCCGAAGAGGTGGCCGAGGACCAGTCGGCCCAGCAGGCGGCGGTGGCGGTGATGCCCGGCGCCTTTGGCGCGGGCACCACGCTGGACATGTTCACCTGGGTTGCTGAAAAGCGGTATGCGCTTGATAACGATGAGGATTTTCAACGGTATCACGCCCGGCGCATTCAGGAGCGCAGCAATGGTTCCACGGACTGAGCGTCGGGCGCAACAAAATTCCAATTCACATTTGCGAATTTGATGTTGCGTTCGGGGTGGTTCGTGGCCTACGGTATACCGAGCGAGTTTCGCCACGTGCGCAGACACGTGGGAGCCAATGGGAGGACACATGAAGACAACTATTCTGACGCTGGCCGCCGCGCTGATCGGTGGCGCAGCCTGGGCGGGTGAAACCGCACCAGGCGATGTGGTCTATGCCGACGGCGCCGTCGAGGCATCGCTGACCGGAACGCCCGGCGATGCGGCCAACGGTGCCATGGTCGTGGGCTCGAAAAAGCACGGCAACTGTGTCGCCTGCCATCAGGTCAGCGCATTGGCGGATGTCCCCTTCCATGGCGAGATCGGGCCGTCGCTGGACGGCGCGGGCAGCCGCTGGACCGAGGCCGAGCTGCGCGGGCTGGTCGCCAATGCCAAGCTGACGTTCGAAGGGTCGATGATGCCGTCCTTCTACCGGGTCGACGGCTATGTCCGCCCCGGCAACGCCTATACCGGAAAGGCGCCCGATGGCCCGCTGACGCCGCTCTTGTCGGCGCAAGAGATCGAAGATGTGGTCGCATTCCTCGCGACCCTCAAGGACGAATAAGCCGTGCCGGAACCGCGCGGCGACAAACAAAGGAGAGCAACGATGGATTTCTCACGTCGTGACACCCTGGGCCTGGCCCTGGGCGCAGCGGCCCTGACGGTGCTGCCGTTCCGCGTGAACGCCGCCGCCGAGGACCGGATCGCCGAGTTTACCGGCGGTGCAGACATGGGCGAGGGCGGGCTGACCCTGACCGCGCCCGAGATTGCCGAGAACGGCAATACCGTTCCGATCGAGGTCAGCGCCCCCGGCGCGACGGCGATCCTGGTTCTGGCCATGGGCAACCCGACCCCGGGCGTGGCGCAGTTCAACTTCGGCCCGCTGGCTGCTGCGCAGTCGGCCTCGACCCGCATTCGTCTGGCCGGGACTCAGGACGTTGTCGCCATCGCCAAGATGGCCGACGGCTCCTTCGTCAAGGCCAGCTCGACCGTAAAAGTGACCATCGGCGGCTGTGGCGGCTAAGCCCGCGCGTCCGATAATCAGGAGACAAGACACATGGCATCTGGTGTTAAACCCCGCGTGAAGGTCCCGAAATCGGCAGCAGCCGGCGAGGCGATCACGATCAAGACGCTCATCAGCCACGCGATGGAAAGCGGTCAGCGCAAGGACAAGGAAGGCAATGTCATTCCGCGTTCGATCATCAACCGCTTCACCTGCGAATTCAACGGCCAGTCGGTGATCGACATCACCATGGAGCCGGCGATTTCCACCAACCCCTATTTCCAGTTCGAAGCAACTGTGCCCGAAGCGGGCGAGTTCGCCTTCACCTGGTATGACGATGACGGCTCTGTCTACAACGACAACAAGTCGATCACGATCGCCTGATCCGCGGTCCTAGGCAAAAGATGCCGCCGCCCGGTGCGCGAACCGGGCGCGGCCAATCACCCAAGGGAGGAATATGGATGAAAGTCAGGGCAATGACCGCGATTGCCGCGTTGCTGGCCGCGCCTCTGGCGGCGGTGGCCGGCCCGGACGGCGATGAGTTGGTCGTCAACGGCGAGATCAACATGGTCACCCAAACCGAAGCGCCCGCCCATCTGGATGGCGCGCTGTCCGAGTTGTACTCGGGCTGGCGTTTCCGTTCGGACGAGACCCAGGCGTTGCAGATGGATGACTTCGACAACCCGGCCATGGTCTTTGTCGACCAGGCGCAAGAGGCGTGGGACACCGCCGATGGAACCGAGGGCAAATCCTGTGCCTCGTGCCACGGCGATGCCGCCGAAAGCATGGCGGGCGTGCGGGCTGTCTATCCCAAGTGGAACGAGGCCGCCGGAGAGGTGCGCACTCTGGAAGCGCAGGTCAACGACTGCCGCGAGAACCGCATGGGCGCCAAGGCGTGGAAATATGACGGTGGCGACATGGCGGCGATGACGGCGCTGATCTCGGTGCAGTCGCGCGGCATGCCGGTGAATGTGGCGATTGACGGCCCGGTTCAGGCAACCTGGGAGATGGGCAAGGAAATCTACTACACCCGTTACGGTCAGCTGGAACTGAGCTGTGCGAATTGCCATGAGGACAATTATGGCAACATGATCCGCGCCGACCACCTGAGCCAGGGGCAGATCAACGGTTTCCCGACCTACCGCCTGAAAAATGCCAAGCTGAACACGGCCCATGCCCGCTTCAAGGGCTGCGTGCGCGATACCCGCGCCGAGACGTTCAGCCCCGGCAGCCCGGAATTCGTGGCGCTGGAACTCTATGTCGCCAGCCGCGGCAACGGCCTGTCGGTCGAAGGACCCTCGGTCCGCAACTAACACCCGGGCCCCGCACCGGAATACCGGTGCGGGGTCTTTTTTGCCCAGACAAATTCACTTTTGTGAATTTATGATGAAAACGATCAGGAAAAGGCTGCCTCATGATCTCCCGTCGCGACTTTCTTCAGGTTTCCATGGCCGCATCGGCCCTGGTGGGGGCCTCCGGCTTTGGCAATTGGTCCCGGCTGGCCGCGCAGCAGGCGCTGACCCAGGACCAGCTCCTGGAATTCGACACGTTCGGCAACCTGACCCTGATCCATATCACCGACATCCATGCCCAGCTGATGCCGATCTATTTCCGCGAGCCCGAGGTCAATCTGGGTATCGGCGCGGCCAAGGGGCAGATGCCGCATGTCACCGGTGCCGATTTCCGCCGCTTCTACGGGATCGAGGATGGCAGCCCATCGGCCTATGCGCTGACATATAACGATTTTTCCTCGCTGGCCCGGGCCTATGGCCGGGTGGGCGGCATGGACCGGGTCGCCACCGTGGTGAACGCCATCCGCGCCGACCGGCCCGATGCGCTGCTCTTGGACGGCGGCGATACCTGGCATGGCTCCTATACCTGCTTCCACACCGAGGGGCAGGATGTCGTCAATGTGATGAACGCGCTGAAACCCGATGCGATGACCTTTCACTGGGAATTCACCCTGGGCACCGACCGGGTCACCGAGCTGGTCGAAAGCCTGCCCTTTGCCTCGCTGGGCCAGAACATCTTTGACGCCGAATGGGACGAGCCGTCGGAGCTGTTCAAACCCTACAAGTTCTTCGAGCGCGGCGGCGTCAAGGTCGCGGTCATCGGTCAGGCCTTCCCCTATATGCCGATCGCCAATCCGGGCTGGATGTTCCCCGAATTCTCCTTCGGCATCCGCGAAGAGAACATGCAGGCCATGGTCGACGAGGTCCGGGCTGAGGGCGCCGAGGTTGTCGTGGTGCTGAGCCATAACGGCTTTGACGTGGACAAGAAGATGGCGGGCCGGGTCACCGGCATCGACGTCATTCTCAGTGGTCACACCCATGACGCGCTGCCCGAACCGGTGCTGGTGGAACAGACCTATGTGATCGCCAGCGGCTCGAACGGCAAATTCGTCAGCCGGGTCGATCTGGATATCCGCGATGGCCGGATGATGGGTTTGAAACACAAGCTGATCCCGATCTTCTCGGACGTGATCGCCCCCGACCCGCAGGTCACCGCCCTGATCAACGCGCAGCGCGAGCCGCATATCGACCAGCTGCGCGAGGTGATCGGGCGCACCGCCGATGATGCGCTGCTCTATCGTCGCGGCAATTTCAACGGCACCTGGGACGACCTGATCTGCGACGCGCTGATCTCCGAGCGCGACGCCGATATCGCCATGTCGCCCGGCGTGCGCTGGGGACCGTCGATCCTGCCGGGGCAGGAGATCACCCGAGAGGATATCTGGAACGTCACCTCGATGAGTTACGGCGCCGCCTATCGCACCGAGATGACCGGAGAGTTCCTGCATGTGGTGCTCGAGGATGTGGGCGACAACCTGTTCAACCCCGACCCCTATTACCAGCAGGGCGGCGACATGGTGCGTGTCGGCGGGCTGGGCTACCGCATCGACGTGACCAAGCCGCAGGGGGAACGCATCAGCGACATGACCCTGCTCAAGACCGGGGAAAAGATCGACCCGGCCAAGAATTACGTCGTCGCCGGCTGGGCCAGCGTCAACGAGGGCACCGAAGGCCCGCAGATCTGGGATGTGGTCGAAAACCACATTCGCAAACTGGGCACCGTCAACGTGACCCCCAATACATCGGTCGAGGTCGTGGGCGCCTGAGGCGCTCACAACCAGCGTAAATTTTTTGAGCGATTGCATTCACATACGCGAATGCAGTGATGCAAAGGAGGCAACAGTATGAGTGAAAGCTCTGGCAAGCACAGCCCGTCGCGCCGCCGGTTCCTGACCAGTGTCGCGGCTGCCGGTGCAGGGGCCGTGGCGGCGGGCGCGGCACGGGCCGCAGGTCCCGATCCGCTGATCACCGAGGTTCAGGACTGGGCGCGCGCCACCGGCGATGGTGTGGACGCGACCCCCTATGGCCTGCCCATCGAATACGAGGGCGACGTCATTCGCCGCAACGTGGAATGGCTGACCGCCGACACGATCAGCTCGATCAACTTTACCCCGATCCACGCGCTGGATGGCACCATCACCCCGCAGGGATGTGCCTTCGAGCGGCACCATTCGGGCGCCATCGCGCTGAAGAAGGAAGATTACCGCCTGATGATCAACGGGCTGGTCGATCAGCCGCTGGTCTTCTCCTATGCCGATCTGGAGCGGTTCCCGCGCCAGAACCACGTGTACTTCTGCGAATGCGCGGCAAACTCGGGCATGGAATGGGCCGGTGCGCAGCTGAACGGCGCCCAGTTCACCCATGGCATGATCCATAACATGGAATATTCCGGCGTCTCGCTGCGCACCCTGCTGGAAGAGGCGGGGCTGGGCGCGGCAGGCGATCTCAAGGACAAATGGGTCTATGTCGAGGGCGCCGATGCCTCGTCCAACGGCCGCTCGATCCCGATGGAAAAGGCGCTGGATGACGTTCTGGTCGCCTTCAAGGCCAATGGCGAGGCGCTGCGCAAGGAACATGGCTATCCCGTGCGCCTGGTCGTTCCCGGCTGGGAAGGCAACATGTGGGTCAAGTGGCTGCGCCGGATCGAGGTGATGGACGGCCCCGTCGAAAGCCGCGAGGAGACCTCGAAATACACCGACACGCTCGAGGATGGCACCAGCCGCAAATGGACCTGGGTGATGGATGCCAAATCGGTCGTCACCTCGCCCAGCCCGCAGGCGCCGATCACCCATGGTGCCGGTCCGCTGGTGATCACCGGCCTGGCCTGGTCGGGCCGAGGTGCGATCACCGGTGTCGATGTCTCGATGGATGGCGGCAAAAGCTGGCAGCCCGCCCGCCTTGCGGCGCCGGGACAGGACAAGGCGCTCACCCGGTTCTATCTCGATACCAACTGGGACGGGTCCGAGATGCTGTTGCAAAGCCGCGCCCGCGATTCCAGCGGCTATGTGCAGCCCACCAAGGCGCAGCTGCGCGAGGTGCGGGGCCTCAACTCGATCTATCACAACAACGCGATCCAGACCTGGTGGGTCAAGGCAAACGGAGTGGCCGAAAATGTCGAAGTTTCCTAAGCTGACCCTCACCGCATCGGTCACCGCGCTGATGCTGTCGGCGCCGGCCTGGGCGGGCGAGTTTGGACTGGGCCGCCCGGCGCTGCCCGAAGAGATCGCCGCCTGGGATCTGGACGTCAGCCCCGATGGCACCGGCCTGCCCGCAGGCGAGGGTTCGGTCGAGGATGGCGAGATGGTGTTTGCCGAACACTGCGCCATCTGCCACGGCGATTTCGCCGAGGGGGTCGACAACTGGCCCAAGCTGGCCGGTGGCATGGACACGCTCGACCGCGAGGATCCGCTCAAGACCGTGGGCTCCTACTGGCCGCACCTGTCCACCGCCTGGGACTATGTCAACCGCTCGATGCCCTTTGGCAACGCGCAGTCGCTCAGCCCGGACGAGGTCTATGCGATCGTGGCTTATATCCTTTATTCCAACGATCTGGTGGACGACGATTTCGTGCTCTCCAACGAGAATTTCGCCGAGGTCGAACTGCCCAACGCGGGCGGGTTCATCATCGATGACCGCGAAACCTCCGAGGCGCATTTCTGGACCGACGCGCCCTGCATGGAAAACTGCAAGGACACGGTCGAGATCACCATGCGCGCCCGCGTGCTGGACGTGACGCCGGATACGGGCGGGGACAACGCGGCCGCGGCAGAGCCCGAGGGGGCGGCCACTGTCACCGAAGCGGCAGCAACCGAAACGGCGGCGGAACCTGCGCCTGTGGAAGCGGCGGCGCTTGATCCCGATCTGGTGGCAGCGGGTGAAAAGACCTTCAAGAAGTGCAAGGCCTGCCATCAGGTCGGCGAGGGTGCCAAGAACAAGACCGGCCCCATGCTCAACGGGATCGTTGGACATGCCGCCGGTGCGGTTGACGGGTTCAAGTATTCCAAGCCGATGCAGGCCGCTGGCGAAGGCGGGCTGGTCTGGACCGAGGACGAACTCGCCGCTTTCCTCGCCAAACCCAAGGCCTATATGAAGGGGACCAAGATGTCCTTTGCCGGTCTGAAGAAGGAGGACGATATCGCCGCCGTCATCGAGTACCTGAAGAGTTTCGAGTAAGCGATGCGCTGGCTGGGAGGAGCGATACTGGCCGGGGCCGCCCTCACGGGTGCGGCCCGGGCCGATGAGACCGCGCGGGACATCGGCGATGCCGCGCGCGGGGAGGGGCTGTTTCAGGTCTGTGCCAGCTGCCACCAGGTGGGCGAGGGGGCCGAGCATGGCACCGGGCCGCATCTGAACGGCATCTTCGACCGCAAGGTCGCCCAGTTCGAGGATTTCGACTATTCCCCGGGCATCCTGCGCGCCCGGCGCGACGGGATGGTCTGGGACCTCGAACATCTCGACGCCTATCTGACCAATCCCAAGACGCTGGTCTCGGGCACCAACATGGAGTTTGCGGGCCTGCCTGACGCGCAGGACCGGGGCGACATCCTGGCCTATCTGCGCCGGTTCTCGGCCAGTCCCCAGAACATCCCCGAAGCGGCGCCCACCGCGCTGAAACAGGATGTGGAACTGGCGCCCGAGGTGCTGGCCATGGTGGGCGATCCCGAATATGGTGAATACCTGTCCACCGAATGCACCACCTGCCACCAGACCGATGGCGAGTATGACGGCATTCCGGTGATCACCGGCTGGCTGGCCGAGGACTTCGTTCTGGCCATGCATGCCTACAAGCAGAAGATCAGGCCACACCCGGTGATGCAGATGATGGCCGGGCGGCTGTCGGACGAGGAGATCGCAGCACTGGCCGCCTATTTCGAAGCGCTGGAATGACTTCCGGCGCTCATTTGTTTCTTGGAGGAGGAAACCAGATGACTTTGAACAGACGGACATTCCTGGGCACTGGTGTCGCGGCGGCGGCAGCGCTTCAGGCGCCGGTCGTGCTGGGCGCGGGCAAACCCCGTGTGGTGGTCGTTGGCGGCGGTGCCGGCGGCGCCACCGCGGCGCGCTATATCGCCAAGGGCGCTGCCGGGGCCATCGACGTGACCCTGGTGGAACCGACCCGCAGCTATTACACCTGCTTTTTCTCGAACCTCTATATCGGCGGCTTTCGCGAGCTGTCGAGCATCGCCCATTCCTATGGCAAGCTGGCCAGCGAATACGGCATCAACGTGGTGCATGACTGGGCCGTGGGCATCGACCGTGACGCGCGCACCGTCAGTCTGGCAGGGGGCGGCGTGCTGCCTTATGACCGGCTGATCCTCAGCCCCGGCATCGACTTTGTCGATGGCGCGGTCGAGGGGTGGGACGTCAGCGCCCAGAACAAGATGCCCCATGCCTACAAGGCCGGATCGCAGTCGGAACTGCTCAAGGCGCAGATCGAGGCGATGCCCGAGGGCGGCACCTTCGCCATGGTGGCCCCGCCCAACCCCTATCGCTGCCCGCCCGGACCTTACGAGCGGGTTTCGATGGTGGCGCATGTGCTGAAACAGAAAAACCCGACCGCCAAGATCATCGTGGCCGACCCCAAGCCGAAATTCTCGAAAATGGCGCTGTTCCAGGAAGGCTGGAACACCCACTATTCCGGCATGGTCGACTGGATCGGTCCGGATTTTGGCGGCGGCGACGTATCGGTCGATCCCGAGGCGATGACCGTCACCATCGACGGCGAAGAGACCAAGGTCGATGTCTGCAACGTGATCCCGGCTATGAAGGCGGGCCGCATCTGCGAGATCGCGGGCATCAACGAGGGCAACTGGGCACCGGTCATCGGCCATACGATGCAAAGCCGGATGGACGAGAATATCCACGTGCTGGGCGACGCCACCAATCAGGGCGACATGCCGAAATCGGGCTTCTCGGCCAACAGCCAGGCCAAGGTGGCGGCGATGGCGGTGCGCGCGGCGCTGACCGGCTCCAAGATGTTCCCGGCCAAGTTCTCGAACACGTGCTGGTCGCTGATCGGCACCGATGACGGGGTCAAGGTCGGCGCCACCTACGAGGCGACGGACGAGAAGATCGCCAAGGTCGACGGCTTTATCAGCGCCACCGGCGAAAGCGCCGAGCTGCGCCAGGCCACTTACGAGGAGAGCATCGGCTGGTATGCCGGCATCACCTCGGACATGTTCGGCTAAACGGCCGCGCGGGGCGTGGTCCGCTCAGGACCACGCCTTGCGGAAGGAATGCGGCGAGGCGCCGTAACGGGCGCGGAACTGCCGCGACAGGTGGCTGGTATTGGCAAAGCCGGTGGCGGCGGCGATCTCGGCCACGGTCATGTTGGTCTCGTTGAGATAGATGAAGGCACGCTCGATCCGCAGGTTGAGGTAAAACGCCATCGGTCCCTGATCCAGATAGCGTTTGAACAATCGCTCCAGCTGACGGCGCGAGATGCCCAGCCGGTCGCACAGGTCGTCATTGGTCAGCGGCTCCTCAAGTTCCGCCTCCATCAACTCGATCGCCTTGAGCAGCGCGGGGTTGCGGCTGCCGATCGCCACCGAGCGCGCCGAGCGCTGCGGCGATTGCCGGCCCGAGCGCATGTGGATGCACATGTCGGCCACCACGATGGCCAGCTTGGGCCCGTGCTGCTTTTCGATCAGGGCCAGCATCATGTCGATGGCGGTATTGCCGCCGCCGCAGGTGGTGACCCGCCCGTCCAGCTCGTAGATGTTCGGGGTCGGGGTCAGATCCGGAAAGGCCTCGGCAAAGCCGGGTTGGTTTTCCCAATGCAGGGTGAAACGGCGACCTTCCAGCAGCCCCGCCCGGGCCAGGGCAAAGGCACCGGTACAGATGCCGCCCAGGGCGCTGCCATGGCGGTATTCCCGCCGCAGCCAGGCCAGTACGGCGGGGGAGTAGCTTTTCTCCGGTTCGACCCCGGCGCAGACAAAACCCATCGCTTCGGGCGGCAGCGGTGCCAGCGCCTGATCTGGGGTGATGCGCAGCCCGTTGGAACAGGTGACCGGCGCGCCGTTCTCGGTCATCGTATGCCAGGTATATAGCTGCTTCTTGGTCAGCTGGTTGGCGATGCGCAGGGGTTCGATGGCCGCGGCCACTGCCAGCATCGTCGCCTTGGGCAGCAACAGAAAGCGGAAATCCTGCGACGGCCCGTCATAGTTCAGCGAAACCGAGGCGGAGGCTGCTTTGGAAACAAAGGGGGTCTGGGTCATGGCGCTCTGATCGGGAAGGAGCGGGCAAGGGCTCCGACGGGTTACATGCCCGTACCGTGCTGTTTGCCCGGCGCAAGGTCAATATGCGTCGCATTGTTGCCGATTTGCGTCATGCCGTTGTGCGTGTCTGCGGCAAACGAATTCGCCTCCGGCCCTTGCAGCCCTCCCAAGGCGACACTAAGACTCGTGTAACCCTCCTCGGGTAATGTCCCGAACCAACGCTAAGAGCAGGCAGGTCCCAGATGTTCGATCCCGTCGATACCTACATGAATACCCTTGTCCCCATGGTGGTCGAACAGACCAGCCGGGGCGAGCGCGCCTATGACATCTTCTCGCGCCTGCTGAAGGAGCGGATCATCTTCATCAACGGCCCGATTCATGACGGGATGAGCCATCTGATCGTGGCCCAGCTGCTGCATCTGGAGGCCGAGAACCCGAACAAGGAAATCTCGATCTACATCAACAGCCCCGGTGGCGTGGTGACCAGCGGCCTGTCGATCTATGACACCATGCAGTATATCAAGCCGAAATGCTCGACCCTGGTGATCGGCCAGGCGGCTTCGATGGGATCGGTCCTGCTGGCCGGCGGTGAAAAGGGCATGCGTTTCTCGCTTCCCAACAGCCGTATCATGGTGCACCAGCCCTCGGGCGGGTATCAGGGTCAGGCCAGCGACATCATGATCCATGCCGCCGAGACCCAGAAGCTCAAGGACCGGCTCTATGACATCTATGTCAAGCACACCGGTCAGACCAAGAAAGCCGTTGAAAAGGCGCTGGACCGCGACAATTTCATGTCGCCGGAAGAGGCCAAGGAATGGGGTCATATCGACGAGATCGTCGAAAGTCGCAGCAAGGGCGACGACGCCTGATCGGCAGGTGGTGCGCGGACAACCCCGCGCACCGGGAAGTTTGACATTGTAGCGGCCGGTATGCTGGCCTAAGCTTCATGAACAAATCGGCCTCCCGCCCGCGCGGAGCGGGGCGCCGGGACGAAGGCCGGAAAGGGTGACCATGGCGACGAATTCAGGCGGTGACAGCAAGAACACGCTTTACTGCAGCTTCTGCGGCAAGAGCCAGCACGAGGTGCGCAAACTGATCGCGGGTCCGACGGTGTTCATCTGCGACGAATGTGTCGAGCTGTGCATGGACATCATCCGCGAAGAGACCAAAAGCAGCAGTCTGAAATCCTCGGACGGGGTGCCGACGCCGCGCGATATCTGTGACGTGCTGGACGACTATGTGATCGGCCAGTCCACCGCCAAGCGGGTGCTGTCGGTTGCCGTGCACAACCATTACAAGCGTCTGAACCACGCCCAGAAGGCCGGCAACGATATCGAACTGGCCAAATCGAACATCCTGCTGATCGGCCCCACGGGCTGCGGCAAGACGCTGTTGGCGCAGACGCTGGCGCGCATTCTGGATGTGCCGTTCACGATGGCCGATGCGACCACCCTGACCGAAGCCGGTTACGTGGGCGAGGATGTGGAGAACATCATCCTTAAGCTGCTGCAGGCAAGCGAATACAATGTGGAACGGGCGCAGCGCGGCATCGTCTATATCGACGAGGTCGACAAGATCACCCGCAAGTCTGAAAATCCTTCGATCACCCGCGACGTGTCGGGCGAGGGGGTGCAGCAGGCGCTGCTGAAGCTGATGGAAGGCACCGTGGCCAGCGTGCCGCCGCAGGGCGGGCGCAAGCATCCGCAGCAGGAATTCCTGCAAGTGGACACCACCAATATCCTGTTCATCTGCGGCGGCGCATTTGCAGGTCTCGACAAGATCATCGCGCAGCGCGGCAAGGGCAGCGCCATGGGCTTTGGCGCCGATGTGCGTGCCAGTGACGAGCGCGGGGTGGGCGAGCTCTTTACCGAGCTGGAGCCCGAGGACCTGCTGAAATTCGGTCTGATCCCGGAATTTGTCGGCCGCCTGCCGGTTCTGGCGACGCTGGAGGATCTGGACGAGGATGCGCTGGTCACCATCCTGACCAAACCCAAGAACGCATTGGTAAAGCAGTATCAGCGCCTGTTCGAACTGGAAGACACCGAGCTGGATTTCACCGACGATGCTCTGAAGGCGATCGCCAAGCGCGCCATCGAAAGGAAGACCGGCGCGCGCGGCCTGCGCTCGATCATGGAGGATATCCTGCTGGATACCATGTTCGACCTGCCCAGCATGAACGACGTGACCAAGGTGGTGGTGAACGAAGAGGCGGTGACCTCGGACGCGCAGCCGCTGCTGATCTATGCCGAAAACGAAAAGGGATCGGCAAGCGCCGGCTGAGAGCCGGGGAAGAGCGGATAGGGCGGCGCGGAACTTCCGCGCCGTTTTGTGTTGAAGGGGGAGAAGGGGGCGCTGCCCCCGTCACCTGCGGTGACTCCCCCGGGATATTTTCAGCAAGAGGAAGAGGCCATGTGCAGGCATGGCGATCGGGAAAGGAGCAGCAAGGTGGGTATCAGGCGGATTTCATCGGGTGGCCCGTTTGAGGCCAAGATCGGCTATTGCCGTGCGGTGGTGGCGGGCGGTTTCGTGCATGTTGCGGGCACGGTCGGGCAAGGTGATGATGTGGTGGCGCAGTGCCGTTCCGCGCTGGAAGTCATCGGTGCGGCGCTGAAGGAGGCCGGTGCAGGCTTTGCCGATGTGGTGCGGGTGAACTACTATCTGCCCGACGCGGTGGAATTCGAGCCCTGCTGGCCGATCCTGGCCGAGACCTTTGGCGCCAATCCGCCGGCGGCGACGATGATCGAATGCGGGTTGATCGATCCCAAATACCGGATCGAGATCGAAGTCACGGCCTTGTTGCCACAATAACGGCTGCGTGGGCCTGTCGCGGGGCTGGCCTCTGGACCTTGGCGCGCGCATCGGTCATATCTGCTGATAAGTCACTTTCGGAGGTACCCTATGGGAATCCTGAACACCCTGCTGCGCGCCGTGACCTGGTGGAACGGTGCTACGCTGAACACCCGGATCTATACCGCCCGCAAGGGCACCAAGGTGGGCGAGGACGCGCAGGGAAACGTCTTTTATCGCAACGGTGATGACAGCCAGCGCTGGGTCATCTTCAACGGAGAGGCCGAGGCCAGCCGAATCGACCCGGAATGGCATGGCTGGCTGCACCGGACCTGGGATGAGCCGCCGACCGAGCGGCCGTTGCCTCACAAGGCCTGGGAAAAGCCGCATCAGGAGAACCTGACCGGCACACCGCTGGCCTATGTCCCGGCGGGATCACTGCGCCGGCCCAAGCCGGTCGAACGGCGCGATTACGAGGCTTGGAGCCCGGAATAAAGAGGCGGATATGTCCAGCCACAACATGACAGAAGTTCTGGTCGGCGGTGCGGTACTGGCCGCGGCGCTGGCCTTTGGCGTTTATGCAAGCCAGGCCACCGGCCTGTCGCGCGGCACCGGCGGATACGAACTGGCGGCTTCGTTCCGCTCGCTCGAAGGGGTGACCGTGGGCACCGATGTGCGGCTGGCGGGCGTCAAGATCGGCACGGTCACCGGGGTTGATCTGAACCCCGAAAGCTATCGCGCCGATACGCGGTTTACCGTCATCGAGGGGATCCAGATTCCCGATGACAGCGCGGCGGTGATCTCGTCCGAGGGGCTGCTGGGCGGCAACTTCCTTGAAATCATGCCGGGTGGTTCGGCCTTCTACTTCGAACCGGGCGACGTGATCGACGACACCCAGGGCGCGGTCAGCCTGATCTCGCTGCTGGTCAAGTTCGTGGCGGGCGACGGGAGCGGCGAGTGATCCGTCTTGCCGCGCTCATTCTGACCCTGCTGGCAGCGCCGGTGCTGGCGTCGGATCAGGTAACCTCGGGCGCCGGGGCCTTGTTGCGCGGCCTGGACAAGGTCAGCGGCCAGACCGAGGATTTCCGGGTTGGAAACGGCGAGACGGCCGAGATCTACGGGCTGGATGTGGCGTTGGGCGATTGCCGCTATCCGGTCGAGAACCCCACCGGCGACGCCTTCGCCTATCTCACTATCTGGGAGCATGGCCAGCGGCAGGCGCTCTTTGATGGCTGGATGATCGCCTCGTCCCCGGCGCTGAGCGCGCTGGACCACTCCCGCTATGACGTCTGGGTGATCCGCTGTATGACGCCCTGAGGGCTCTGCTCGATCACGGCCGAGAAATCTGCCGATCCATCCAGCGCGCGTTCCAGCCGGCGCCGGTATTCGGCGCGCGGGATTTCGACCGCGCCCAGCGAGGCCAGATGCGCGGTCAGGAACTGGGTGTCGAACAGGGTGAACCCGGTTTGTCGCAGCCTGTCGACCAAATGTGCCAACGCGATCTTTGACGCGTCGGTGCGGCGCGAGAACATGCTCTCGCCAAAGAAGGCCGCGCCCAGAACCACGCCATAGACGCCGCCGATCAGCTGCGTCCCGTCCCAGATTTCCAGCGAATGGGCATGACCCAAGCGGTGCAGTGCCAGATAGCTGGCGCGGATCTCGGGGTTGATCCAGGTCTCGGCCCGGTCGGCGCAGCCGTCCACCACACCCGCAAAGTCTCGGTCGATGCTGACCTGATAGTCGCCGCGCCGCATGCGCCGCGCCAGGCTGCGTGACAGGTGAAAGCTGTCCAGAGGAAACACGCCGCGTCGCATCGGATCGACCCAGAAAACCTCGGGGTCGTCACGGTGCTCTGCCATGGGGAAAATGCCGATGGAATAGCCATGCAGCAGGAGTTCGGGCGCGAGTGTCATGCCGCGCCCGATACGCGGTGCGGAGCCGGATCCGGGACCCGGCCCCCACGGTCAGTCGGCCAGGTTCTCCGCAAGCCAGCGCTCCAGCCAGTGGATGTTATAGGTGCCGCTCTGGACGTCGGGCTCTTGCAGCAGCGCGTGAAACAGCGGCACCGTGGTGTCGATTCCGTCCACGATCAGCTCGCTCAGCGCTCGTTGCAGGCGGGCCAGCGCCTCGGGCCGGTCTCGCCCCTGCACGATCAGCTTGGCGATCAGGCTGTCGTAATAGGGCGGGATCGAATAGCCGGTATAAAGCGCCGAATCCATCCGCACGCCCAGGCCGCCGGGCGCGTGATAGGCGGTGATCCTGCCGGGGCAGGGCGAGAAATTCGGCAGTTTCTCGGCGTTGATCCGCACCTCGATCGCGTGGCCGTTGATCCGCAGATCGTCCTGGGTAAAGGACATCGGCAGGCCAGCGGCAACCCGGATCTGCTCGCGCACCAGATCGACGCCAAAGATGCCCTCGGTCACCGGATGCTCCACCTGAAGGCGGGTGTTCATCTCGATGAAGTAGAACTCGCCATTCTCGTAGAGGAATTCCACGGTACCGGCGCCGATATAGTTGATCCGGGCCACCGCATCGGCACAGATCTTGCCGATCCGGGCGCGTTCCTCTGGAGTGATGCAGGGGCCGGGTGCCTCTTCGAACACTTTCTGGTGACGGCGTTGCAGCGAGCAGTCGCGCTCGCCCAGATGCACCGCGTTGCCCTTGCCGTCGCCAAAGACCTGGATCTCGATATGGCGCGGCGTGGTCAGGTATTTCTCGATATAGACCTCGTCATTGCCAAAGGCGGCCTTGGCCTCGGAGCGCGCGGTGGAAAAGGCGTGCTCCATCTCCTTGGCATTGCGGGCGACCTTCATGCCGCGGCCGCCGCCGCCGGCGGTGGCCTTGATGATCACCGGATAGCCGATCGCGTCACCGACCCGACGCGCCTCGGCCAGATCGGCCACGCCGCCATCCGAGCCGGGAACCACGGGGATACCCAGTTCCTTGGCGGTTTCCTTGGCGGTGATCTTGTCGCCCATGATGCGGATATGTTCCGCCGAAGGGCCGATGAAGGTGATTCCGTGATCTTCGACGATCTGCACGAAACCGGCGTTTTCGGACAGAAAGCCATAGCCGGGATGGATCGCCTGGGCGCCGGTGATCTCGCAGGCCGAGATGATGGCGGGCACCGAGAGATAGCTCTGGCTGCCGGGGGCGGGGCCGATGCAGACCGATTCGTCGGCCATGCGCACATGCATCGCGTCGCTGTCGGCGGTGGAGTGCACGGCAACCGTGGCGATCCCCATCTCGCGCGCGGCGCGGATCACACGCAGGGCGATCTCGCCTCGGTTCGCAATCAGGATCTTGTCGAACATGACGGCGCCCTTATTCGATGATGACCAGCGGGGTGCCGAATTCCACGGCGTCGCCGTCTCCCACCAGGATGCGTTTCACGGTGCCCGCGCGCGGGGCGTGGATGTGGTTCATGGTCTTCATCGCCTCGACGATCAGCAGCGTGTCACCTTCGGCAACGCTGGCGCCGACGCTGACGAACGAGGGCGCGCCCGGTTCACCCTGCAGATACACGGTGCCAACCATGGGCGAGGTCACGGCGCCCGGATGGGCGGCGGGGTCCTCGGTGCTGGCCGGCGCAGCAGTGGGCGCCGCAGGGGCCGCCGGGGCCGGAGCGGCGTGGGCAGCGGCGGGCACGGCGACCTGCACCGGAGCCGCTGCGGGCAACACGCGGCTGACGCGCACGTTCAGGCTGTCTTCCTCGCCATATTCACGCTTGACCTGCACTTCGGTCAGATCGTTTTCCCGCAGCAATTCGGCCAGCGCCTTGATGAATGCCACATCCGCTTCGTGTCTGCTGTCTGTCATGAGTGTCCTCGACGGTTCCCCTTGGCCCGTTTGTGGTGTTCGGGCTCGTGAATTACGCGGCGTTATAGGCCAAGCGCCGGGCCATGAAAAGCGCCCTGTCATCGGGAAACATGGGGTTTGCGCCGCCCGATTGCGAGGAAAATGCGATCAAAGCGGCATTCCGGAGAGTTTCGCCACCAGTTCCGGCAGCTTGCGGGCGCCGAATTTTTGCAGCAACCGGGCGCGATGGGCCTCGATGGTGCGATAACTGAGTCCCAGTTCCGCACCCACCTCCTTGGCCGACAGGCCCCGGCAGGTCAGCAGCGCCACCTCGCGCTCGCGCGGGGTCAGCTCGACCACACGTCGTTCTTCGGAGATGTCGGCAAAACTCCAGATCCCATGGCGGAACGGGTCGTCGGGCGTCAACGATTTGCCGCGCGCCCGGCACCAGAACAGATCGCCATCGCGGCGGCGCATGATGCGTTCGTCAGTGTAATAACCGGTCTCGCGCATGGCCTGCAGGCCGCGCTTGCCGATGCGCTCGAAATCCTCGTGACTGGGATAGAGCCTGAGCAGCGGCATGTCGCGATAGTCGCTTTCCTGCCCGCCGAACATGCTGGCGAAATGCAGGTTGCACCGCCGGATGACGCGGTTTTCCAGCTCTACCAGACCGATAGGTGCATATTCGAAGCCGGGGTCACTCATGCCGCGTATGGTGACGGGTATTTCTACGGAATTGAAGCGAAAGCTGCGTCTTGGCAGGATTTGCCACAGATCTTTTGGGGAGGACGGACCATGGTTTCCATCGCGGGCTGGGGGCATACCAAGTTCGGCAAGCTGACAGACATGTCGGTCGAGGACATGATCACCGCCGCCGGGCGCGAGGCTCTGGCCGATGCCGGCATTGGCGCCGAGGCGGTCGACGGCATATGGGTGGGTCATTTCAATGCCGGGCTGGTGGGGGACGGCTTTCCCTCCTCGCTGGCGATGAGCATCGATCCGGCGCTGCGTTTCAAACCCGCGACCCGGTTGGAGAATGCCTGCGCGTCGGGTTCGGCTGCGGTATTTGCGGCGCGTCAGGCGATCCTGTCGGGCGAGGCGCGGGTGGCGTTGGTGATCGGGGTGGAAAAGATGACCCATCTGCCCACCGCCGAAGTGGCCGCGGCCCTTGGCCATGCGGCGTATCAAAAGGAAGAGGCGGGCCTGTCCTTTCCCGGTGTCTTTGCGCAATTTGCGCAGGCCTATTTCGACCGGTATGGCGATCACAGCCGGGCGCTGGCCCGGATTGCCGCCAAGAACCACGGCAATTCTGTCAACAACCCGCTGGCGCAGTTGCAAAAACCGCTGGACGAGGCGTTCTGCGCCGAGGTGTCCGATCGCAACCCGATCATCGCCGCGCCGCTGAAAAAGACCGACTGTTCGCTGGTCTCGGACGGGGCGGCGGCGCTGGTGCTGGTGGCCGACGATATGCTGGGTGACGTGGCCAAGGCCGCGCGGCTGCGCGGCGTCGCGCAGGTGAATGACATCATGCCGATGTCGCAGCGCGATCTGCTGGCCTTCGAGGGGCCGCGCCGGGCGATCCACCGGGCCTATGACCGGGCTGGCGTCACCGTCAGCGATATCGACGTGGCCGAGGTTCATGACTGTTTCACCATCGCCGAACTCCTTATTTACGAGGCGATGGGATTGGCCGCCCATGGTCATGCCAGCGATTTGCTCGAGGGCGGTGTTGTCCATGCGGGCGGGCGGCTGCCGGTGAACCTGTCGGGCGGGCTCAAGGCCAAGGGGCACCCGGTCGGCGCCACCGGTGTATCCATGCATGCGCTCATCGCGCGCCAGGTGCTGGGGCAGGCGGACGCGATGCAGCATCCGGGCGCCGAACTGGGGCTGGTCTTCAACATGGGGGGATCGGGGGTGGCCAATTACGCCTCGATCCTGGAACCGGTCAAGGCATGAATATCGGCCTCTGGCTGGCGCGGCAGGCGCAGGCGGGCGGCGAGCGTCCGGCGCTGTTTCTCGGGCGTGATCTGGTGGCCGATTACGCGGGGTTTCACGACCGCGCCGCGCGGGTGGCGGGCTGGCTGCGGGGGCAGGGCGTGGCGCCGGGCGACCGCGTCGCGCTGTTCATGGGCAACAGCCCCGATTATCTGATCCTGCAATATGGCATCTGGTATGCCGGGGCCGCGGCGGTCCCGATCAATGCCAAGCTGCACGGGCGCGAGGCGGCCTATATCCTTGCCGATTCCGAAACCACGATCACCTTTGCCACGCCCGATCTGGCCTCCACCCTGTATGAGGCCCAGGCGCCGGGCCGCATTGTCGAGACGGGCGCGGCCGGGCTGGCCGTGCTCCTTGCCGCTGACCCGGTCGCGACCCCGGCGCAATGTGATCCCACCGATCTGGCCTGGCTCTTCTACACCTCGGGCACCACGGGCAGGCCCAAGGGGGTGATGATCACCCACCGGATGCTGATGGCGGTCTCGCTCGCCTATCCGGTGGATGTTGACCCGGTCACGCCTGAGGATACGGTGCTTTATGCCGCCCCGATGAGCCATGGCGCCGGGCTCTACAACATGGTGCATGTGCTGCGCGGGGCACGCCATGTCTGCCCGGCCTCGGGCGGGTTCGACCCGGGCGAGATCTTCGATCTGGCGCGCCATTTCAGCCGGGTGCAGATGTTTGCAGCGCCCACCATGGTCAAGCGGATGACCGAGCAGGCCCGCGCCAGCGGAGAAACCGGCGAGGGGCTGCGCACCGTGGTCTATGCGGGCGGGCCGATGTATCTGGCCGATATCGTCGAGGCGGTCGACCATTTCGGGCCGATCTTTGTACAGATCTATGGTCAGGGCGAATGCCCGATGGGCATCACCGCCCTGTCGCGCCATGACGTGACCGACCGTAACCACCCGCGCTGGCAGGCGCGGCTGGCCAGCGTCGGGCGCGCGCAATCCCCGGTCCAGTTGCGCATCGGGGATGGGGATGGCGCGCCGCTGCCGCCGGGCCAGACCGGCGAGGTGATGGTGCGCGGCGACGTGGTGATGCCGGGGTACTGGCGCAATCCGCAGGCAAGTGCCACGGCTTTGCGCGACGGCTGGTTGATGACCGGAGACATGGGGTTTCTGGACGCGGATGGGTATCTGACGCTTCAGGACCGCTCCAAGGATCTGATCATCTCGGGTGGATCGAACATCTATCCCCGCGAGGTCGAGGAGGTCTTGCTGACCCATCCGCTGGTGCGCGAGGCCTCGGTCGTGGGCCGGCCCCATCCGGACTGGGGCGAGGAGGTGGTGGCCTTTGTGGTGGGTGAGGCCGAGGCGGCAGAGCTTGACGCGCTCTGCACCCGCAACATCGCGCGGTTCAAGCGGCCCAAACACTATCGCTGGCTGCCGGAGCTGCCCAAGAACAATTACGGCAAGGTTCTCAAGACCGAACTGCGCCGGATGCTGGAGGACGAGGGATGACCGATCTGAGTGGAAAAACGGCGCTGGTGACCGGCTCGGTCCAGGGCATCGGGCTGGCGATTGCCAAGGTGTTGGCGGGGGCCGGTGCCCGCATCGCGGTGCACGGGCTGGCCGACGCGGGTGAGGCCGAGGCGGCCTGTGCTACGATGCGCGCGGCGGGCGCGCCCGAGGCGCGGTTCTTTGCCGGCGACCTGCGCGACCCTGGCCAGATCGCCACGCTGATGCGCGAGGTGGCCCATTGGGGCGGCGCCGATATCCTGGTCAACAATGCCGGTATCCAGCGCACCGGACCGCTGGCCCAGATGGCGGGCGAGACCTGGGAGACGATCCTGTCCGTCAATCTGAGCGCCGCCTTCTACACCATGCAGGCCGCCATGCCCGCCATGGCCGAGCGCGGCTATGGCCGGGTGATAAACATCGCCTCGGTGCACGGTCTGGTGGGCTCGGTCGAGAAGGCGCCCTATGTGGCGGCCAAGCACGGGCTGATCGGGCTGAGCAAAGTGGCGGCGCTGGAATATGCGGCGCTTGGTGATCGGGGCCGGGGCGGTGTGACCGTGAATTGCATCTGTCCGGGTTGGACCGAAACCGCCATTCTCGAGCCGCAGATCGCCGCGCGGATGGCGGCGCTAGGCGCCGATCGCGAGGCGGCTATGGCCGATCTGATGGCCGAGAAACAGCCCTCGCGCCGGGCCTCGGACCCTGCCGAGATCGGGGCGCTGGCGCTGTGGCTTTGCGCCCCCACCGCCCATAACGTGACCGGGGCCGCGATCCCGGTGGATGGCGGCTGGACCGCGCAATAGGTCAGAGCGCGCTGAACCAGTCAGGCAGGCGGGTGCGGATGCGCGGCGTGTCCCGGCGCGCGCGGACCACGCCGGGACCTGTCTCGCGCACCGGTTCGGTCGAGATATCGGCATAGGCGCGCGGCTCGGCCTCTTCCCATGGCAGCTCCGGCAGCGCCTCGAACTGTTTGAAGAAGCGGCGGCTGTCGGTGCCGGGGTTGAGCCAGGCCTGGCCGGGATTACCCAGGCCCGGCTGGTCGGCCACCTCTCGCCGGTGTTCCGCAGCACGCGCCAGTGCGGCGCTGTTGGCGTATTTCAGATGCACCAGATAGACACCGCGCGGCATGATGAAGGGGAAGCTTTCGACCCGTGCCGGTCGCAGCTGCACCCCGTGCGCCTTGAGACCGATCCTGTTGCGCACCGCCCAGGCCTTGGAGTAATTGCCGGTGAAGACCGCGCTCTGGCGATGGTTCAGGACCGGTTCATCCCCTTGCAGCGTGGCGTCCTCGGCCCGTTCGCCCAGATTCAGTCCCAGGGAAAAAACGGCGCTGCGACGCTGGCGGGCGAAGAAATCGGCGAAACCGTCGAAGCGCTCTGGGTCGAGGCAGATCAGTTCATCCGCGTCGGTGCGGATCACCCAGTCGTAAATCTGGTTCAGCCCGTTCTGAAAGGCGTTGAGCATGTCGCCCCGACGGGTGTCGAACCGGCTGAGATCGTCGCGCGGGATGGTCAGGATGCTGGCGCCGGGACAGATGCGAGCGATATCGGGGTCGGAGCCATGGGCCACCACGTAAAGATGCTCGGCGCCCAATTGGCGTGCAAAGTGCCGGTACCATTGACCCAGCGCCCAGTGATCGCGGTAAACCATGGTGATCGCACATATTTTCATGCGCTCATTTAGGCAGGCGCGGACCTTTCGGGCAAGGGTCGGAAATTGGGAATTTCCGACCAGGAAAAGTCCTTTTCCTGGCCGTTTTCCGTGCCGGAAAACGGTCTCCACCACGCAAAAAAAGAACCGGCCCTGTGGGGCCGGTCGCAGGTATCGGCAGGGGCTGATAGCCCTGCACGACGGGGAGTGTGAAGTCAGATCGCCAGATACTCGGACCGCAGTTCGGCGTTTCCGAGCACTTCGGCGGCGCTGCCGTCAAAGACGATCGTGCCGGTATCCAGGATCACCGCGCGGTCGGCCAGTTCCAGCGCCCGCACCGCGTTCTGTTCGACGATGATCGTGGTCATGCCCTGTTCCTTGATATGGATGAGGGTCTTTTCGATCTCGTCCACGATGACCGGGGCCAGACCCTCATAGGGTTCGTCCAGCAGCAGCACCTTGATGTCCCGGGCCAGAGCGCGCGCGATGGCCAGCATCTGCTGTTCGCCGCCCGAAAGCGTGACACCCTCCTGCTTGCGCCGCTCGCCCAGGCGCGGGAACAGGTCGTAGAGACGCTCAATGGACCAACCGATCGGCGGCGCGATCTGGGCCAGTTGCAGGTTCTCCTCGACCGTCAGGCCGGGGATGATGCGGCGATCCTCGGGTACCAGGCCCAGTCCGGCCTGCGCGGCCTCGTAGCTGGTCATCTTGTGCAGCGGCTTATGGTCCAACCAGATCTCGCCATGTGTCACCATGGGCGATCCGGTGCGCGCGATCGAGCGCAGGGTCGAGGTCTTGCCCGCCCCGTTGCGGCCCAAGAGCGCCAGAATCTCGCCCTCGTGCACGTTGAAATTCACGCCTTGCACGATGTAGCTTTCGCCGTAATAGGCATGCATGTCCCAGACCGACAGAAAGGCGGGGGCGGTGGTGGCCTGATTGGCGTTCTTGGAGAAATCGGGTTTTACGTTCATGGTTTATCCTTTCTCACTCATCTTGTCCGAAAACCGGTTCCCGGTTTTGGGGATGAGTGACGCACTCCCTTACGCACTTTCGCCCAGATAGGCTTCGCGCACCTTCGGATGACCCTTGATGTTTTCCGGCGTGTCCTCGACCAGGGGCGTGCCTTGGGCCAGAACGGTGATCCGCTCGGCCAGGCTGAACACCACATGCATGTCATGTTCGATGATGGCGATGGTGATGTCGCGTTCCTGTTTGATCTGCTTGAGCAGGTCGATGGTATTGTTGGTATCGGCCCGTGCCATGCCCGCGGTCGGTTCATCCAGCAGCAGCAGGCGGGGTTCCTGGCTCAGGCACATACCGATCTCCAGGCGCCGTTTGTCGCCGCGCGACATGGCGGCGGCATGCATATGACGCTTGTCGGCCATCCGCATCTCTTCCAGCATGTGCATGGCCTGGTCCACGACGTCTTTCTGCTGGCTTACCGAGGGCAGCGCGTTCAACTCGAACGCGCCGTCCCGTTTGGCGAAACAGGGGATCATCATGTTTTCCAGAACCGTCAGATCGCCAAAAATCTCTGGCGTCTGGAACACGCGGCTGATGCCCATCTGATTGATCTCGTAAGGGGCGCGTCCCAGAACGGACTGGCCGTCGAACATGACACTGCCGCTATCCGGGATCAGCTTTCCGACCAGGCAGTTGAGCAAGGTGGACTTGCCCGCGCCATTCGGTCCGATGATGGCGTGAACGGTGTTTTCGGCCACGCTCAGGTTGACATCGGACAGCGCCTGAAGACCACCGAACCGCTTGCCCACATTCTTGACTTCGAGAATTCCCATGATCCCGGCTCCTTATTCCGCAGGCTCGTGCTTGGTCTTGGCCTCACCCGAGCGCTTGCCCCGGTTCCGCAGCCAGTTGCCCAGCCTCTGGCCGCCTTCCACAAGGCCACCGGGCAGGAAGATCACCACCAGCATGAACAGGATACCCAGCGTCAGGTGCCAGCCCTTGCCGATGAACGGGTGCACGATGAAGACCATGAAGTCCTCGATCCCGTCGGGCAGGAAGCTGAACCACTGGTGCAGGATGGTGTCGTTGATCTTCGAGAAGATGTTCTCGAAATACTTGATGAAGCCCGCGCCCAGAACCGGCCCGATCAGGGTTCCCGCACCGCCGAGGATGGTCATCAGCACCACCTCGCCGCTCGCGGTCCACTGCATCCGCTCGGCGCCCGCCAGCGGGTCCATCGCCGCCATCAGGCCACCGGCCAGACCGGCATACATGCCCGAGATGACGAACGCGGCCAGAGTGTAGGGACGCGGATTGAGGCCGGTATAGTTCATGCGCTGCTGGTTCGATTTCACCGCCCGCAGCATCATGCCGAAGGGCGAGCGGAAGATGCGGATGGCAAGGTAGAACATGACCATCATGATCACGGCGCACAGGTAATAGCCCACGTTGAAGTCAAAGCTCCAGGCGCCGATGTCGAGCTTGTAGGTCGAACGCATCGACAGACCAAACAGATGCGGCATGTCGGGCAGGCTGTCACGGTGGAAGATTTGCGGGTCATCGGCATAGACCTGAAGCCCGGTTTCCCCGTTGGTCAGGTTGAACTTGGGGTTCGACAGCACCGAATAGGCCAGCGCAAAACTCATCTGCGCAAAGGCCAGCGTCAGGATCGAAAAGTAGATGCCTGAGCGGCGCAGGCTGACATAACCGATCAGCAGCGCGAACAGCGCGGCCACGACGACACTCAGCGCGATGGCCGGGATCACGTTGTAGCTGAGCAGCTTGAACATCCATACGGCCGAATAGGAGCCGACGCCCAGAAAGGCCGCGTGGCCAAAGCTGAGATAGCCGGTCAGGCCGAACAGGATGTTGAAGCCGATGGCGAAGATGCCGAAGATCACGAACCGCTGCATCAGATCGGGATAGCCCGCGTTGAACTGTGCCATGGCACTGCCTGCGGGAAACGGGTTCAGGATGAACGGTGCCAGCAGGGTGAGGATCGCCACGATGATCAGAAGCGAAGTGTCTTTCTTGTCCAGTCCCAGCATGGGTTAGTCCTCCATCACGCCCTTGCGGCCCATAAGGCCCCGAGGACGGGTCAGCAGAATGATGATTGCGACCAGATAGATGATGATCTGGTTGATGCCCGGGATGGTGGTGGTGGCCCAGGTGGTCGAGGCAAAGCTTTCCAGCACACCCAGCAGGAACCCGGCCGCGACGGCGCCCGGCAGGCTGCCCATGCCGCCGACCACGACGACGACGAAGCTGAGCACCAGGAAATCCATGCCCATGTGATAGTTGGGCGGGTTGAGCGGCCCGTACATGACACCCGCCAGACCGGCCACACCGGCGGCGATGCCGAACATGATGGTGAACCGCTTGTCGATATTGATGCCCAACAGGCCCACGGTCTCGCGATCCGCCATGCCCGCGCGCACCACCATGCCGAAGGTGGTGAATTGCAGAAAGGCGAAGACACCGCCGATGATCACCACAGAGAAGGTGAAATAGACGAGGCGCCAGATGGGATAGATGATCGCGTTCGGGTCAAAGCCCAGCATCAGCCCGATATCGAGCGAACCCTTGAGTGCCGAGGGTTCCGGCGTCTGGATCGGGTTGGCGCCGAAGAAATACTTGATGATTTCCTGGAGGACGATGGCCAGGCCAAAGGTCACCAGGATCTGGTCTGCATGGGGACGCTTGTAGAAATGCTTGATCAGGCCACGCTCCATCGCATAGCCGACAGCGAGCATGATCGGGATGGCGAAAACCAGCGCAAGTGGCACCGACCAGTCGATGATCGCGGCGCCGATCTCGGGGCCGAACCAGGCTTCGACATAGGGGGTGTCGACCTTCAGCGGGTTGCCCAGAAAGTCCTTCTGGGTCTCGTCCACGGTCTGAAAGCTCAGATTGAGAAGCCGTTGTACCGTCACAGCGCAGAAGGCGCCGATCATGAACAGCGCCCCGTGGGCAAAGTTCACGACGCCCAGCGTCCCGAAGATCAGTGTAAGTCCCAGCGCAATCAGCGCATAGGCAGAGCCCTTGTCGAGCCCGTTCAGTATTTGCAGGATGATTGCGTCCATCGTCCCCACCTTGTGGCTGGTACCGCACGCCCTTCCCAGCCGGGGCCGGGAAGGGCGGCTTTGCGGAAATCAGAGAATTTTCATCGAAAATTCTCTGGCCCGGATTATGCGCCCGAGTTGCACTCGCCCAGCGAGGCCTCGGCACCGCCGAACATCGGGTGATCGGGGGCGTACATGACCTGCTCGACCGGCGTGACCTCGACGATTTCCAGCGTGTCATAGGCGTTGGTCGGGTTCTGCGCGCCGCGCACAACCAGAACGTCCTTGAAGCACTGGTGGTCATCGGCGCGATACAGCGTCTTGCCGTTGCCCAGACCGTCGAATTCGAAGCCTTCCAGCGCTTCGGCAACGCCGCAGGGGTTGAAGGTTCCGGCACGTTCGCAGGCATCGGCATAGAGCAGAACCTGTGCATAGCAGGTCTGGGCCGAGTTCGACGGCGGCTTGCCATACTTCTCGCCAAAGGATTTGACGAACGCCTTGGAGCCTTCGTTGTCCAGCTGCCAGTTGTAGTTCATCGAACCCAGCACGCCCTTGATGTTCTCGCCCGCACCGGCGGCCATCAGTTCCGAATAGAGCGGCACGACGATCTTGAAGTCCTTGCCGTTGGCGACCTTGTCCAGCAGGCCGAACTGGATCGCGTTGGTCAGCGAGTTGACCATGTTGCCGCCATAGTGGTTCAGAACCAGCACGTCGGCGCCCGAGTTCAGGACCGGCGCGATATAGGACGAGAAGTCGGTCGATGCCAGCGGCGTCAGCACGTTGTTGACGGTCTCCCAGCCCATGGCCTCGGTCGCGGCTGCAATCGATTCCTGCTGCGTCCAGCCCCAAGTGTAGTCCGCGGTCAGGTGATAGGCGCGGCGATCGGCCCCCATCTCCTTGGACAGCACCGGTGCCAGGGCGGCCGCCGACATGTAGGCGTTGAAGAAATGGCGGAAGCCGTTCTTCTTTCGGTCCTTGCCGGTGGTGTCGTTCGAATGGGTCAGGCCCGCCATGAAGATCACGCCGGCATCCTGGCATAGGCCCTGCACGGCCACGGCCACGCCCGAGGACGAGCCGCCGTTGATCATGATGGCGCCGTCTTTTTCGATCATCGACTTGGCTGCTGCGCGGGCGGCGTCCGACTTGGTCTGGGTGTCGCCGGTCACGAACTGGACCTTCTTGCCCAGGATGCCGTTCCCTTTGAGTGCCTTCGAGGTGAAAGTGTTCAGGCAGCCGCCGTCGCCCATCCCGTTCAGATGCTCGACCGCCAGCTGCTGGGCCAGCAATTCGTCATTGCCTTCATCCGCATAGGGGCCGGTCTGGGGCACGTTGAAACCCAGGGTGACGGTGCCACCGGTGGGTTCGTTGGTATAGGCGGCGGCCGACGACGCGGTGAAGATCGTCGGCAGGGCCACACCGGCCCCGGCAACCGCACCGGTCTTGAGCACGCCCCGACGCGTGACTTGGTTCTTGGACATGTTTTCCTCCCAAAAGATTGCGTGCGCGGCGGCTCCTCTTCCGCGATGCGCAGGCACATGTGTGCAAAAGCAGTATGGTGGAGGATTGGAAAATTACGCAATAACCCCTTTAAACCGAAAGAAAATTCTGTAAATCTCTCAACACGGTTTTCGAGGATGATGTAAAAAACCTTATGTCGCGCCGCAGAAACCCGTTGATTTTTATTCACATTCCGGGAACGGGATACCATGGCACGCGACACATTGACGGGCAGTCGAATCCGCGAGCGGCGGCTGATGATCGGTCTCAGGCAGGCCGATCTGGCCCGCAAGGTGGATATTTCCGCCTCCTATCTCAACCTGATCGAGCACAACCGGCGCAGAATCGGCGGTAAACTGCTGGTCGATATCGCGGCTGCACTGTCGGTCGAGCCTTCGATGCTGACCGAGGGTGCCGAGGCGGCGTTGCTGGCGACGTTGCGCGAGGCGGCTGCCGATGCCGGTTCCACCGCCGCCGAGGCGGACCGGGTCGATGAATTCGCGGGCCGCTTTCCGGGCTGGGCCGAGGTTCTGGCGCGGCTTTTCCGGCGGGTCGGGTCGCTGGAACGCACGGTCGAAACTTTGTCTGATCGGCTGACGCATGACCCGCATCTTGCCGCGTCGCTGCACGAGGTGCTGTCGACCGCGGCCGCGATCCGTTCGACGGCGGCGATCCTTGCCGAACCGGGAGAGCTGGAGGCGGAATGGCGCGATCGGTTCCATCGCAACCTGCACCAGGACGCCGAGCGTCTGGCAGAAAGCTCTAAATCGCTGGTGGGCTGGCTTGACGACAGCGAGGCGGGCGAGGACCGCACCGGTGTCCCGGTCGAGCAGGTCGAGGCCTTCGTCGCCGGACGCGGTCACCATTTCACCGAACTTGAAAAGGGTGGCTCGGTTGCGGATGTGCCGCTCGACAATCTGGCCTCGGGCGCCGCGCGCGAAATCGCGCGCTCGATGCTTGCGGTCTATGCCGCCGATGCGCGTGCCATGCCGCTGCCCGAGATGGTGTCGGCACTGGATGTTCTGGGGCTCGATCCGGTCGCGCTGGCGCGACGCTTTGGCGTCGGGCTGCCTGCGATGTTCCGGCGCCTCGCCAGCCTGCCCGAAGGCGTGTTGCCACACGAAGCCGGACTGGTGATCTGTGACGCCTCGGGCAGTATCCTGTTTCGCAAGCCGGTGACCGGTTTCGCCTTGCCCAGGCATGGCGAATCCTGTCCGCTCTGGCCGCTTTACGCCGCGCTTGGCCGGCCGCTCGTCCCGATCCGCCGGCGGGTGTCGCAGCTGGGGCGCAATGCGGCAGAGTTCGATTGCCTCGCCGTCGCCTGGCCCGAGGGCATGCCGGAATTCGACAGTGATCCGGTGATCCGTTCCGTCATGCTGATCCTGCCTGTACCAACCGCCGAGCGGGGGCGGCAGGCGGCGCAGCCTGTCGGTGCATCGTGCCGGGTGTGCCCGCGCCGCGACTGCGCGGCGCGGCGCGAACCGTCGATCCTGTCCGAAGGGTTTTGACAGGCCCCTGACAGCGGGTCTAATCTGAATTCGGGAAAACGAGCGGGCAACAGTCCGCCACCTTTTGGGGGAGGAAGGGGCAAGGATGAGCCGACGGCTTCTGCTGATCGAAGACGAGCCGAACATCGCTGAAGCAATTCGTTTCCTGCTGACGCGCGATGGTTGGCAGGTTGAAACGCACGAGGATGGGGCGGATGCGGTCGAGAAGATCACCGCCGCCGCGCCCGATCTGGTGATCCTGGACGTGATGCTGCCGGGCAAGAGCGGCATGGATATCCTGCGAGAATTGCGCGAGCGGGTGGCGACGCGGGATCTGCCGGTTCTGATGCTGACCGCGCGTGGCCAGTCGCGCGATCGCGACATGGCGGAAAAGGCCGGGGTCAGCCGGTTCATGACCAAACCCTTTTCCAATGCCGAGGTGTTGACAGCGGTGCGCGATCTGCACGCACAGGCATCGCGCCCATGAGCCGGTCCGCGGGCGAGGAGACCGGGCGCACCCCTGTCCAGCCGCCGCCCGTGTTTCTTGAGCGGCAAAGCTATCGCCGCCGCCGCCTGATGGATGCCGCGCGCCTGTTGCCGCTGATGGGGGCGGCGCTGTTCGCCGTACCGCTGCTTTGGCCGTCCGAGGGGGCGGGCACCGTGCGGATGTCGGCGGCCATCACCTATGTGTTCGGCGTCTGGGCCATCCTGATCGCGGTCAGCGCCCTGTTCGGACGCGCCACACGTCAGAGTGGCGGTCATCAGATCGGGCAGGAGACCGAGCGGTGACCTCTCTCAACGTCCTGGTCGCGGTCTGCATGACCTATGTGATCCTGCTGTTCGGGGTCGCCTTTGCCGCGGACCGGCTGTCCTCGACCGGGCGCACAACCTGGCTGCGCTCGCCGCTGGTCTATACCCTGTCACTGTCGATCTACTGCACGGCCTGGACCTTTTACGGCGCCGTGGGCTATGCGGCGCGCTCGGGGCTGGAATTCGTCACCATCTATCTGGGGCCGACGCTTGTGATGATCGGCTGGTGGTGGGGATTGCGCAAGCTGGTGCGGGTGGGGCGCTCGCAGCGGGTCACCTCGATCGCCGACCTGATCTCGTCTCGCTATGGCAAGTCGAACACGCTGGCGGTCTGCGTTACCCTGCTCGCCGTGATCGGTGTCACCCCCTATATCGCGCTGCAACTCCAGTCGATCACCCTCAGCTTCGATATCTTCGCCGAGGCCGATCCGGTCAGCCGTCCGGGTGAGGGGTCAAGCGCCTTCTGGGTCGCGGGCGGGCTGGCGGTGTTTGCGATTTTGTTCGGGACCCGCAACCTGGATGCAAACGAGCGCCACCACGGTGTGGTCACCGCCGTCGCCATCGAGGCGGTGGTCAAGCTGGTGGCGCTTTTGGCGGTTGGGATCTTCGTGGTCTGGGGCATCGCCGGCGGGCTGGGTGACACGCTGTCGCGCATCGACGCCTCGGAAATCGGGGTCTGGCAGGTCGATCACGGGCGCTGGGCGACCATCACCTTTCTGGCGGCAGCGGCCTTTGTCTGCCTGCCGCGCATGTTCCAGGTGATGGTGGTCGAGAACGATGACGAACGCCACCTGCGCACCGCCGCCTGGGCCTTTCCGCTTTATCTGATGCTGATGAGCCTGTTCGTGGTGCCCATTGCCGTGGTGGGGCTGGAGATCATGCCCAAGGGGGCAAATCCGGACATGTTCGTGCTGACGATCCCGCTGGCGCAGGGACAGGAGACGCTGGCGATGCTCTCCTTTCTGGGCGGGTTTTCTTCGGCCACCTCTATGGTGATCGTGGCGGCCATGGCATTGTCGACCATGGTGTCGAACCATATCGTGATGCCTATCTGGCTGAACGCCCAGGGCAGCGGCGCCTCGGTCTCGGGGGATGTGCGTTCGGTGGTGCTCTATGCCCGGCGGGTGTCGATCGCGGCGGTTCTGGCGCTTGGCTATTTCTACTATCGCCTGTCGGGAGGCGGCGCGGCGCTGGCCTCGATCGGGCTCATTGCCTTTGCCGGTATCGCCCAGATCCTGCCGGCGCTGGTGGGGGGGCTGTTCTGGCGCGGCGCCACCCGGACCGGCGCGCTGGTCGGGCTGACAGTGGGGTTCGTTCTCTGGCTCTATACGTTGCTGCTGCCCGGAATGGGCGCCGGGGTGATCGCGCCCTCGGTGATGGAGGACGGGCTGTTCGGCTTTTCGTGGCTCCGCCCGCAGGCGCTGTTCGGCATCGACGGGCTCGACCCGATGGTGCATTCGGTGATGTGGTCACTGTCGCTGAACACCGCCGCCTTCTGCATCGCCTCGCTGTTGAGTTTTCCCAGTCCGCTGGAGCGGTTGCAGGGCGCGCAGTTCGTCAACGTGTTCGACCATTCCGCCGGGCCACGGGGCTGGACCGGGTCCGTTGCGCAAAGCGAAGACCTGATGATCATGTCGCAGCGCATCATGGGCGCGCGCGAGGCGCAGGAGTTCTTTCATTCCGAGGCGGTGGCGCAGGGCAGCCGCGCCTATCTGCCCGAGCCGAACCCGGCCTTTCTGGAGCGGCTGGAGCGGGAACTCAGTGGCTCGGTCGGGGCGGCCACGGCGCATGCGATGATCGGCCAGATCGTTGGCGGCTCCTCGGTTTCGGTCGAGGATCTGCTGGCGGTGGCGGATGAATCCGCGCAGCTGCTTGAGTATTCCAGCCGGCTCGAGGCGAAATCGGCCGAGCTCAGTCGCACTGCCCGTAAATTGCGCGAGGCAAACGAGAAACTGACCCAGATCTCGCTGCAAAAGGACGCGTTCCTGAGTCAGATCAGCCACGAATTGCGCACGCCGATGACCTCGATCCGGGCGTTTTCCGAAATTCTGCGTGATACCGACGGACTAGAGCCGGTGGAAAAGACCCGCTACGCCACCATCATCCATGACGAGGCGCTGCGACTGACCCGGCTGTTGGACGACCTGCTGGACCTGAGCGTGCTGGAAAACGGTCAGGTCACGCTGAACATGGGGCAGGGTCGGTTGGTCGATATCCTTGATCGCGCCGTGGCGACGGCGTTGACGGGCACTGACAGGGCGCTGCGGGTGCGGCGCCATCGTGGGGCCGAACGGATTGCGCTGCGCACCGATCTGGACCGGCTGTCGCAGGTTTTCATCAACCTGATCTCGAACGCGCAGAAATATTGCGATGCGGCCGACCCCGAACTGACGATCACCGTGCATGACGTGGGCGGGCGGATCGTGGTCGATCTGATCGACAATGGCGGGGGTATCCCGCTGGATGCCCGCAAGATGGTTTTCGAGAAATTTGCCCGTGTCAGCGCTGAAAAGGCCGGTGGTGCCGGCCTGGGTCTGGCGATTTGCCGCGAGATCATGCAGCGCCTGGGCGGTGATGTCAGCTATCTCTCGGGGCAGGAGGGTGGCGCGTTCCGTGTCAGCCTGCCGGTCGGCATGGAAATCGCCGCGCAATAGATCGTCGTAAAGAGCTTGGTAACGCTTGTCGCGCTACATCTGTCTGAAGACAGAAGCGGAGCGGTAGGCGAAACGCATGTGATGGCGACGGACGCGGAAAACAAGACGGTTCTGGAACGGAAACTGGCCCTGGCCCGGGACGAAGGCCAGGGCGATACCCGCTCGATCCTGCGCGCGCTGCGCCTGGCATTGGCCCGCGCTGCGGATGAGGCGGTCGGGCTCGCTATGTCTGTGATCGGGGCGACCCAGGCCAGGCGTGAACTGGACGAGCTGGGGCGCGCGGTGGCAGAGGACCGGCTATACCTGATGCTCTCGGGGCCGGATGGAGCGCTTGGTGCGGCTTGTATTGACCGGGCCTGCGTCACGGCGATTCTGCAACAGCAGACCATGGGGCAAGTGGTGGCAGGCGGGATTGTCGAACGAGCCTTTACGGGCACTGACGCCGCTATGGTGGCGCCGTTAATAGATGCGCTGCTGCCGCGCGCGAGAGAGATGGTGGATCAACCCGCTGACCGTACCTGTCTGACTGGATACGAGTTCTGCGCCCGCGCCGAAAGCCGCAGGGCCCTTTTGTTGCTTTTGGAATATGACCGTTATCGGGCTTTCGACCTGACCGCCGAAATAGGCGGGGGTAAAGCTCAGGGTCAGATCACCCTGATCTTGCCCGACCGCCCCGATGCTGAGTTGTCTGGCGCCGAGGGGGGGGGCACGCCCCGGGGACGGCGTCTGGACGAGGCATTCGGTGTTGTCCGCGCAGAGCTTGATGCGGTGATCGCGCGTATTCGCTTGCCGCTTGCGGCCTTTGCCGGCATGCAGCCCGGTGATCTGTTGCCACTGGTGGGGCTCAAGCTTGACAGGACAGAGATCGTTACCATCGAGAGGCGCCAGGTGGCGTTGGCCCGGTTGGGCCAGAGTCGCGGCATGCGGGCGGTGCGCCTGAACGAGAAACTACCCGATCCGAAGCGGATCGAGCAGGCACCAGACGACTTTCTGGCGCACAGGCCCGCTAACGCGCAACCGCCACAGGCGCAGGTAGACACAGATATTTTAGAACACGCGGATCCGCCGCCGCCACGCCGCCGCTCGCGCAGGACTGCTGAAGATTTCGAGGAGATTGATCCCGAGTCTGAAGGCGTGGACGATCTGGATGCGCTGTCGGAATTCGACCTTCCGGCGCTGAGCACCGATAAGGTTGCCTCGGAGATAGCGAAACTGGCCGGGTTGCAGCGAGAGGAAGAGGTGGCCGAACCGCGATGATCCGACTGGGCTAGCGGACTAGCTCCGCGTGGCTGCGATCTCTTCCAGTCGGGGGCGCAGCGCGTCGAGGGGGTAACCCGCCGCCGAGGTCTTGCTCAGTACAGCATCGGCGCCGAGCGCGCCACAGTGACCCAGCGCCCAGACCACGGAACACCGGGTGCCCGAGGCGCAATAGGCCAGAACCGGGCCGCTGGCAGTCTCGGCCAGCGCGGTCTGCCGCGCCACGTTTTCCGGTGTCATGGTTTGATGGGTCAGTTCCAGCACCTCGAAATCCAGCCCCGCCGCGCGCGCGGCCGCGCCGATGGCTTCGGCCTGATGGCTGGGCGGCACCTCGGCATCGGGGCGGTTGCAGATGATCCGGGTGAACCCGGCGGCTGCGATGGCGGGAATGTCCTCGACCGAAATCTGCGGCGAGACGGCGTAGCGGGGGGTGATCGGTCGAATATCCATATCCGCTCCTTAGGCCGTTGCCGCGAGCCTGTCCAGTTGCGTGCCGACGCGGGGCGCCACCGCCATGCCCGCCAGCATCGCAAACAGGAAAATCAGCCCGCCAACCCCGCCATAGCTAAGCGAGGCGATGGCCGGTCCGGGGCACAGCCCGGCCAGGCCCCAGCCCATGCCGAACAGCACCGATCCGGTGATCAGGCGATGATCCATTTCGGGGCGCGGCAGCGCCGGAAAGCTGCCACCCGCCAACGGTTTGCGCCCCTCGGTCAGGCGCCAGGCCAGCAGCATCGGCAGGATGGCGCCGCCCATCACAAAGGCCAGTGTCGGGTCCCAGTCGCCGAACACATCCAGCCAACCCTGTACCTTGCGTGTATCGGTCATGCCCGAGACAAAGAGGCCGCCGCCGAACAGCGCCCCCGCGATCAGAGAAATCAGCAAGCGCATCAGATCACCCCCAGGACATGGCGGAAGATCGCCAGCGTCAGACCGCCGGCGAGGATGTAGAACACGGTCGCCACGATACCACGCAGCGAGAACCGCGAGATGCCGCAGACCCCGTGACCCGAGGTGCAGCCATTGGCGATACGGGTGCCGACCCCGACCAGCAGGCCTGCGGCCACGATGATCCAGATATCGCTGGTCACATGCGTGTCGATCTCGACGCTGTAGAGCGGCCACAGCACCAGCGGCGCCACCACGACGCCGAAGAGGAACACCGCCCGCTCGACCCAGTTGCCGCGCCCGGTGCCGTCGATCAGGCCGCCCAGAATGCCGCTGGCCCCCATGATGCGGCCATTGCCCAGCAGATAGACCGCGCCGCCGGTGCCGATCAGCAGCCCGCCGACCAGCCCCCAAATCCAATCCGTTTCCATATTAACCGTGTTCCCTGTTCGCGCTTGATTGGTCCGCCGGTCAGAGCTTGTTGACCGGCAGTTTCAGAAAGACATTGCCCTGTTCGTCGGCCGGCGGCATCTGGCCCGCGCGCATGTTGACCTGCAGCGAGGGCAGGATCAGCCGCGGCATGCCCAGCGTGGCATCGCGTGCGTCGCGCATCTGGACGAACTCTTCGACGCTGCGGCCCTGACCGATATGGATGTTCAGCGCCTTCTGCTCGCCCACGGTGGTTTCCCAGGCGTACTCATCGCGTCCCGGCGCCTTGTAGTCATGGCCGACAAAAATTCGGGTTTCATCCGGCAAGGCGAGAATCTTCTGGATCGACTGGTAGAGCGTCGCCGAAGAACCGCCGGGGAAGTCGCATCGCGCGGTGCCGAAATCGGGCATGAACAGCGTATCACCGACAAAGGCCGCATCACCGATCACATAGGTCAGGCAGGCAGGCGTGTGGCCGGGCGTGTGCAGCACGTCGCCGCGCATCTGGCCGATATGGAAACTGTCACCCTCGCGGAACAGCGCGTCGAACTGGCTGCCGTCACGCTGGAATTCGGTGCCCTCGTTGAACACCTTGCCGAACGTGTCCTGCACGATGGTGATGTTAGCGCCGATGCCGATCTTGCCGCCCAGCCGTTCCTGCAGATAGGGGGCGGCGGACAGGTGATCGGCATGCACGTGGCTTTCGAGGATCCACTCGACGTTGAGACCCTCGGCGGTGACGTAGTCCACGATCGCATCGGCCGAGGCGGTGTTGGTCCGGCCCGAGGCGTGATCGAAATCCAGCACGCTGTCGACGATGGCGCAGGCGCGGCCGTCGGGCTCGCGCACCACGTAGGACACCGTAAAGGTGGCTTCGTCGAAGAAGGCTTTTACGAAGGGGGTCATGACGGACTCCTGTTGGTTTCCTGGATCATATGGTAAATTGTGAATATGATGCAACTCCCATGTGCCACTTTTCTATATCCGGGGCGTTTTGATGTCGGTCAATGCGCGCGAACGGGTGCTGTGCAAGGATGCGGCAATCGCCACGAAAACAGGCATATCCGCCCTTTCGGCCGGGAGATGGGGCCGAATGTCTGGGAAATTTCTTAAGCCTGTTACGCGGCTGTGGCAGATTCGGTTCCGATACAGGGGAGAAGACACATGACAGCACAGGATCTATATCACGCTGCCGAGCGTCTGGAGCGACGGGTAACGGGGGCGCCGCTGAATATCCGGCTTGAGGTGCAGCCGGAATTCAGCCGGGTCGTGGACCGCATGCGGCAGCATGGGCTGAAAGTGCCTGCGCGACTGCGCCAGCTTGATGCGGCGCTGTGCGAGGATGCGGTCGAGGCGCGGTTCGACAATATGCCGGTCTGAGCGCGCCGCGCTCAGCCCAGCGATATCCCGACCATCACCATCATCAACCCGATGACGGACAGGAACAGCGCACCCAGGTTCCAGGGCAGCACCGCCTGAACTGCGGCGCGGAGTTCATCGTCGCTCAGCCCGGCCTTGCGGGCACGGTTGACGCGCAGGATGCACCAGACCAGCCCGGCCAGCCCAAGCAACGACAGGGCGGCGCCCGTCCAGATGATGATGTCGAACAGCATGACCGCGCCCCGTCTGTTACGCCAGTTGCGCGCCCGCGTTACCGCATCGGCCCATCCGGTGCAACCGGCGGGAAATGATCCTTGCAGGCGAACCGGCGCCGCGTTATCCCGCTCGTCGCCGCATAACGCACCGATGGAGATCGCACCGATGGATCAGCCCCAATCAGACGCCAATTACGGGATCGCCGCAGGCGAGTTGCGCCAGTTCATCGAACGGATCGAGCGACTGGAGCAGGAAAAGAAAGACATCGCCGACCAGCAGAAAGAGGTGATGGCCGAGGCCAAGGCGCGCGGTTACGACACCAAGGTCATGCGCAAGATCGTCGCCCTGCGCAAGCGCGACAAGGACGACATCGCCGAAGAAGAGGCGGTGCTGGAGATGTACAAGGCGGCGCTGGGTATGGCGTGAGCCGCGCGCCCGATGGCCCGTCCGCAGCCGGACGGGTCAGGGGGCGATAAACTGCACGCCCGGAATGCGTTGCAGGCTGAATACGTCCTCGTCGTATAGCTCGGTCAGCTGGTCGACCAGTTCATGGGTCCAGCCGGGCAGGTCCAGCTCTTCCTCGACCGCGTCTTCAAGAGCGTATTTGTCCAAAAAGGCGGCGATGACCCGGCGTTTCTGCATCTCGCTCAGCTCGGGATGCTCGGCCAGATAGGCGCGAAACCGCTGCATGCCCTCCTTGGACATGATCTCGGACAGCAGCGAGAAGCCGCCGACGATCTTGTTGCCATGTTCCAGCCCTGCTAGATCGCGGATGATCTGCGCCCAGATCAGCGGCGTATCCTCGTTGCACCAAAGGGTCAACTGTACATTCGGGGCGGCGGCGCGAATGCTCTCGACCATTCCGGTCCAGTGCAGCTTGTGCAGATCCATACCCTCCATTACCTCGGCCGCACCCTTTTCAGGGAGGGCGCCAAGGACATCGGGGACGAAACTCGCCGGATTGCGGATCGACATGAACATCTCGACCTGATCATAGGCAAAAATGGCTTGTAGGTTCGCCATGCGGGTCGCCGCGCGGGGATAGAACATGCCCTTGCCCAGGGCGGACCAATGCGAGCCAAAGAAATTGGCATCCGAAAAGATCACCCGGTCGGCTACCTCACCATCCAGAATCGCCTCTATCAACACCTCGCGCGCCTGCGGTTCGGGTTCGGCCTCGTCCAGCGCGGTCAGGACCTTCTTGAACAGGGCGCGATACTGTGCCGGCCCCGGAACGGCAACGCCACGCTGAGAGAACGGCTCTTTGTTGCTCAGCAGGCATTTGATCAAACGATCGTCGTCGGTGCCATGCGAGCCAGTATGGAATACCACCTGCATCGTTTGCCGGGCTTCCTTATGAAAAACAAACAGATAGTTCCCTGACTACAAGCTAGGTGCAAGGCAGTCAAACGCTTGCGGCAGGGACACTGTCGGAGATTTTCCTCAATGGGCCTTGATTTCCATCTTGAAGTCGAACCGACCTGCGATTAATCGGGTCCTGTTGCCCCTATAGCTCAGCTGGTAGAGCAACTGATTTGTAATCAGTAGGTCCGCGGTTCGAGTCCGTGTGGGGGCACCATCTTGTTTCAGATATCTTATTTAAATCAATATATTGGATGCCTGGCTTGTGGTCTTATCCCCCTTTTAGTCCCCTTTTCTGTTGATGGTATACAGCCCATCTTGCTTTCTGAGACGCGTACATAAGCAAGCGCTCGTAGGCGAGTCGAAAATAGGCCGGGATAGTAGTAAATTGGCAGCGCCACTACGTTGAAAACGTGCCCGAGTGCTTGATCTCGTCACGAGCCTGCCGACGCGTGACAAGAGGATCTACTGTTTCGGCTTGGCCTTCCGGCGCTTGGCGTTCACTAGGGAGTCGATCTTCTTGATATTCCGCCGTGCCTCGTCCTTCTGCTCCGGAGTCGTTTTCGGATCGTCCAGCATCCGCCGGAACGTTTTGTGCAGTCGCGTCCCCTCGCACTCCCGCCCCGTCTGGGGTTGGTCAGCCAGTCGCGGTTGGGTAGTTTCTGCCGGTGGTTCATCTGCTTCTGCGCTCTTGTTGAATATCACTTCAAGTAAGCCCTTTCTTCGTAGTCGATTCTAAATTCACCCCCAAAGCACACTTCTTGACTGAGTTTCTGCCACTTGTTGAAGAGAGACGGTTCCGGAAAACTGAACAGCCGGGATAAGTGGATTTTCCGCGCAACAGCAGCATGATGCTGCGAGCGAGGAGAAGACCATGACAAGACGACCGCGC